>VGRX01000345.1 GCA_016875215.1 Deltaproteobacteria bacterium
CCCCGGTCCGCTGCTGTTCTGGCCCTAGACTTGCCCGACCGAACTGGTGCGGCGGCTCGGGGCCAGCGCCAGCACGTCGCTCTTGAACGACAGGAGGGTTCACGGCACAATGGGGAACACAGGGGGAGAGTGGGCTGGCTTCGCGAGGAGGTGACGCCGTGAGCATGAATGCAGCACTCGCCCTTGGGGCGGCGGTGATGCTGGTCGGGGCATGCAGTGGTGGCAAGGGGGACGCAGCCGCTGACACAGACGCGGGGGCGGAGGCTCGTGCATGTGTCCCCTGGTGCGGTGATGAGGAGTACGGCGTCAGGAAGTGTGGGGGCGACCACTGTGGCGGGTCATGCGGCGAGTGTCTGGAGGGGTACGAGTGCACAGACGAAGGCTATGGCTATGCCGCCTGCCATTCTCGTGCGAAGGAGTGCCCCATGTTCTGTGCCTCCCCGCCCATGCAGGACGGGCCGATAGAGTGCGGCACACTCTATCCATTTTGGGAATCGGAGTCTCGAGACTTCGCGTGCCTCTGCGGGGAGTGCACAGATGGGCGCGTGTGCCAGGATGGCCGATGCTGTATGCCGGAGTGCAAGGGGAAGAAGTGCGGGCCCGACGGGTGCGGGGGCCTCTGCGGCCAGTGCGTGAACCACATTGCCTGTGGTGTAGACGCTCAGTGCCATTCCGAGTACATGGACTGCGGATGGTTCGCCCCCTCACCGGCCTACAGCGGGTGTTTCTGCGATTCCAAGGGCATGCCGCAGTTGGATTGCTGCACGGACCTTTGCTCCAAGTGCAAGCTGTGCCCCGGGTACACGGGGGAGACCGACGTGAGCTCTAGCGACGCCTACGACGTGAGGTCGACCGACGCCTACTAGGGCGAGCAGTTGCCCCGTGTGCAGTCAGTAGGCTGGGCAATCAAGGGTTGGGAAGGAGCGCTTTGACGAAGCGGCGGGCTACTTGCCTTCCTGCTCGGGGTGGCGGGCCAGGAACCCCTTGAGGTTCCTCCCGTTGCTGTAGATGCAGTTCCCCACGCTCGACACGCTGACTCCCAGCTCTGCGGCTGCCTCTGCCTTCGACTTCCCCTCCCTCAGCAGCTTGGCCAGCTCGGCCTTACGGGCATCGGTCCAGGTGGTGCCCTTCGTGGCGGCGGGCTTCTCGTCGGGCCAGACCTCCACGGTTACCTTGCCGCCGAGGCCCGAGACAAACAGGTTGAAGGTGTCGCCTGCGAGGTCCCCGGCTGATAGCACGCTCTCCAGCTTGGCCTTGAGGGCGAGGCCGCGCTCCTCGTGCGCCTTGGCCGAGGCCTCCTGCTGCGCGGCGAACGCGAGCTGCCCTGCAAGCTCGGCTTGGAGCTTGGCTCGGGTAGCGGGGTCCGCAATCTGTGCAAGCATCCGGGTCAGGTCCGGTGCCGCCGGGGTCGGGGTCGCGGCGTCGGCCGCGGCCGGGGTGGGGGTGGGCTGCTTGGTGTTGCGCTTTGCCATGGTATGCCTCCGTGCCCGCGATGCGGGGCGGGCCGCCCGGGACGGGCGCACCGTGCGCCCGAACCACGGGCAGACTGCCAGTCCCGGGATCACCTACTCAACGGGTTATTTACCTTTTCTTCCCTGCATGGGAATTGAGGGGCAGCAAGCAGGGACGCGGGGGGAAGGGATGGCCCCCGGCGGGTACGGTTTTGGTACGGTCTGACGGGCCGGAACGGGACGCAACGGGACGCAACGGGATGCAACGGGATGTCCGGTTTCTCAACGATACCGCCAAGATGCGCACCGTGGGCCGACATGTCGGAATGTGCGGCCCAAAAATGCCAAGGTTGACGTCGTGGGTTCAAATCCCATCTCCCGCTCAGACAGGCCGTCCTCGAAGCCAATGACCATGCGCCAGTACTGCTCTGCTCGAAGCCACCGTCCCATGCCCGTCCCAAGGCCGTCTGACCCTGCCAGTCCCGAGTAAGCGGCAGCGCATCGAGGGAAGCGAGGGAGCGTCAGCGAGCGAGTCGAAGGGTCTCATCCACCGCGCCGGTCGACACATCTTCCTCCCGAACCTGTGCCGTTGATTGTGAGGGTGTGCTGTGGGGGCGCTGCCAGCTTCCCCGGAATCGTGGGAGTGACTGCGCGTACGGGCATCTCGGACCAGGCGCTCGGCCCCGTCATCCCGACGCCCCCGACGCACGGCCTGCTCCTCTGGCTGTGCCTTCCTGGAGGCCCCCCATACGGTCCGGCCCGGGAACCGGATACTCGCCACCAGCCGGTACTTGTTCCCCCGACGTTGAACACCCCCCGCTCGCTGTCGATCACGCTGGCGTGGGCGTACCTGGCCTTGATGTCGGCCATGGTCACCCAGTCCGCCTTGGCAGCCTCGGCCCCCTTCCCGGTGTTGCGGGCCTGCGAGGACTGCCTGTCCAGGGTTCCGAAAACTGGAAGAGGTGCGGGGATTGAGCAGCCCCCTTGATTCCCGGCCCGGTTCTGGCAGAATCGAACGCCGAGGTGATTCAATGGAGGAGAGCCGATTCTGCGCAGGTTGCGGGAGTCCGCTGGACGCGGACCAGCAGTTCTGCACCCGATGCGGCCGGGCAGTCGGCCCTCGTGGAACGCTCGAGGATGACAGCGGCGGGGGGAGCGGTCGACCAGGCCGACCAGCGACGTTGCTGGAGGACGGCGCCGTCGTACGGGAATACCGGATCATTCGTCTGCTCGGGGCCGGTGGAGTGGGAGAAGTCTATCTGGCGGAGCACGTGCTCACCGGCCAGAGAGCTGCCGTGAAGGTTCTGCACCCGCAGTACGCTGCGAATGACACGCAACGGCAACGGTTCCTCATCGAGGCCCAGGTCCTCGCCGGGCTTGCGCACGCGAATATTGTCCGGATGCTCGCTTTCTTCGAAGAACGCAACTGCTTCTTCCTGATCACCGAGTTCATCGAAGGCGAGTCTCTCGAGGACCTCCTAACGAGGCAGCGGACTCCGGGCACGGAGCAGGTTCTCTCCGTGTGTCGAGGGGTACTGTCGGCCCTCGGATATGCCCATGACCGCTCTCCGGCAGTAATCCATCGGGACATCAAACCGGGGAACATCCTCCTTCGGCGGGACGGACACGTCATCCTGACCGACTTTGGCATCGCCAGGCAGCAGGGAGTGAAAGGGGTGACGAAGGCCGGTGGCTTCGTCGGGACCCCGGAGTACATGAGCCCTGAGCAAGTACGGGGTGGAGAAATCGGCCCGACATCCGACCTCTACTCGTTCGGAGTGCTCCTGTTCCAGATGCTCTCGGGTGCGGTCCCCTTTGTGCAGGAGGACGAGAACAACTACTGGCCGGTCCTTGAGGCGCACGTTCACAAATCGCCTCCGGTACTTGCTGGCACCGCGGCAGGGCCTGCGATGGCAGCGGTCGTCTACAAGGCTCTTTCGAAGAACCCGGAAACGCGGTTCCGGTCGGCGGGAGAATTCCTCTCTGCCATTGAAGCCGCGGCCAGGAACAAGGGGCCGGCGTCCGGGGCGTCGACTGAGCCAAGCGCATCCTCCCGACCAACGACTGGTGGGTCAGAGGCTTCCGAGCAGCCAAGGAAATGGAGTGCTGGACGGGTCCTCGCCGCATCGCTCGTCGGCCTCGTGCTGTTGGCGCTTGGGTTGATCGTGCTGGGGACGGGAAAGACAGAGAGAGAACCAGCGGAGCGGCGGGAGGAGTCCGTGGCGGCGGCGAAGACCGAGGATACGTCCGGCCGCCAGAGCCCCCCTTCTCAGCAGGGTGGGTGGGAGTGGAAGACCGGCACCGAGCCTGGGAGCGAACCTACTTCAGAGCCATCATCAATGCCCGCTCCTACGGCGGAGCCGAAGCCGAGACCGGGGCCCGAGGCGAGGCCGGGGCCCGAAGCGAGGCCGGGGCCCGAAGCGAGGCCGGAACCAAAGCCAAGGCCGGAGCCGGAGCCGAAGCCCGAGCGGAAGCCTGAGCCCAGGCCGGAGCCTGTGCCCGAGCCGGAACCAGAGCCTGAAGAGCAATCCGGATCGACGCCCCGGCTTGTTCGCGTGCCTTCAGGGAGCTATCCCCTCACCACGGGCGACGAAACTTCCTACGCTGAACTGGACGCATTCTGCATCGATCGGTTGGAGGTCACGTTCGAAGACTACCAGGAGTGCGTCGAGAACGAGCACTGCACTCCGATCGACTGGACCGCCTGCGTCACCCTGCAGGAGACGGGGGGCCGGAAGTCCAAAGAGACGGGGTTCGGCAGGCCGGCGTGGTATCGGGACGACCATCCGGCAATCTGCGTGCGGCCGGTCGACGCGGCGGAGTACTGCGGGTGGAAACGGGGAACCGTCCCCTCGTCGCTGCAGTGGGAGGCGGCAGCCCGCGGGACGGACGGACGGACCTTCCCGTGGGGACGTGAACGTCCGGACAACTCCCGCGCCAATGGCTGTGCGAGTGAGTGTCCGTTCTCCTGGGGACAGAGTGCTTCCTTCTCCGACCCATCCCCGTTTGCCGCTCCGGTTGGCTCCTTTCCCGCCGGTGCTTCGCCGTTTGGCGTCGAGGACATGTCCGGGAACGTGTGGGAGTGGACGTTCGTTGGGGCGAGGAAGCCGGTGGCGAGGGGTGGTGCATGGAACAGCAACGTGGATGACCTGAAGGCGACGCAGGAGTATGCCAGCGTCAAGATGGACACTCGCTGGAACAGCATCGGGTTCCGGTGCGTGTATCCTGAAGAGGAGTGCCGGTAGCGCTCGCCGTTCTAGGCGTGACTGCGATTCGAGGTGGAGCGGAGATGCTGGTCAGGAGATTGACAGGTTTGGGCTCGTTGTTGGCTTTTCTGGTGCTGTTCCCCGGCTGCCAGGGGAAGGTTCCAGAAGAGGCAGTTCGTCAGCCGGCACTGAAGGATTCGGTGGTGCCCCAGGAAGGCGCCACCCCCTCGGGGAGGAGCTCCGCCCCGCAAGAGGCAACCCCTGAGACGCAGGCTGCTATGAAGCAGGAAGCCCCTGCGCAGAAGAAGGCCCTGCCCC
>VGRX01000346.1 GCA_016875215.1 Deltaproteobacteria bacterium
ACACGTCCGACACGTCCGACACGTCCGACACGTCCGACACGTCCGACACGTCCGATACGTCCGACACGTCCGACACGTCCGACCCGTCCGATGTGCTCCCACAGGCTGAAGCCAGCAGGACGACGACGAGACATCCGAACAAGCGAGTCGACATGACCGCCCCCAGTGCCGTGAAACCATCCTATACGGGATCTTCTGAAGCGGCAATCATCACTGGCCTTCCATGCTTGCGGCACACAGCCCCGACCACGCGGAAGGGGCAACCGCAGATGAGCGCCGATCAACGAAGTCGAGTGTAGCATCAGGGGGAACGGATGACCAGCGATGCCGGCTGACCGTCATGGCAGCCGTCATGGTTGCATGCGGAGGCCGCAGGCCCTATGCTGACGCCGCCTGCCTGCGTCGCCGCGCCACAGGACGACCCGGCGGCGGAGAGTGGGAATGCCAGCCAATGTCGTGGCAGCGCTGTCCGTGGATCCGCTCCTTCCGGACCCGTTCGACGGCATCGTGGTTGCAGTCGGCGACAGGACCATCTCGATCCGGACGGCATCGGACGACCTGGTGACCCTGGCATGCCCTCAGCTCTGCGACGGACCGAACCGCGTCCGGCTGGATGTCCCCGTGGGCCATTCGCTGGCCGGCCTCCTGGACGTGGCCTGTGGCGCTCCTGCCCGTCGCCACGGAACGCTCCTGCGGCTGGGGCATGCACTCGAGATCGTGCTCGAGGGTTCTCCGACCGCGGCAGCGCGTAGCGATTCCGCAACGGCCCCCTGGAACGGCTGCGCCGGCACGCAGGCACTGCCATTGCCTCGGAATGCGGGTGAGGCGGATCGGTGGCCGGAGGCTCGACGCGAGGCGTTCGTGCGGGCACTGTCAATGGCGCAGCAGGCCGCAGCGGGCGACACGGAAGGGTTCCTGGAGCACGCCCGCTCGCTCGTCGGGCTGGGCCCCGGCCTGACTCCCTCGGGTGACGACATCCTGGTGGGCTTCCTGGCCGCTGCCCGGGCGGCGCCGGAGAGTCCGGCGGCGCGGGTCGGGGAATCGCTTCGACGTGAGCTGCCTTGCTGGGTGCGGCGCACGGGCTTCGTGTCCGGCGCCTACCTCCGGTTCGCGGTGGAGGGGCGGTTCGACGAAGGTGTGGCCGCCGCCTCGTCCTGCCTGTCCGAGGGCTTTCCGGCCCTTCCGGCGGACCGGGATTCGACCACGCCGCCCGCCGGTCGCTTTTCACTGCTCTTGAACTATGGGCACACTTCGGGCGAGGATATCGTGCTGGGCATTCTGCTGGGGCTCGGCGTGAAGCCGGAACGGATGCCTTGGGAGGTGTCGACTTGCTGACGAACTTCGTGGTTCCCAACAGCTACCATGATTCGGTCTTCCTCATGTCGATTGCGGCGAAGGTGAAGAAGCTGCCGGGCATCCGGGAGGTCTCCTGCGTCATGGGTACGGAGGAGAACCAGCGGATCCTGGAGATTGCCGGACTGCTTGCGGACGAAGGGAGAAAGGCGGGGCCGAACGACCTCCTGATCGCTGCGATCGCTGACAGCGATGAGGCATGCCGGGCGGCTGTACGGGCGGCCCAGGAGGGGTTGATGCGCAGGGCGTCTTCCTCTGCGGAAGGACCGCTCTTCTCCCGGTCGCTCCAGGGGGCACTGGAGCGGCAGCCCGATTCCAACCTGGCCCTGATCTCGCTGCCCGGCCGCTATGCCAGGGAGCAGGCGGAACAGGCGCTTCGTCGAGGACTGCACGTGTTCCTGTTCAGCGACA
Organism: Deltaproteobacteria bacterium; assembly: GCA_016875215.1. Classification (GTDB taxonomy): domain Bacteria; phylum Myxococcota_A; class UBA9042; order CAIXZC01; family CAIXZC01; genus CAITUV01. The sequence continues at coordinate 1,765 of VGRX01000346.1, forward strand.
ACGTGCCCGTGGCGGACGAGATCGCGCTCAAGAAGCTGGGACGCGAGCTCGGGCTCCTCGTGATGGGACCGGACTGCGGGACCGCGCTGCTGTCCGGAGTCGCTGTGGGATTTGCCAACCGTGTCCGACGGGGGAACATAGGGATCGTGGCGGCTGCGGGGACCGGCCTGCAGGAGGTATCCTGCCTCGTCCACAACCGGGGCGGGGGAATCTCTCACGCAATCGGGACCGGCGGGCGCGACCTGTCCGAAGCAGTGGGAGGGATGTCCATGCTCCAGGGAATGGAACTCCTGGAGAACGACCCAACGACCCGCGTGGTCGTCCTGATCTCCAAGCCTCCAGCACCTTCGATTGCCGAGCGGATCCTGGACAGGGCGAGGGCGGGGCGCAAGCGCTACGTAGTCGGCTTCGTCGGCGCAGCGGGAGCGCCTGATAACGGCAACGTGACATTTGCCTCCACCCTGTCCGAGGCCGCGGAGCGGGCTGCCGTTCTGTCCGGAGTACCTGCGAGAGGCCAGGCGGAACCTTCGGGGCACGCTCTGCCGTACGAGGCTTCGGCGGAGCTGACTCCGCCCCCGGCTGCGCTCGAGACGAGCGGGTGCGACGTCGACCCTGCGGTCCTGGCGTCCCGCGTTGCGCCGGGGCGGCGGTACTTGCGAGGCCTGTACTCCGGCGGGACGCTCTGCTACGAGGCGGAGCACCTCCTGCGAAGTCGGCTCCAGGGCGTGCGCTCGAACATCTCCCACGATCCGAAACGGCTGATGGCCGACCCCCGTCGCAGCGGAGGGCACGTGGTAATCGATCTCGGTGACGACGAGTTCACGGTAGGCCGACCTCACCCGATGATCGACTTCACTCTGCGGACCGAGAGGCTCCTGCAGGAATCCGCCGATCCGGAGTGTGCCGTGATCCTGCTGGACGTGGTGCTTGGCTACGGCGCCCATCCGGACCCCGCCGGAGCGCTGGCGCCCGCGCTGGTGGAAGCCCGGAGGCTGGGGGTGGCGGTCGTCGCCTCGTTGTGTGGAACCGATCTCGATCCGCAGGGGTACGCTGCTCAGAAGGCAGCGCTTGAGTCATTCGGAGTCACGGTGTGTTGCGCCAATGCGGACGCGGTCCGACTGGCGGCCGGTGTCGCGGTCGTGGCGGCAAGAGGGTGAGCGATGAGCAAGAGCAAGGATCTGTTCGTGAGCGGCCCGGTTGCTGTGAACCTGGGCCTCGAGTCTTTCCATCGGTCGCTGCTGGAGCAGGGGGCATCCTCGGTGCACGTCGACTGGCGCCCTCCGTCACCTGCTGCCGGTCTTCTGACCAGACTGGATGGCACGGCCATCGATGCGGCCAACGCCGAAGGGCTGAGGCGGCTGGTGGATTCCCGGGCGGTGCTGGTCGACATCCGGCCGGCGCACGAAGTGGTGCCGGGCCTGGACGAAGGTGTGATCCTGCATGCCGGGCCTCCGGTGACCTGGGATCGGATGTCCGGGCCGCAGCGCGGCGCCGTCATCGGAGCGCTGTTGTACGAGGGGCTTGCCGATTCCCCCGAGAGAGCGGAGCAGCTTGCGGCCTCGGGCGGCGTCCGGTTCGATCCGTGCCACCACCACAGGGCCGTGGGTCCCATGGCCGGAGTGCTCTCACGGTCCATGTGGGTGTTCGTGGTCCACAACGTGACTTTCGGGAACGATGCCTACTGCTCGCTGAACGAGGGGCTCGGCAAGGTGCTTCGATTCGGCGCCTATTCTCCCGACGTCATCGAGCGGCTGCGGTTCCTGGAGAAGGTGCTTGCACCCGCGCTGGCGGAGGCCGTGCGGCGCTCGGGCGGCATCAACGTGCGCAACCTGACTGCGCAGGCGCTGCAGATGGGGGACGAATGCCACAACCGCAACGTGGCGGCAACGACTCTGTTCCTCAAGGAGCTGGTGCCTCACCTCCTGGCCTCGGACCTCGACAAGGGGACCATAGGCGAGGTGTTCCGGTTCGTGGCGGGCAACGTCCACTTCTTCCTCAACCTGTCCATGGCCGCGTGCAAGGCCGCGTCCGACACGATCCTCGGGTTGCGCGACAGCACGCTGATGTCCACGATGGCCCGCAACGGGACCGACATCGGCATCCGGGTGGCCGGGCTTGGGGAACGCTGGTTCACCGCACCGGCCGGGATGCCGAAAGGCCTCTTCTTCCCGGGGTTCTCCCAGGACGATGCCAACCCTGACCTGGGCGACTCGACGGTCTCCGAGGTGGCCGGAATCGGTGGATTCGCAATGGCCGGGGCGCCGGCCATCGTCCAGTTCGTCGGGGGCACTCCGGCAGACGCGCTCCGCCACACCCGTGAGATGTACGAGATCTGCACCGGACGTCACAAGCACTACAAGATGCCGGTGCTCGATTTCGCAGGCACTCCCGTCGGAGTTGACATCCGCAAGGTGGTCTCGACCGGGATCACGCCGGTGATCAACACCGGAATCGCACACCGGAATCCCGGGGTCGGACAGGTCGGGGCCGGGCTCCTGCACGCGCCGTTCGCGATGTTCGAGGAGGCGGTGAAGGCATTTGTTGAAGATCAGAACCGATTCGAGGATAATCGGGGTTCCCCAAAGGGGGATTGAGACCAGGAGGAGGACAGGATGGATCTCATCATCCGCAATGCCAGACTGCGCAGCAAGGAAGGACTCACCGACGTCGGGATCGTCGACGGGAAGATCGCTGCCATCGAGGAGCGCATCGCTGCTTCCGCGACACAGGAGATCGATGCCCGTGGACGGCTCGTGACCGAGAGCTTCGTCAACACGCACCTGCACCTGTGCAAGGTGTACACGCTGTCCATGATGGACGAGCTCGCACTGGCCGCATACCACGGCGACGGCATGGGCAAGGCGATGAACGCCATCGAGCTCGCGGCCCGGATCAAGGAGAAGTACGACGAGGAGTGGATCCTCCCGAACGTTCGCAAGGCACTCCGACTGGCGGCCCGATTCGGCTGCACGCACATCAGGGCCTTTGCCGACGTGGACAGCAAGGCCAAGCTGGTGGGAGTGAAGGCCTTGCTCAAGGCCCGCGAGGAGTTCCGGGGCGTGGTGGACGTGCAGGTCGTGGCGTTCCCGCAGGACGGCGTGGCCCGGGAACCGGGCACGCTTGGGTTGATCCGCAACGCGATGGAGCTCGGCGCCAACGTGGTGGGCGGCATTCCCTGGATCGAGTTCACCGAGGCCGATTCGC
>VGRX01000347.1 GCA_016875215.1 Deltaproteobacteria bacterium
AAAAGCAATCAAGACTGATTACTACAACCAATGTGCACTGCTGGGGGAGTTCCAGGGCGTGGAGCACCACAACTGTGCCTACGATCTCAACTGCATCGACTGCCGGACCGATGCCGACTGCCAGGAATGGTGGGCATGCAGCGATGACGGCAAGTGCCGGCCTGGCATCTTTGGACTGCCCAACATCGCCAGCTACCAGAATCCGCCCGGTTCGCCGATCTTCTCCCTGGCCCCCGTCGGCCCGTTCCGGGAGAAGGTGCTGTCGTTGAAGAAGGACCCGCTCCAGGTGTTTGTCGCAGGCATTGTCGGCGACGGCCTCCCTCTGCCCCCGGACAAGGACGGCAGCGAGCTTCCGTCGTTCATCAGCAGCGCCTGTCTCGCCGACGACAGACTCAGGGCGTGTACCGCGTTTGCCGAGGCAAAGGAGGGAGCGAAGCCGGAGTGTGTTTCCGCCCCAGCCAGCGCCGGCTGCGAGGAGTACCGGGCAGTCAAGCTGGCGTGCATCCGGGAATGCTACGTGGCTTCGCTGGGGGATCCGGCGAGCCCCTCAATGTCCAAGAACACCTTCGTCAGTTACACGGACGGGTTCGGCGAGGCCCAGCTTTCTCTTCGCCTCATCCGGTTCATCGAGCTGTTCGGGGCCGCAGGAGCCACCTACCCCATATCCGCTCCCGATGGGATTGGCGTTGCCCTGCTCGACATCGCCGACCGTCTCAACAAGCGCATCTACAGGGCGTGCCTTCCCGACGGCTACTCCCCCGATGCGAAGGTCCTGCTGCTACGACACCTGCCTGGGGACACGGGGGACCCCGGCGGCGGTTCGCCTGAATCTGCTGCCGATGTCGCCGGTGTCGGGGTAGATGGGACGGCGCAGTCGGAAGCGTCCAACCCAGGCGAGTTGCTCACACAAGGACCGGATGGCGACTACGAGATCCTTCCATCGTGGTACGCATGCTGCCCCGAGGGCCAGCCCGACTGCACCAATCCCGGGCCGGCAATCCAGTTCCATGCGATGGTCAATGCGGGGACCACGTTCGAGGTGGTCTACCTCGGCCAGTGAGGGAATATCCCTCCTTCTCCCATATGTCGACCTGTGCTATCCTACTGTTGCTGGCCCTGGGGGAGGTGGACAATGCGACTCGGGAATCGGCCGTTGCCGTACGGCGGCAGCGTGCACGTCCGTGTGGCGTTGCGGTATCTGTCCCTCGCTCCGTTCTTCGCGTTGTTATCGGCACTTGCCGCATGTCAGGGAATCCCCGACACGCCCGCCTCGCCTGGTCTCGATGCCGTCACGGCCCTGTTCGCCCTCGGGACTGGCCCGGTCGACCCCCCGCAATGCTTCGGCGCCTGGAACGACCCGGTGTGCGATGACGACGACCCATGCACCATCCAGGCCTGCATCGACGGCATCTGCCGGTATGCTCCGAGCCCGGACCCCGCCTGCTGCAACTCCGACGCAGACTGTGACGACGGCAGCCCCTGCACGACGGAGAACTGCTCGCCCGAGCACGTGTGCTTCCGCACCGTCCTGGACGATCCGCCCGGCTGCTGCACGACGCACGCGGACTGCCAGCCCGGAGGCAAGTCCGACGACGGGGACCCGTGCAACATCGACTACTGCCGGGACTCGGTGTGCCAGCCCGTGTGGCAGCCGTCGACCTGCGACCCGGGCCAGGGCGGGACCTGCCAGTCCGACGGCAACCCGTGCACCCAGGACAAGTGCGTCTGCGACGCCGCCTGCCCCACCAATTGCCAGTGCGAGCACGTCTGGATGAAAGGATGCTGCGTCCAGGACAAGGACTGCAACGACTGGAACGTCTGCACGGTGGACAAGTGCCTCGACGGGAAGTGCTTTGTCATGCCCGCGCCGACCTGCTGTGTAAACGACCTGGGATGCGCGGACTTCAATCCCTGCAACTTGGACAAGTGCGTCAACCATGTCTGCAGATACTCGCCCAACCCGGCGCTGACCGAGTGCTGCAAGACCGATGTGGACTGCAACGACGGCATTTCCTGCACCGTCGAATTCTGCGACCTGGGCTCCCATGCCTGCGTGAAAACCCTGGTCCCCAACCAGACGCCCAAGTGCTGCTGGACCGCGACCGAGTGCGACGACGGCGACCCGTTCACCATCGACAAGTGCACGAAGAACCAGTGTGTGAACAAGAGCGACCCAGTGCTTTGCGATATCACGCACCCGTGCAACGACAACAATCCGTGCACCTCGGACTCCTGCGCCAACAAGAAGTGCGTCTACACGGTCCTCAACGGCTGCTGCATCAATGACCTCGCTTGCTCCGTCCCACCCCTGAGCGACGGGAACGTGTGCACCACCGACGAGTGCGTCAACAACAAGTGCGTGTTCGAGCCGATCCCGCAATGCTGCGAGTCCAACTGGGACTGCGGCTCGGCGCAGGCGTGGGACGACGGCAGCGTCTGCACCCTCGACCTGTGCATTGCGGGCCGGTGCAGGCACGTGACGCAGGATCCCGGGTGCTGCATGACGGACTTGGATTGCAACGACCACTGGGAGTGTACGGTCGACTGGTGCGACGACTTCAAGTGCGCCAACATCCCTTACGGCAAGTACCTCTGGGCCGGGCAGTGTCTAGTCGACATGGACTGCAGCGACAACAAAAAGTACACCATGGACTGGTGCGACTACGGGTGCTGTCACAATGATCTCCTGCCCTACACACCGCAGTGCACCATCGACAGCGAGGCCACGGCCTGTAACGACATGAACCCTTGCACGTGCGACAGGTGTGTGTTCTTCCTATGTCACAATCTTCCCCCAGACCTGGCCCCTGCGGACTGCAATATCCCGAAAGACTGCTGCACCAAGCTGAGCGACTGCCCGCCATCTTCCAATCCCTGCGTGGTGACCTCCTGCGACGAAGGGAAGTGCGTGTACGTGAAGCTGGACCCTTGTTCCCCGTACCTTCCGTTCGTCGCGACGTTCAACCCGTGCTCGACCCTGGACGAGTACTGGCAGCATTCCGAGCCTGCGGACGGGAGTGGGAAGTGGTGGACGTGCGCGGGCCAGGGCGCGCTGGGGCCGGACCCGCATGCCGCATTCGTTCCGGCGGGGCAGGCGGTCGAGCCGGTCGAGGCGCTGTTGGCCACGAACGCACTGAGTGCCACAGGGGCGGGCGTGGTAACGATGCAGTGGAGCTGGGCCTTTGCCCACGGAGAGGGGAGCGCTACCGTTGGCGCCTACCTGGTCGGCTGGAGCGGAGGCCCTGTACCGCAGGGGCTGGAGGCGTTGAAGGAGATCGTGGTCGACAAGGACCTGCCGGCAACGCACGAAGAAGTACAGCTTCCCCCGGATATCGACCCGATGTACCTCAGGGTTGGCTTCGGCGTGAAGGCGGAATCGTCCGTGGTGGTGAAGTCGTTCGAGCTGGACGATGTCCGCATCTGCCCCGGCCATCCGCCCGAGTGGAACGGTGCCCCGGGGCCGCAGGAGATCGGCCTGGGGGAGAAGTGGACTGTCGAGCTGAGCGCCTGGAACGTCGAAGCGGCTGAGGAGCTGGATGTCAGCTTTGTCGGAAGCGCTCCGTCGTTTGCCAAGTTGAGCGACCCGCTGCTCGACCCGGAATCCGGGGAGTGGAGCGTCACGTTGAGCCTGGCCCCGTCGTTGCCGAAGGATGTGGACGAGTACGTCCTGACCGTGCGTGTTTCCGACGGCTGCCTGGTGGACGACATCCAGGTGCCCGTGGCGGTGTTCGGGCCGTGACTCGATGGTCAGCGCTGGCTTCTGCCCATAGGGAAGGCAAACTGATGGGCCGAGGATCGTGACTCTGGACACCGGCGCGCTTGCCCCCTAGAATGAACTTGCGGAGGGCAGATGGGATGTCGGCCGTCGGTGTTGTGCGGGACGAACGATTGGACGAGGTCGTACGGCTCCTCGTGGGGGCACTGCGGGTGCGCAGGATTGTCCTGTTCGGTTCCCGGGCAACCGCGGGTTTTGCTTCGGACAGTGATTACGACTTGATCGTCGTCGCGGACACGAAACTCCCGGCCGATGAGCGTTCCCTCGTCTTGCGCAGGGTCACCCGAAGGCTTGGACTGTCTCTGGATATCCTGGTCTACACTCCGGACGAGTACTCAATGCTCCAGGGGTGGCGCAGCAGCGCGGTCGCGATTGCCGAGTCCGAAGGAAAGGTGTTGTATGAAGGGGTGGGATGACCCCGAAGTGAGGGCCTGGCTCGAGGAGGCGGCCTCCTACCTGACCGGGTTCGCTGTCGTCCCGAGGTATCCCTCCTTCCAGCCTCAGACGGGCGATCCATCCGCTCGCTCCGGCAGGGCCTGTGCTTTGGTGCGGGAGATCCTGCGTGAGGTGCTCAGCGCCCTGGGTTGGTGACCTTGTTGAACGGCACTCCGTACCGCTCGACAGCTTCCCACACCCCCTGGGCCCGTGCCTCCCTGACCACCGACTCCCGCAACCCCTCCAGGTACTTCCCGGCAGACCCTTCCGTTTCCATCCTGTCCCCCTTCGAAAAGCCCTTGAGCCCCGACTCCGTGTCCGGTAGCCTTGGGGCGTGGACAGAGGGTCAAGTGGTGGACTATGGCAGCTACGATCCTCGTTGTCACCGAGAGGTGCCGTCATGGGAACGTGGAGCAAGCGGGTGATCCTGGTCTGCGGAGTGGTGGCGGTCGGGGCATGTGGGGGGAAGAAGGGGAGGCGGACTGGGGGACCGCTGACGTCAAGATGGACTTGGTCGAGTGCAGTCCCACCTGCAGCGGCGGGGACGTCGCCGGGCCTCGGTGCGGACCGGATGGCTGCTGCGGAGAGTGCGGCGAATGTGGCCCTGGGCAGACCTGCATCGAGTTTGAATGCGTGAGCTGCACTCCGAATTGTGAGTGAAAACAGTGCGGGGACGCGATCAGCTCGTCGCCTCGAGACGGGGTGCTCCGATGGTGCGGGCACCCCGACG
>VGRX01000348.1 GCA_016875215.1 Deltaproteobacteria bacterium
GGGGGCCCGGGCGGGAATGGGGCCCGGGGTGGCGCTCGAGCTGAGTCCCCATCTCCATCGCTGTGCGCTCGAGACGGTCGCGGCCAACGGGCTGGAAGAGCGGGTTCGGGTCGAGCTCGCAGACCTTCGGGAGCTGCAGCCATTGCTGCCGGCCGGCTCGGCCCCGGTGGTCGTGGCCAATCCGCCCTATTTTCCTGCGGGGACGGCACGGCTGTCCGAGGACGACGGGAACGCGGGGGCCCGGCACGAGCTCACGTGCACCATGCAGGATGTGCTGTCCGCGGGCCGCTACCTGCTGCCCGAAGGGGGGCGGCTCTTCCTGGTCTACCCCGCATGGCGTCTCGATGAGCTCCTCCGCAGGTTGCCCCTGGCGAAGCTGGGAGCGGCCCGGCTGCGCCTGGTGCATCCGCTCGGCGGGCGCCCTGCATCGCACCTCCTGCTCGAATCGGTCAAAGCCCGCACCCCGAGGCTGGTGGTGGAGCCGCCCTGGAACATCCACGATGAGACGGGGAGCTGCGGTCCGTGGTACTCGGAGCTGGAGGAGCGGGTCGAGCGAGGATAGGTGCCTGCCGCACGCTGGCGAGGCTACAACTCCTCCTCCATGTGGAACAGCTCGTACACCAGCGTCACCTTGGCCGAGTCGCCGAGGCCGGTGACCTCCTTGACCCAGAATCGGCCGAATCCGTTGGCCGTGTTGAGACGCACGGTGAACCCCATGCCGGTCTCCGCATTGGCGATGATGGACGGCTCGTCCTCCGCTGGCTCGACCATGCAGACCTCCTTGACGGTGGTGAACGTGTCCGGAGTGCTGCTGGGCGTCGGTCGGCAGATGTGGAGCGGCCTGCAGTGCGCCTGGCTGACCTCGCAGCCGGACTGGAGCTTGATGGTCTGGTTCTTGTAGGTCACCAGGTCGCCGTCGAGAAAGTCGGCGTGGTCGAGGATCTCCCCCGTGGGAGCTACCAGAGCGAGCTCCGGTCCGAGGGTCACCGTGTGGGGGAACGTGATTCCCGGCTCCTCCTCGACCGGCTCCGATTCCCCGGAGCCGCAGCCAGCAGCCAGAAGAAGCGTGACGAGTGTGGCGAGCAGGAGCCTCATGGTGCGACCTCCGCGAGCGATGCGTCCTAACTGGATGTACCCGATGGTCCGTGGGATTGCAAGCCCCGCCAACTTATGATCGACATTTGCCGGGAGGCGTACTAGACTCCGGCCTATGAAGATTGGGGGGACCAGAGTGCAGGTGGCGGAAGACGGGGGGGTACGGCGGTACTTCACCCTGGGGTGGGGCAATCCGCTGCTCCGCTACGGGGCATGGCTCTGCTTCATCCTGCTGATCGTCCGCCTGGCCTACCTCGGGTTCCGCGGGGTGCTCGTCCCGGAGGTGGGCGAGCGTGCGACGAGCTACTACGTTGCCCCGCGGCTCATGTCGTGCGAGAAGCCGAACCCGAACCTCGACACGCAGGTGGAGAAGCTCAAGAGCGAGGTCGCCCCGGTCTACGCGGTGGACAACAGTCACATCGAAGCCCGCCAGGAGTTCCTGCGCAGCATCGAGGCCAAGCTCAAGGAGGACGTCTCCCTCCTCTCGAAGACCGAGCGTTCGCTCCGTTCGCTCGACGAGAAGAAGCAGCCTCCGCGGGCGATCAAGGAGAGCCCGTTCTACCAGAGCGACGCGTCGTCGGGTGAGGAGAAGTCGGCGGGGGACGGCGATCGTTCGTCACTGTCCGCGACGCTGCGGGAGGTGGAGGAGCATGCTTGCGGTCTCATCGCGAGCGTGGCGCCGGGGCTGTCCAAGGCGCAGCAGGAATCGCTGCTCAAGGCCTTCCGTCGCGCCCCGGCCACTGTGGGCGACTCGTTTGCTGCGGCGCTCACGGTGCTGGAGGAGTGCGGGCGTTGGCTCGTGGTGGAGACGCTCGATTTCGTGTTCCAGAGGGACCGCTCCCGGGGCCTCGTGCTCGTGGATGCCGGCCAGAGGGAGCACCCGTTGGCCGAGGCGCAGCGGGTGCGAAGCTACGTCGAGGCCCTGGACGAGGTTCGGGCGCGCTCGGTGGGACGGATCATCTCGGAGAACTTCCCCCGGCTGAAGGGGGCCAAGCGGCAGACCAGCTTCGTGACGCAAATGGTCGTGTCGGGAATCCGCCCCAACTTCCGCAAGGACGATGCCCGGACCGACGAGGCGCTGCGTCTGGCAGTTGCGTCCGTGCCCAGGGGCGTCGCCGTGGAGTTCGAGCAGGGGCAGACCATCGTCGCTCTGGGCGAGAAGGTGGAGGAGTGGCAGGCGGACTGCGTGGCCCGGTTCTCTCCGAATTCAGCGGGACGTGGGGCTTCCGGGACGTTCCTTGGAATCCCGGTCCCGACGCTCCTGCTCGCCCTGGGGATCGCAATGGTCGTGGTGCTCGCCTCCCTGACCTTGCGCAAGTTCCTCGTGCGCTCCCCACAGGGGGATCGCCTGACCCATGGCGACTACCTGGCCATCGGTGTGCTGCTCGTGCTGCAGCTCGGGCTGCTCAGGCTCTTCCTGTTTGCGTCGTCCGTGTTCTCCCTGACCTATCCGGCCGTCAACAAGGGGACCATGCTGGCCGCATGCCCGGTCGGAGTATCGGTGATGCTGGCCACGCTGCTGCTCGGCGTCAAGGTCGCTTTCGTGCTGCTGCTCTTCCTGTCCGCGGTGGCGCTGCTCATGACGGTGCAGGCCGGACCCGAGCTGCTGGGGGGGAGCTTCGCCGCCTACTACACCCTGTACTACCTCGCAGTGTCGTTGACCGGCATCTGGATGACCCGGCAGGTGGCCCGACGAAGCAGCCTGTTCTCCGCAGGTATGATGGCCGGCATCGCAGGCGTCCTGTACTGGGTGGCGGTGTACTTCGTGGAAGGGGGGCAGATCCCGACGAACCACCTGGTGCACCTCACCGTGGCATCGCTGGTGTCCGGGGCCTTGTCGTACATTTTCCTGATTTCGCTCTCCCCCGTGTTCGAGTACCTGTGGGACTACACCACGAATCCCCGGCTCGTCGAGCTGTCGAGCACCGAGCATCCGGCCCTGAAGGAGCTGTCGCGACGGGCCCCGGGAACGTACCAGCATTCGCTCTGGATCTCCACGCTGGTCGAGGAGGCGGCGTCGGCCATCGGCTGCAACGCGCTCCTGGCCAAGGTCGGGGCCTTCTACCACGACCTCGGAAAGCTGGCGGCTGCCGCTGAGAGCGGGTTGCCCGGCGGTGCGACCGATTCCCCCCTCTTCTTTGCCGAGAACCAGGGCGGGGTCAATCCCCACGACCACCTGTCACCGTCCGTCTCCGCCCGGATCCTCCGGCGGCATGTCGAGCTGAGCATCAAGATGATCCGGAAGTACAGGCTCGGAAGGCGAATCGAGGCCATCGCGGAGCAGCACCACGGTACCAGCTTCATGGAGCACTTCTACAACAAGGCGGTGCTGGCCGCACAGGTCGACGGAACTCAGGTCAACGAAGACGAGTACCGCTACCCTGGACCCCGGCCGCAGAACAAGGAGGCGGCCCTGGTCATGCTGGCCGATTCGGTCGAAGCCGCTGTCCGCAGCCTGCCTCAGCACTCCGAAGAGAAGATCGCAAAGAGGGTCGAGGGGATCATCCGGAAGAAGCGCACAGACGGCCAACTCGACGAATCCCAGCTCACCTTCGGGGACGTCAAGCGGATCGAAGAGGGATTCATCAAGACCCTGATCTGCATGTACCACGCCCGTCCGGAGTACCTGAGCATCAAGCCGGACGAGCGTACGGTGCGGCTCAAGTCGGAAGAGGCTGCATTGCTCGCTTCCGAGGACGAGACGCGTCCGATGCGTCGCGATGACGTGCTGCGGCACCGGGCTCAGGCCCGCGGTGAGCCGGATCCCGGCACGGATCCCGGCCCCCTGAAGCCGGACGACGGCGGCGACGGAGGTGGTCGCAGTGAGACGTAGCGGCGTGTCGGTGAGCAACCGGCAGCGCAGGTTCCGCATCTCCACGGTCCGTCTGGCCAGTGCGGTCGTCCGCGTGCTCGATCTGGCCGGTGCCGGCGGGGGCGAAGTATCCCTGTCGCTCGTCTCGGACCGGGGCATCCGAACGCTCAATCGCGACTACCGCGGCAGGGACGAACCGACCGACATCCTGTCGTTTGCCATGCAGGAGGGCGAGTGGGGGGACGTCAGCGGCAACCTCCTCGGCGATCTCGTGATCTCGCTCGAGTCGGTCTACAGGCAGTCCCGAAACACCTGGTCCGACGGCCGACCCGTCACCGGAACCCCACAGCGGGAGCTAGCGCTCATGACCGTCCATGGCCTCCTGCATCTGCTCGGGTACGAACATGTACGCAGCCGTCGAGGGGCGGCCAGGATGATCGCCCGGGAGTGCGAGCTGTTCGAGCAGACATGGGAGCTCTTCCCCGATTTCGCCCCCGGAACCTGACCGTTTTTGCGGTTGACACTACCCGGTCCGCCCCTATAATACCTCCCGTCTGTGAGGACCAAGTTCACGCTGCGAACGGAACGTGGAGCTCGTCATGAGAAGAAAGGACATTCTGGATCTGGGAAAACTGCTCCTCGAGAATGGGGTGGATCTGGCTGTGACCCTCATGCGGCGGAGCCACGACGTGGTCGGCAAGGTATGCGACACCTACAATTTCGTCGCGGACCTGCTGCCCGTGAAGCTGCCGCGGGTTCCCGAGACCCTGTATCGTCCGGCAGCCCCTCTTCCGAGCTCGAGCGACTGGGCCAAAGCTGCTCGAACGTCTCCCAAGCCGGAATACCGCCCCGAACCAAAGTCCGAGCCGAAGCCCGCACCGGCCCCGAGGCCGGAGCCCAAGCCTGAGCCGAAGCCCGCGCCGGCCCCGAGGCCGGAGCCCAAGCCTGAGCCGAAGCCTGAGCCGAAGCCCGCACCGGCCCCGAAGCCGGAGCCCAAGCCTGAGCCGAAGCCCGCACCGGCCCCGAAGCCG
>VGRX01000349.1 GCA_016875215.1 Deltaproteobacteria bacterium
GGGGGGCGTCACCGCATGTGCGTCAGCCGGCAAGCACAAGTGCCTCAAGGAATGGGGGCCCTGCATCCCGCCCGACGAGTTCTGCGGCAACTGTGCGGACGACGACTGCGACGGGCTGGTCAACGAGGGGTGCGCTCCGAACCCCGAGTGCGAAGGCCCGCCCCCCCAATGCCCGACGGCAACCATCACCGTGGCCGAGGCCCCCCCCTACTACACCGGTACGGCCCTGCATCTCTCGGCAACGGAATCCTCGTCCCCGGACGGAGCGATCACCCAGTGGGAGTGGTCGGTCCAGCCGCCCGACGGCTCGGTATCCGCGTTCCAGCCGTCCGCCACGGTCGAGTCGCCCTCCTTCCTCCTGGACGCGTCCGGCCAGTACCTCTTCACGCTCCTGGTCTGGGACGCCAAGGGGCAGGAGTGCTGTTCCCCGGCGCTGCTTGCCGTCACAGTCGACACGTATCCGCCCAAGCCGCCCGAGAACGGCTGCTCGGACGGAACCCGGGAAGGCTTCGTCGACGACGTCCAGTACCCCCACATCGCAGGCTGTGCGGGTGGCTGGGACCAGCCCGGAGTGACCCCGGATACCGTCAAGCAGACCTGCGGCGGCAAGGCAGGAAACGACAGTGCCAACCCCCAGGGGAAGGGGTGCTCCACTCCCGACCTGTGTGCGGATGGCTGGCACGTCTGCAAGGGGTGGGAGGAGGTCGCACTCAAGAGCCCCACCGGCTGCGCCGGTTCGGCCCCGCCCGATGCGAAGCCGAAGTCCCTGTTCTTCGCCATGCGCCAGCCCAGCTTCAACGGCAGCTTGTGCGAGAGCTGGGACAAGATTGCCCAGAAGGCGTTCAACGACGTCTTCGGATGCGGGAACCTGGGCACGGGGCTCGGGCCGGACAAGAAGTGCGGGCCGCTCGACCGGGTGCTGGCCAGCACCCAGCCCGAGAGCTGCGGGTTCAACGAGGCCGAGCCTCCGCTCGGTCCGTGGGAGTGCAAGGGGGGCCAGGACAGCCACCTCAACGAGGGGAAGCTGGTCACCAAGAAGGGCTGCTCCGGCGACTCGTGCTCGTACGACGGCTACCCCGTCGGTACCGAAGACAAAGGCGGAGTGCTGTGCTGCAGGGACTGATCCCCCCTACCTGAACTCGTACGCCACCCCGATCAGGCCATACGTCTCCACGTCCCGGTAGAACTGCCCCATCGCGGACCGGCCATGGTAGAACTCGAGGAAGACCCGCTGGCGGTTGAGCTCGCGGTCGCGATCGCCGAGGCCGACGCCGGTCTGCAGCGTGACGCTCCCGAATCCGGGCTCGCTTGCGACCGCGGTTGCGTCGAAAGCAGCGAACCAAGGGAAGCTCCAGAAGATCCGGTGGGTCCATTCGGCGCCCGCACGGAGGGTCGTACGACCGGTGAAGGACTCGGGCCATGCGTGCACCACCACGGTTCCTCCGCCATAGAGCCGGAACCCGTCGACGGGCCGCCAGTCGGCCAGCAGCCGCACGCGCTCCTGGCCGAAGTCCACACGCTCCCGCTCCCCGTTCTCCATCAGCTCGTCGCCCAGGTGGCTGGACTGGTGGACGGCCAGCAGCTCCGCCCCCCATGCGGTTCGGCGGTACCCGAGCGAGAGGCCGCCGATGAAATCCACGTTCTGCAGGTCGAAGGAATCGGAGACCATGTCGAATCGGGCGGCCATCACGCCTCGACCGCTCACCGACAGCCGGCTGCCATCGGCCAGGCCCGCATCGAGGAACGGCAGGTCGCCCCCCCAGGCAAGGTCCTCGAAGAAGTCACCGCTGCCGTTCACAAGCAGCCCGAAGCGGAACCGGGCCTCCCGGGCGTCGGCTGCAAGCGGCGCCACGGCCCGCCCGCTTTCCCAGGCGAACCAGGAGATTCCGGGCTCAGGTTCCTCGGCAAGCAGCGATGCAGGACCAAGTACCAGCAGGACAACAAAAAGACCTTTCATTCGCGCATCCCGTTTCCCCATGGCGTTTCGCCGCCGACCGGCATGCTCGACGTACCTCAAGTACGCCTGCGCTGCCGGTTTCGACGGCTTCCTTGTCCGGACGGCGCTTGCCGGCCAAGTCGGCCATGTTTGATCGTCGCTCAACACGACGATGTCTAGAACGTCCAGATCGCCCCGGCCCCGGCCCCGTCCGGCAGGGCCAGGGGAGTCAGCAGCAGGCTCGGTCCCTGGCTCGAATCGGGCGGGGGCCAGGGTCCCTGGCGCCGGTAGCGCTCGAACTCCGCGTCGGACGCCCCGACCAGGTCGAAGTCCTGGTCGATCCATCGCTCGTTGAGCTTCTCTCCCTTCGACACCAGCACGATGCCTCCGATTGCGAGCCCCCCGCCCAGGATCATGAGCATGGTCCCGTCGGTCAGGTACATGGTGCGCCTTACCTCCTGGTCCCAGCAGTCTTCCCACCATTCGCAGTCGCCTCCCGGAGCGGGGGGGGCATGTGCGACCAGCACTCCGCCGCACCCCGACAGCACGAGGCCGCCCAGAGTCATGATCCACCCGATCACGAGCTGGGGCAAACCGCCGATCTGGCGATTGTAGTAGTGTGCCGGAGTGTACTGCCTCGACTCCCGGAGCGACACGTAGTCCTCCCAGGCCTCGGCGGTGATCCCGAGTCGGGAGAGGATGACGTAGTCCGGGTCCACCCGCTTGCCCTTCCGGGCGCTCGGCGGGACCGGCGGGGCGATGGGGCCCGCACCTCCGCCCGCGGCGCCTGCGGGCTCCTTCATCCCCTCGACCGGAGCGACGGCCCCCGGCTCCGGCCAGTCATCGAGATTCCAGGGGTCATCGGCGGGGACGACCGCTCTCGGCTCATCTCCCGTTGTCGCAGCGTCCCCTGAGGTCCCCTCCTTCCCCCCGTCCGGTTCGTCTCCGAAATCCTGACCGCGAGCGGGCAGGGCGAATGCTGCGGCAAAGAGCGCCACGCAGCTCACGATGATGCTCGTTTGGAGTCGCATTTCTCTCCCTCGGGGCACGGATTCGCCGACCGATATGGGACCAGGATACGGATGTTAGTATCGGCGACGGCGACGGCGACGTCAACGACGACGAACACGACCACCAGCCGGCCTATGGACAGAGCCCAGGGCGGAGCACCTTCCGTTGACACCGGAGCAGATGGTGTTGTATTCAAGGGCGACTTCTCGCCACCATGGAGGCGGGCAGATGCAGGGGGCAAGGATGCGGGGCGACGCGCGACCGGTGATCCTGGGGTACGACGCGGTGTCGCCGCTCGGGACGGTCCTGGACGAGCAATGGCAGGTGGCTGCGGATTGCGGCAGCGGCGTCGGGCCGTTGACCCGTTTTCCGCTGCGGGAGCAGTTCCCCGTCACGATTGCCGGCCAGGTTCCTTCGGTGGACGTAGGCCCCTATCCGTTTCTCAGGCCCCGGGAGATGGCGCAATGGACTTCGCCCGTGTTCCTGCACGGGATGCTCGTCGTGCATCGGGCGCTGGAGCGGATCGGGCTCTCGATCACTCCGGAGCTCGCCCCCCGGGTGGGCGTGACCTTCTCCACCGCCATCGGCGGTCTCGATGCGGTGTTGGAAGCGGACCGGCAGCTCTCCCAGCAGGGGCGGCTGCCCAAGCCGTTCGTGAACCCCAACTCGTGCATCAACATGGTCGGGGGCAAGATCTCGATCCTGACGGGAGCGCAGGGGCCCATCAGCACCACGATCACGGCCTGTGCGACGGGCAGCACGTCGATGATCACCGGTGCGCTGTTCCTCCAGGCGGGGATGGCCGACGTCGTGATCTGCGGTGCGGTCGACTTCCCGCTGGTGGAGCCCATCGTGGCCGGGTTCGCCACCATGAACGGTGCGTACAAGCACAAGCCGGACGACGGGGACACGCCCTCACGGGCCAGCCGGCCGTTTGCGCAGGACCGCCGCGGTTTCGTGGTGTCGGAAGGGGCTGCCTGCATCGTGCTGGCCACCCGGGAATTTGCGGACGTCCACGGCCTGTCCTACCGGTTCGAGCTTGCCGGCTGGGACACGACGGCCGATGCATTCCACTTCGTTGCCCCGAACCCGGTGACCGTGTCCCGGTGCGTGCGTGGGGCCATCGCACACGCGGGAATCGCTCCCTCCGATGTCGACTCGGTCAATGCGCATGCCGCATCGACCCGGGTGGGCGACAAGATCGAAGCGGACATCCTGCACGAGGTCTTCGGCAGTGCCATTCCGCCGGTCGTGGCGAACAAGTCGCAACTCGGCCACCTCATGGGGGCCTCGAGCGCGATGGAATCGGTTCTTGCATTGGAGGGGATGCGAAGACAGGTGCTGCTCCCGACCATCAACCACTCGCCCGATCCCGAGCTGCCCGGCCTCCCGCTCTCGCTGAGCTGCCAGTGCCTGGAGCAGGAGTTCGTGCTCAAGAACGCATTCGGTTTCGGCGGCTGCAACGCCTGCCTGGTCTTTCGAAGGGTCTGAACGATGAAAGCGCCGAAGAACAGACGCGTCTTCGTTGTGGGATATGCGGCGGCGACACCGCTGGGCAAGACGTTCGCCCGCACCTGGGAGAGGGCCGTTCGGGGGGAGGCGGGCTTCCGGGTCGTGACCCGCTGCCAGGTGGATTCCGAGTGCAACGTGGTGGGCGAGATCCCGGACTGGGACCCCCGTCAAACCGGCTTCTCGGACGAGAAGGAGGTCTACAACTGGAATGCCTCCTTCGTGATTCTCACCATGGCGGTCTGCAAGGACGCACTGGAGCATGCGGGCCTCGTGATGGACTCGGAGACCGGCCCCCGGACTGCCTGCCTGATCGGCTCCTCGCTCAACGGACACGATGCGTACCGGGCCGCGATGCTCGCGCTCCAGGAGCGCGGGCCGCTGCGGGTCAGTCCGTTCCTGCTGCCCAACCTCTGCGCCAACCTGCCTTCCGGCAAAGCGGGCATGCTGCTCGGCTTCACC
>VGRX01000350.1 GCA_016875215.1 Deltaproteobacteria bacterium
CTGACCAAACTCTACTGGCGGAGATTGAAAAAGTGAGCGAGCAGAAGCTGCTGCTTCAGTCCTCTCCTCATGTGAGGGACGTTACCTCGGTTCCGGGGATCATGCACACGGTCGTGCTGTCCCTGGTTCCGGCGCTGGTGGCTGCCGTGGTCTTCTTCGGCTGGCGTGCGCTGGTGCTGACGGTCGTTTCGGTCGCAGCGTGCCTGGCCGTGGAAGCGTCGGTGCTCAGGATGGCCGGCAAGCCGGTGAAGGGCGCGCTGGTGGACGGGTCCGCGATCATCACGGGTCTGCTCCTGGCGATGAACCTGCCGTCGAATCTCCCGTTCTGGATGGTCGTGGTCGGGGCGATTGTGGCCATCGCCGTAGCGAAGCATGCGTATGGCGGGCTGGGGAACAACCCGTTCAATCCGGCGCTCGTGGCCCGGGTCTTCATGCTGATTGCTTTTCCCGGCGCCATGACCTCGTGGCCGGTGACAACCTGGAACGCAACCGCCGACGTGATGACTGCGGCCACTCCGCTGGGCGTGATGAAGATGGAGGGAGCGGCAGCGGCGGTGCAGTCCGCGTCCTGGTGGGACCTGTTCATCGGCAACGTGGGAGGATGCCTCGGTGAGACATCGGCCCTGGCACTCCTCGTGGGGGGCCTGTTCCTGCTCTGGCGCAAAGTGATTTCGTGGCACATCCCGGTGGCATTCATCGGGACCGTGGCCGTGGGGACCGCGATCGCATGGGCCGCAGACCCCGCAAAGTTCCCCGACCCGCTCTGGCACGTGCTGTCGGGCGGCGTCATGCTGGGCGCCTGGTTCATGGCCACGGACATGGTCACCTCGCCGGTGACCCGCCGTGGCATGCTGATCTTCGGCGCAGGCTGCGGAATCGTGACCTGCGTGATCCGATTGCTCGGAGCCTACCCCGAGGGGGTCTCGTTCTCCATTCTCATCATGAATGGCCTGACGCCGCTCATCGACCGCTACGTGAAGCCGTCGCGGTTCGGCATTCAGAAGGCACAGGCAGAGGGGAGCAAGCCATGAGCGGCCGGGGAAGCGACGTGAAAGCAGTGCTCGCCGTGGTGGTCATCGGGGCCGTCAGCGCTGCCGGTCTCGCTTTCGTGCAGCGGCAGACCGAGGGGGCGATCAAGGCGGCCCGGCGTGCCGAGACCGCGGAAGCGGTCGGGCGGGTCGTCCCCGCAGAGTGCAAGGTCCGGCTGCCGGACGAGGACGCGGCGGGCGAATCGTGCCCTGCATTCCTCAAGAAGGATCTCGGCAACGGCAAGAGCGGCTGCTGGGAGGTGTTCCCCGCATACCGTGACGACGGCACTCTATGCGCTATTGCGGTGAAGACGTCGAGCGACAAGGGGTACTCGGGGCGCATCGAGGTGTTGGCCGGCTTCATCGGGCTCCAGAGCCCCGAAACGCTTGAATTGTCCCGGATCTACGTACTCGCACACTCCGAGACCCCCGGGCTGGGCAGCCTTGCGACCTACCTCCAGGAGGCCCCGCCGTCGGAGTGGGGCAGCGACCGGAGGAAGGTGTTCGGGCTCAACTTCTTCCGCCGGAAGCTGTCCGACATGTCGTTCGTCGTGAAGAAGGCGTCCGAGGCGGGAGAGGAGGATGTCGTGGCAATCACCGCGGCCACCATCTCGTCCAGGGCCGTGAGCGTGGCGGTGCAGGTCGCGGCGGAGTGGGTCAAGGAGAACCTCGACTCAATCCGGACCGGGCTGGGCAGCACGCAAGAGGTCGCTGCCGGCAAGCAGGAGGTCCAGCCATGAGCGGAATCTCGGAAATCACCCGGGGGCTGTGGAAGGAGAACCCGGTCTTCCGACTGTTGCTCGGGATGTGTCCCACACTGGCAACGACGACGTCGTGCAACTTCGCGGTCGGCATGGGCCTTTCGGCGCTCTTCGTCCTGGTGGCCTCCAACGTGGCGGTCGCGGCGCTGCGGAACGTGATCCCCGGCAAGACGAGACTGCCCTGCTTCATCGTCCTGATTGCCACGTTCGTGACCATCGTGGACCTGGTGCTGAACGCCTACGTCCACAACATCCACAAGGCCCTGGGGATCTTCATTCCGCTGATCGTGGTCAACTGCATCATCCTGGGGCGGGCCGAGGCCTTTGCCTCCAAGCGTCCGGTGTGGGATTCCTTCCTGGACGGCCTTGGGATGGGACTCGGGTTCACGTTCGGCCTGGTCTGCCTGGCCACGGTCAGGGAGGTGCTTGGGAACGGAACCTGGTTCGGCTTCCCGGTCACCCCCGAGGGGTACCAGATCCTGGTGTTCGTGCTGCCGCCGGGTGCGTTCATCTCGCTCGGCTTCCTTATCGGTGCGATGAACGGAATCGAGAACTGGAGGAAGGCCCATGGCTGAGATGAGCATCGTCTCGATCCTGGTGGCATCGATCCTGACTCTCAACGTCGTGTTCGCCCGCTTCCTCGGGATCTGCCCCTACCTGGGCGTTTCGAAGAACATCTCCACTGCGTTCGGCATGTCCTCCGCCGTGCTCTTCGTCATGACGCTCTGCACCGCGATCACCTACCCGGTGCACCACCTGGTCCTGGTTCCTCTGAAGATGGAGTATCTCCGGACGATCTCGTTCATCCTGGTGATCGCAGCGCTGGTCCAGCTCGTGGAGATCGTGATGAAGAAGACCACCCGGGGGTTGTACAATGCCCTGGGCATCTTCCTGCCTCTGATCACGACGAACTGCGCCATCCTGGGGATCGCGATCCTGAACATCACCGAGGGGCTTGGGTACTTGCAGGCCCTGGTGTTCACGGCCGGCAGCGCAATCGGATTCGGTGTTGCGCTCTGCATCTTTGCCGGAATCCGTGAGCAGCTTGCCGTGCGCCGCATTCCCAAGGTGCTGGAGGGGGCTCCCATCGGACTGATCACGGCAGGCATCCTCGCACTGGCATTCATGGGCTTTGCCGGGCTATAGTAGGACCTTGCTGTCTTGGTGTCCGTTGGCATCCACGAGAGGAAGGAACGGTGCTGAAGGTGAGAAGGGAGATTGTGTGGGCTCTGGCAGCCCTCGTCGTAGTTGGATTGGGGTGCTCCCGCAAGGAGATGGTGGCGCGGACGTTCTATCCCATGGGGGGCATTCCGTTCACGATCAAGGCCTACAACGTGCCCGAGTCGCTTTTCGACGAGACCGCGGATGCGATCGAGCAGGAGACCGAGCGGCTGGAGCAGGTATTCTCGGTTCACAGGGCGGATTCGGAGGTATCGAGGCTCAACCGTGAGGGGAGCATCCAGGCGAGCCCGGACCTGGCTCGGGTGGCCCGGGCCGCGCTGAAGATCGCGGTGGAGAGCGACGGTGCGTTCGATGTCACGATCGGGCCGGTGCTCGACCTGTGGCGCTACTCTGCGCGGGAGAAGCGGTGGCCCACCGAGGACGAGGTGCGGCAGCGGATGGCCCTGGTCGACTACAACCAGCTGCACGTGTCCGGAAGCGACGTCATCACGCTGAAACAGAAGAACATGTCGGTCGACTTCGGAGGAATCGCCAAGGGGCTCATCGTCGACATGGCCGCACAGCGACTGAAGAAGCAGGGGATCCGGCGGGGAATCGTCGACGCGGGTGGGGACCTCGTGCTCTTCAACTCAGTGGGCGAGGCGCCGTTCAAGGTCGGTATCAAGCACCCGGAACGGCCTGACTCGCGCTTTGCCATCATGGCGCTCGATTCGGGCGCAGTGGTGACCTCCGGGTGCTACGAGCGGTTCGAGATCGTGGAGGACCGGAAGGTCTGCCACATCGTGGATCCGAGGACGGGCTACCCGGTGAGCGAGCTGCTGAGCGTGACCGTGGTGGCGCAGGAAGCCGTCACCGCTGACGGGCTGGCCACTGCGGTCATGGTGCTGGGCAACGAGCGCGGTCAGGCCCTCATCCGCAGCCTCCCGGGCGTGGAAGGCGTGCTCGTCTGGAAGACAGGGGACACGCTGGAATGGTGGATCTCTCCCGGGCTGCAAGGGAAGGTCAAGGTGGAGCAGCAGCAATAAGCAGCCTGCCCTACGTAGCCTTGGCGAAGTAGGGTGACCGGCTTGCCCTACGTAGCCTTGGCGAAGTAGGGTGACCGGCTCCGATTCGTCGGGTCACAGGCTGAGGCTTCTGAGCTTCCAGTTGGAGCGGGAATCCTTCTCGAGGATGAAGAGGCCGGGGCGCTCATCGGACTCGATCTGGTTCTTCAGCGTGATGTAGACCTTCTTCGTGTCCTTCTTGAGGAACGCCGGCCCCGGAGTCATCTCGGTCACGTAGATCTTGAAACCGTGCAGGTCGTGGACCAGGAAGGAGCCGGCCTGTGCCTTCAGGTTGTCGAACTCCTTCTCCTCGAGGCGGCCGGATTCCGAGGCGTCCTTCGTGCGGTCACCGAGGCAGAGCCTCCGGTAGTCGGCGATCGACCCCGCACCGTCGGCACCGACTCCGACCTTCAGGAGCTGCCACACGACGAACAGGGGCGAGTCCTCGTCAGGCTCCCGCACGGGGAAGTTCTTGACGGTCTGGCTGGCCGATCCGGGGGGCAGCGCAGAACTGGTCGAAACGAATGCAGAAAGAGCGAAGCAGACTACGAAGAGGGCAAGGGCAGCGAGTCGCATTGGAGCCATCCTTCTCACGGGTCGCACTTGTCGACACACTTGTTCCACACAGCGTCGGGGATGTTGCCGCATCCCTTGGGATAGTCCCCGTATTCCCCGGCAAGGCACGAAAGCACCGCAATCAGGCTGTCTGCGTGGTCCTTCTTGATCTTGTCCAGGAACGGAGTCATCAGATTGACGGGAACCGATTCCGGCGGGAAGCAGAGCCCCATGTAGGCCTGGCGGATGCTGGCCATGACCGACTTGCACGATGCCTGCCCCGTGTGGAAGCCCAGGTGGCAGGCCACGTCGTCCTTGAGGCACTCGAAAGGATTCGCCCCCTTGTCCC
>VGRX01000351.1 GCA_016875215.1 Deltaproteobacteria bacterium
TGGCCCCTCTCGCCTGCCTGGGCGGCCTGTTTCTTGTTCTGGTTTCTGCCGCTTCGTACGATGTCGTCGACGCACCGCGGTACATCGTCTTCTACCTTGCGGTGGGTGGGGCGTGGCTCGGCCTGGTCCGGACCGGACTGGCCTTCATGGGCATCCTGTTGCGAGACGATGCGCTGGAACGGGGCAACCGTGCGGCCGCCATCAGTCTTATCACCGGTTTGATGGGGCTGACCGCGTGCTTTGCGGGGGCCAACATCGGTGATGGGCCCGGCTGGTGGTGTGTCCTGTATCCGGCCGGCCTTGCCACCGCGACATGGTTTGCGCTCCTTGCGGGTTTTCAGGCTGCAACCAAGGTGGCCGACAAGGTGACTATCGAACGGGACGAAGCTGCAGCCATCCGGCATGGCGGCCTGATGATCGCGGTGGGGCTCGTTTGCGGCAGGGCAGCCGCAGGAGACTGGACGTCTGCCGCTGCCACACTCGTGGAGTTCTCCGTCGTCCTGCCCGCCGTCCTGTTGACTGCGCTCGCAGTCTTTGCGGAGGGCATGTTCCGTCCCGAGGGCGTTCGTCGGGAACCCGGGCAAGCCTCTCAGCGCTGGTCCTCGTTGACGCTGGCCTTTGTCTACGTCCTGCTGGCCCTGGCGTACATTGGTTGGTCCCTGCCACTGCCTGCGAACCCCATGTACCGGAGTGAGGCGAAGGTCGAGGGGCGGGAATGAACCTGCCTGATTCCTCTGGCGGAGATGTGCGGCTTCATCCCATTCCCCCCCAGCACTTTGCCGAGCACCGGCGCAGAGTGATCTTCTCCGCTTTCAAGTGGGACCCACAGGTTGGCGATACCTGCACCGTTGCCGACCATGTGGTCATACTGCGGCGGCAAACTGCGCTACGGCTCCACAGCCTTGCCGAATCGCTGGCTGAGGAGACGGTAAGGCTCGAGGGGGCTCTGCGACAGCGCCCGGATCTCCACGGTACCCTCGGTTTGCCCGGCCCGCTGATTCGGGCGCTGCGGCGTGCCGGTCGCTCCGCAGGTCAGTCCAAGCGGCACGTGCGGGTGATGCGCTTCGACTTCCACCCCACCGTGGGCGGCCAGTGGGTTGTCTCCGAGGTCAACAGCGACGTCCCGGGAGGCTATGCCGAGGCATCGCTTCTGCCTGGACTTGCCGCACGCTTTGCTCCGCAGGCCGAGCCGTTCGGACCGGACGTCGGTACGCTGCTTGCCGAACAGATCTGCGCCAGAACTGAAGGGACCGGAGCAATCGGGCTGGTCCATGCAACCTCCTATGCGGATGACCGGCAGGTCATGGCCTTCCTGGCCCGAAAGCTGACGGAGGTAGGACGGCGCACTGCTCTTATCGCTCCGGATCACGTCCGGTGGAGCGGGGGAGCACGTTGCATCGCACACGGCCAGGAGGGGGAATTGGCAGCCATCATGCGGTTCTTTCCCGCGGAGTGGCTTCACCACTTGCCTCGGGCGTGCGAGTGGCATCGCTACTTCTCCGACGGGATTGTCTCGTGCAACCATGCTTCTGTCGTCCTGACCCAATCCAAGCGGCTGCCGCTCGTATGGGACCAACTCGGAGTGCCGCTGACCAGTTGGCCGCAACTTCTGCCCGAGACTTCGGAGCCGTCGCTGGCCAGGATCAACGACGGCTGGTTGCTCAAGCCGGCCATGGGCCGGGTGGGGCAGGGCATCACCATCCCGGAGTGCACAACCCTCAAGGAACGCCGTCTGGCCGCACTGTCAGCGTTCTTGCATCGCCGGGACTGGGTCGCTCAGCGGCGTTTTGCCAGCCGGCCTCTGCAAGTCGAAGGGGGGGGACGGCACCTCTGCATTGGCGTCTTCACGGTGAACGGAAGAGCGGCAGGTTTCTACGGCCGATTGGGCATTGCTCCACGAATCGACGAGAAGGCGCAGGATGTTCCCGTACTTGTTGAGCGCGAAGAATCAAACTCGCTGGGAGGATTAGCATGACGGATGTCTCGATGCTGTTCGAGGAATGGGCTCCGCTGGAGTCCCCGTGGGCGGTGTGGGCCAAGCCGGTTCTCTTCTCCTTGCTTGACGGAGTTCCCCCTCGCCCGCTGCCCGCCGACGCGCTTCCGGCCGTTGACTGGGCACCGCCTTCCGAATCGGGCACCGCACTGATCGTCGACCTGCCCGGAGCAGCCTCGGTCTTCGAGGGGCTCGCACTGGCCCACCGGGGATACCGACCGGTCCCGCTGTTCAACGGCTGCGGATCGATGGGGGCCATTGTCGACGTATGGCCCATCGTGGAGGCGCTGACCGATGGCATCGTGGTGCTGCGGTCGCAGGGCCTGTCGGCGGAGGCCCCCCCCGCCTTCCTGCTCGACAGCCAGCGCATGGCAAGTGCCAGGAGGGCCGAGCCTGGCGACTTTGACAACCGATGGTGCGTCTTTCCCCAGGACCTGCCGTCAGCGAGGCACCTTCTCGAAGCGGGTATTCGGACTGTCGTGCTCCGAAGCGACGCTTGCCAGCAGGACCTCGAGCACGTGCTGGCGCGCTACCGGAAGGCCGGCGTCCAGCTCGAGATTGCGGTCCCCGACCGCATTGGCAGGACGCCGCTCGATGTCTCTGAGCCCACAGGATTTCGAGTCGCCTGGCAGCGGCTCAAGGTCCTTGCGGGCCTGCACCGCAACTCGACCGGAGGATTTGGTGCGGACGTGCCCGACCCTTCCAAAAACTCAGTACTTGGCAGCTAGACATTCTGCGAAAGCTCTTGACAACGCAACCGACAACTGCGATTCGGATCGTTGCCCCTCCCGAAGCCGTTCTATCGATCACCGACAGCGGTTTGCGACGAAGCTGTCCTGCGAGCAATGACTCGGCGGCGATGTGTATCAGGCATTCCGCTGGTCACTCCACCCCGAATTCCAGCCCGGCCATGAGTTGCAGCAGATGGTCCGATGCTCTGGGCCCCGGGCTGAAGTCCCCATACCGGTAGTCTGCGCTCAGGTTCAGCGAAACGGGCTGATCGTTGATCGCCAGGAGGGTGATGTCGTACCGGGCTGACGCATCGAACGCGTTCGAGATGCCTATGCGGGAGGACCAGAACGGGTGGGAATCGGCGGTGACGTCGATCCGTTGCCGCCCCTGGGCCCACTCGTGCCGGAAAGTCAGGGAGGTAGCGGTGAACGGGGACAGAACGTGCTCCAGGGAAAGCTCGTTGCCGTCATCCGTCACCCGGAGGTCGTACCGGGAACCGATGCCCAGCACGAGTGCGCTCCCGAGCCTCTCCGACCGCCAGAGCTCGAGCAGCATCCGAATGTCGATGACCTCGACGTCCCAGGCGGACACGACCGCACCGTCCGCACCGGCCGACGCGTGAGGCACGAAATCCCGGGGAACGTGCAGCCCCGCGGTCCGGATCGAAACGCCGAAGTCGAACGGGACGAACAGGCGCCGGGGCGGGAGGGTGGGGATCACGATGTGGGGCGACCGGCGGTGGCGGATGAACTCGCCTTCGTACAGGAGGAGGTCCATCACCGGCCATCCGCTCCGTGCGACCTGCGTGGGGGCAACCGTGAACGCAGCCAGGGCATGCCGTCCCTTCCAGCACCCCTCCTCGTCGAAGTTGCAGTCGGTGCGCAGGTCGATGACCGTCGAGAGCTCCCAGGCGGCCGGTTGGACTGCGGCCTCTTCCCCAAGCTCCAGCGAGGCTCCCCAGGCGGTCCCGATCCGCCAGCGGTTGCCCGGGTCGAAGCGCGTCCGGAACCGTCGGTGCTGCTCGTCGACCCGGTAGTCGCCCTCCTGCCGCGGCAGCTCCTCCTTCGGGCCCTCCTCGAGCTTGCGCAGCTCGATGGGGCAGGGCGGGTCCGGATGCTGACCAAGGGCCGATGAGGACACGAGCAGCGCCAGGGCAAGGAGAGCCGCCGTCATCTCAACCCGGAGCGTCAGCGACGGGCCGCGGATAGCTGACAGGGCCGCATTGTCGCTTGCCATGGCCATCCTCCTCACTCCGTTTCCCGCGGCGGTGCGAGGAAGTTGAACCGCAGCCCTGCAAGGCCCTCGAACAGCCAGTCCGAGGGAGCATCCGGAATGTCGTCCCGATACTGGGCGTTGCCCTCGAGATAGAACGATAGCGGCTGATCGTTGATGGCCAGCAGGATGAACTCGTAGGACAGGGTACCCTTGCCGGTGCGATACAGCTCCGACACCTCGTCCATGTACCAGCGAGGAGATGCCGAGACCGAGAGTCCGAGGCGATGCAACCCCCGCTGATCCAGGACGAACTCCGATTCCAGCGACGCCACGGGATACAGGGAGAATCGGGTGCTCTCGTCCTCCAGCTCCGACATCAGCTCGCTGCAAGCCGCCCCGATTGCGAACCGGACGAAGCTGTCCATCGGCTTGTTGTGGTAGATCTCCCACGAGAGATACACGGACAGGTTCTCCAGCTCGGTGTAGCTCTCGCTTCGCATCGGATGGTACCGCGCAGTGAGCATTCGGAATCCCCAGCCGAGGTCGAGGTCCAGGTCGAAGCGGGTCGGCGGACCGACGAACGTGGTGACCCAGAGCGCCGGTTCCTCCCGGCGTGCCCCGAGGTCGTAACCCCAGAGGAGGATCTCGAAGTCCACGGGCAGGAAGCTCACCTCGCCTTCCAGCACCCGGTGACGGTGCCGCTTGCGCCCCGAGTAATCCAGGTCATCGACGCGAATGCCGAAGTCCACGCCGGCCCGGTGCAGCTTGTTCCCCTCGAGGTCGAAGAGGGGAGCCCAGCGGCCCCCGAGGTAGACCCGCTTGCTGAGGTCGAACGAGACCTGGAACAGCCGGCCGTTCTCGTCGCGGGCATAGCCGTCCGGGGCTTCGGCCATTGCATCGACCACGCGGCACCCGCTCGTCGTGAGCTGGTCCAGGAAGAACGGGTCCTGGTAAAA
>VGRX01000352.1 GCA_016875215.1 Deltaproteobacteria bacterium
CCCTCTTTCTTGAACGGGTCGCCGTCGATGTCGTCGTCGCACGCGTTGCCCTTGCCGTCCTGGTCGAGATCGGCCTGGTCCGGGTTGTTGACCAGGGGACAGTTGTCCTCGTCGTCCAGCACCTGGTCTCCGTCCTTGTCGTTGGTGCAGGCATCGCCGAAGCCGTCGCCATCGGTATCCTTCTGATCCGGATTGACGGTGTTCGGGCAGTTGTCGAACGGGTCCATGACGCCGTCGTTGTCGTCGTCGTCGTCGCACGCGTCGCCGAGGGGGTCCTTGTCGCTGTTGGTCTGGAGCGGGTTGGCAACGGTCGGACAGTTGTCATCGTCGTCCGCCACGCCGTCGTTGTCATCGTCGTCGTCGCAGGCATCGCCCAGCCCGTCCTGGTCGGAGTCCTTCTGGTCGGGGTTCTTGGCCAGGAGGCAGTTGTCGGCCTCGTCGGGGACGCCGTCGTTGTCGTCGTCCGGGTCGCACAGGTCCCCCATGCCGTCGCCATCCGCGTTCTTCTGGTTCGGGTTGGGGACGAGGGGGCAGTTGTCCGCGAAATCGGGCAATCCGTCGTCGTCGTCGTCCGGGTCCATGCAGTCGGTCAGGCCGTCGCCGTCGGTATCGAGCTCTCCCTCGTCGACGATGCCGTCGCAGTCGTTGTCCTTGCCGTCGCAGGCCTCCAGCGCCCCTTCGTAGATGTCGCCGTCGAGCGGGTTGCAGTCCGCCTCGTCCGGGACCTGGTCGTTGTCGTCGTCCGGGTCGCAGAGGTCACCGATGAGGTCGCTGTCGTTGTCCTCCTGCCCCGGGTTCTCCACCAGGCTGCAGTTGTCCTGGTCGTCGGGAAGACCGTCGTCGTCGTCGTCGTCGTCCACGCAGTTGGCGATGCCGTCGGTATCGGTATCCAGGCTCCCTTCGTCCACCTTGCCGTCGCAGTTGTTGTCCACGCCGTCGCAGATCTCCTGGGCAGGCTCCTTGGCCTCGCACTTCCACTTGCCGTCCGTACAGACCTTCTCCCCGAGGCACTCGCCGAACCCGTTCTTGGTGCTGCACGATTCGGGCGGGACGTTGTCATCCGCTATCCCGTTGCAATCGTCATCCTCGAGGTTGCACTCCTCGGGCTTTGGGACCTTCGCATCGCAGTCGGACAGCCCCCCCTCCTTGCACCAGCGGGTGCCGAAGC
This sequence comes from Deltaproteobacteria bacterium, assembly GCA_016875215.1. Taxonomy (GTDB): domain Bacteria; phylum Myxococcota_A; class UBA9042; order CAIXZC01; family CAIXZC01; genus CAITUV01. The sequence continues at coordinate 1,169 of VGRX01000352.1, forward strand.
ACTGGCCCGCCTCGTTCTCCACGAAGCAGGAGGTCTTGAGGCCCTGCTCAATCGCCTTGGCCGAGCAGGCGCACATCTCGGAGGAAGGGAGGCACTGGAACTTGAGCGCACCGCTCCCGATTGGGGTCTCCTGGCAGACGTAGCCCTGCGGGCACGATGAGACGCCGGGCTGGCAGTGGCCGCCGCAGAAGTGTCCCTCGGAGCCGTAGTCCAGGCAGAACCCCTTGCCGTGCTGGAGGTTGGCGCCGCACTCCTTGTCGTCGTTGCACGGGAGGCACAGGCTGGCATGGAAAGGGAGGCAGACGAACAGCGGGTCGGGTGCGCTCTGGACCTGCTCGCAACCCCATCCGTTGGGACATTCCTCGATGCACGTGAGGGTACAGACCTTGCCCTCGTAGGAATCGACGCACCAGTTGCTCACGCAGTCGGAGCCGTCGACGCAGGCACAGCCGAACCCCCCCTCCTCCTGGCAGATGGGCCACACGATCTCGGGCATCGTCTCGGGCGGCTGGAAACCGTCCATGTCGCTCCAGCCGTCCCCAGCGTCATGCTTGAGGACGATGTCGCCCGGTCCGCCCCCGTCCGGTCCGATGTCACCCAGGTCGGTCTCCGTCACCTGCCCTGCCCCGGAGCAGGCCGCAACGGCCCACGCAAGGCAGCAGACGACCAGCATACTTCGGGAATGACTCATGAGCCCCTCCTCACATCGGTACGCGGAGAGAAGGGTATCAGATCTGCCTTGGACGTTCAACCGCGTGTGCGCAGGGGACTACTCGAAGCGGATCTCGATGACTTCGTACTCGCGCACTCCGGCCGGGGCGCGGAACTGGACCAGGTCCCCCTCCCGCTTGCCGATGATGGCCCGCGCCAGAGGCGACGTGTAGGAGATCCGTCCTGCCTTGGGGTCCGCTTCCTCCGTTCCGACGATCTGGTAGGTGACCTGCTCGTCCGCCTCGCCGTCCTCGAGCACGACCGTGGCGCCGAACACGACCCGGTCCCCGCTCAGCCTGGACGTGTCGATGACTTCCGCCCGCCCGAGACGATCCTCCAGGTCCCGGATCTGCGCTTCGATCATCCCCTGCTTCTCCCGGGCGGAATGGTACTCCGCGTTCTCGGAGAGGTCGCCGTGGGCGCGCGCCTCCTCGATGGCCTTGACCACGTTGGGGCGCTCGACCTCTTTCATGTGCTTGAGCCGCTCCCGCAGGGTGCGTTCGCCCGCGATGGTCATGGGTACCTTTTCCATGGTCGCTCCTAGTACTTGCGCTGGATGGTTCCGGTATCGTCGACGAAGTAGGTCTCCGGCAGCTTTCCGGCAAGCTCCTTCTTGTACTTCCTGACCCGCCACTTGCGCTCCATCAGCATGTCCATGATGAACGTCTTGATGCGCGTGGTCTCCCCGTCGTCGAGCAGCCGCTCGATGATGGTATCGACGGCCTGCTGCTTCGAATCGAAGGTCGAGAGGCCGTCGACGGCCAGGAAGCGGATCTCCTCGTTCTCGTCGGTGGCCAGGTCGACCAGGCGGGCGAGCACCTTGTCGCTGTGGTAGTCACGAAGGCTCTGCACGAGGCTGTGCATGCGCTCCATGCTGCGCTCCCACCGGTCGGTGATGCCGTCGAGCGCTTCGAGAAGCGTGTCGACCGCAACCTCCTCCCCCTCGATCTCGGTCAATGCCTTGAGGGGCCAGTAGATGGCTGGCTCGGTGAGGATGAAGCGACGGAGGGAGGGGACGGAGCGACCGCCCATGTCGAGGAGGATCTCGTACACGATGCTCTTTTCGTCCTCGTCGACGATCGAGCCGTCGGTCACGTAGGTGAAGCGGCCGAGGAGCGCGGTGACGGCCTCCTCCGAGCCGAGCTGCGCCAGGAGCTGGATGACCCGCTTGCGCTCCATGGTCTGGTACCACTTGTTCATCAGCTTCTTGTGCAGCTTGGCCACGTTCTTGTCGGTGAAGCGGGACTCGGCGCCCTCGCCGTCGTCGGCAGCCTCCTTCTTGCGGGTGAGCCAGTCGAGAAAGCCCATAGCGTCCCCCTGTGTCGGACCCGGGGGGAAGATAGCATCGACGGGGGGATCATGCAAGCCGCTCCTTTTCGCTTGACGCGCCGCGATAGCCCCGATAACCTGACGCGGCATTCGGGGCATTGACAACCAGAAACGGGGGGGTGGCAAATGGCAGTGGACTTCAAGAACCTGACGTTGGACGATCTTCTCAAGGCACTTCCGTACCTCGTGGTCCCGGGGATGGAGGGACGCTACGTGTACAACCTCGAGATGGCCGAAGTGGACGGGGTCCGGGTCAAGGGACCGAAGTACCACGTCGCCATCGAAGGGGGAAAGGTCCAGGCCGGTGAGGGCCACCTCGACGAGGAAGGGGCCACGCTGTTCACCGTCAACCAGGGAGGCGTGGACACGCTGGTCGCATTCCAGGTGTACGGGCTGAAGGCCGCGACCGCGGCCATGATCATGGGCTACATCTTCGCCAGCAACATCAAGAAGGCCGAGATGTGGTTCCGGCTGCTGAAGATCGGCCTGGAGCCGACGCTGGAAGCCATGAAGGCCGCCGGCCTCGAGCCGGGTGATACCCACCTCGACATCTACGCCGAGCTGATGGTCGGGTAGACCGAAAGCGACTGCGACCGTGATTCCAATGCCGATGCGGACTCGAAGCTGCGGCGCCTGCCTTTTTGCTTGACTTGGCTCCTGCGCTGGTCCATATACCACCTTTGTTTGACAGGATGCTCAGGTAGCTCAGCAGGTAGAGCAGCGGACTGAAAATCCGCGTGTCGGTGGTTCAATTCCGCCCCTGAGCACAAACGGAAACCCGCACAGAATCAAGGCCCGGCAGCATTTCGGCCCCATCGGGCGGATTGTCTGCTTTTGCCTCGTTTTGCCTCGTTTGGGCACTCTAGACGTAGCAAACCAAGTAGCAGGCAATCGCCGGGGGCCGTCCCCGGTCATCCCGTCGCACTCCCCCGGCATGGAATCGGAAACCTCGGCTCCCGGGTCCACACCGCGCTCAGGGATGTAGCAGGGACGTAGCAGGGACGTAGCAGGATGCCCCAGGGACGGGCGATTGACTACGGGGGAGGGGGAAGACCAGGGGCGGGCACTACAGCAGCCCCGATGCCGCCGCCAAGCCAGTCTAGCAAGAGCGCCTGCAAGCAAGGGATGATCTGTTGGGGCGCGGACCAGAGTCGTTTCCCGGCTTCGTCGTACAGGACAAGAACCGGGTCTTCCTTCCCCTGCTGCGCCAGCATCGCCAGCGGCTCGCCTGCCACGTTCCACAGACTCAGCATCGGGCCGTCCAGGAACTTGAAGAAGCCTAGCGACACCCGGCGGTTGCCCGCTTCGTCGCTTAGAGATAGGCCGGGGCCATCCTCGCCGACAGCCAGTCCCGCCCGTACCTTGCCTGCTTTGTCGGCTAAGGCCAGCCCCGCTCTAACCGAGTTCTGCGACAGGTCCACCCGTAGCTTGCCTGCTTCGTCAAATAGGGCCAAGACAGGCCCTCCCATGAGGACACCCATTCGAGCCCGTACCTTGCCTGCCTCGTCGACTAGAATCAACTGAGGGCCGTCCTTGTTGACCCCCATTCCAGCCTGTTCCTCGCCTGCCTCGTCGCGCAGGTCCAAGAAGGAGCCGTCCTTGTTGACCTCCATTCGAGCCCGTCCCTTGCCTGCTTCGTCGGCTAAGGCCAGCCCCGCTCCAACCGCGTTCTGCGACAGGTCTC
>VGRX01000353.1 GCA_016875215.1 Deltaproteobacteria bacterium
GCGGGACCCGGGACCCACCATGTGATCACCGCGGCCACGGAGCACGAGGCCGTGCTGGCTCCCTGCCGCTGGCTGGTCGACCGGGGAGTCCGGGTCACCGTGCTGGCCGTGCCTCCGGACGGGCTCGTGGACGTGGAGGCGGTGGCATCCGCCATGTCGCCTGATACGCGACTGGTCTCGATCATGGCAGCCAACAACGAGATCGGAACGCTTCAACCCGTCGAGGAGATCGGGCGGCTCTGCCGGGAGCGGGGAATCCTGTTCCACAGCGACATCGCACAGGCGGCGGGCAAGCTCCCGCTGAACGTCGAGAGCTGCTGCATGGACCTTGCCTCGCTCTCCGGCCACAAGCTCTACGGCCCGAAGGGGGTCGGAGCGCTGTTCGTGCGCCGAGGGTTGCGGCCCGCCCCCCAGCAGCACGGCGGGGGCCAGGAATCCGGGATTCGACCCGGCACGCTGAACGTCCCGGGGATCGTCGGGCTCGGAAAGGCCTGCGAGCTGGCCGGCAGCGAGCTCGCATCCCAAGCGGAGGACGGCGGACTCCGCCGGTTGCGGGACCGGCTCTGGTCGCTGCTGCAGGCGAAGGTCCCCCGGCTCCACCTCAACGGCCACCCGCTCCGGCGGCTGCCCGGCAACCTCAACGTCTCGTTCGACTGCGTCAAGGCGGAATCGCTGCTCATGCTGCTCGAAGGGGAGCTGGCCCTCTCCACCGGCTCGGCCTGCTCGTCCACGGGCGGAGGGCCTTCGCACGTCCTGTCCGCCCTGGGGCTGCCACCGGAGCGCATCGACGGGGCCGTCCGCATCGGACTGGGCCGCTTCAACACCCAGGACGAGGTGGACCGCGCAGCGGACCTCCTCGCCGAGGCCGTCACCCGCCTGCGTGCTCTGTCCCCGCTCTGGAAGTAAGGAGGCCGATCGAAATCGCTTCGCCGCTACGACCGCACTTGGCCAAGCAATTCCGGGCAGCCTCCTGACTGAGTCTCAGTACTGGATCGTGCTGCCGCCGATGAACTCCCGGATCAGGCTCTCGCCGTTGATCTTCGCCTCGTCCTCGGGGGTGATCGGCTCGATGAGCCGAATCAGATCATACACGCGGTGGGCCCGGATGATGGCATCGTGACGTTCGGGCTGGCGGTCGTACTCCTCCACCAGGCCGGCGAAGTAGGGCTCGACCTGCTTCTTGAGGACCGGCAGCTCGTACGCCAGGCTCCCGTTGACCGTGAGGTCCGCGTTGTGCAGGTACGGGATGATATGCTTGAGCTCGGACCGGCGCACGTAGTGCCAGTGGCCCAGGGTGAGGGATGGCTTGTGGTTGCGGAAGTTCGAGTCCCGCACCATGCGCCGCAGGAGGCGGATGTCGGTCCAGCGCACGAAACGCCCGTTCCGAGGGCGGACCTGGCAGAACGTCTCGATGTAGACCTTGAACTTCTGCGGCTCGGGCACGCTGCGGGTCAGGCCGTCGAACAGCCCGTGAAGGGTGTCGAGCAGGATGATCTGGTGTTTCTCCACCTTGAGCGGGAGCTGGTCGAGGATCTGCTTGCCGGTGTGGAAGTCGTACCGGGGCATGAGGACTTCCTCTCCCCGCACGAGACGCTCCAGGTGGTCGTTGAAGAGCGGAAGATCGAGCGCCTCGGGGGTCTCGTAGTCGTAGTCGCCGTAACAGTCCTTGGGATGGAGCTCGAGGTCGCGGAAGTAGTTGTCCACGTTGACGGCGACAAGCTCCTTTCCTGCCTTGCGGAGGTTCTGAGCCAGCTTGTAGGTGGTGGTGGTCTTTCCGGACGAGGAGGGACCGGCGATGATGATGACCCGGACGTCCCCCTTCTGCAAGGCCTCTTCGGCCGCGACGACGAGTTGCTTCTCGTACTGGGCGTCGGCCTCGACCATGAGCTCGGGGAGCCGTCCCGAGCGGACCCATTCGTTGAGCCCCTCGATGCTGTCGCAGTTGTGGTCTGCGTTCCAGGCGAGCGTCCTCCACAGGAGTTTCCAGGGGACGGTCTCGACCGAGCCCCCCTTCTGGAGCCCGATCTCCCCCTTGCGCACCAGGCCGCGGCGGTGGCGGTACACGATGTAGGCCTTGGCCGTCTGCGCGTGCCCCTGCTGGATCAGCACCCGCTCGACGAGGTCCTGGATCTCCTCGACCGTGGGGGTCGCACCCCGGGGCAGGGACCGGGTGAGCTGCTCGACTACGAGGTCGGAGAGTCTCTCGGCGAGCTCCTTGTCCTTGCCGCCGATCGAAGCAGCAGCCTTGTAGATGGCCGTCGCGATCCTCTTCTGGTCGAACGATACCAGGTCACCGTTGCGCTTCACAATCCGTTCGATGTGGGTTGTGACGACCATGGGTAGTACCTCCCTCCAGGTGCACACATCCGCCAGGATTATAGGGTCTTGCGAGCCGGGCGGCAAAAAAGGCCCGTGTTCCCTGCACCTGCCGGGCCATGCTGCACTCCACGCACACGCGCCCTTTCCCTGATCCACCATCTCGGGCCACCTGCGGCGATGCTCCGGGCTTGGCTCTGTCCCACGGGCGTGATAGGGTGCGTGCGGATGGAACAGGAGGTATGTCATGAGAATGGTTCATCTTCTGGTGGCGGTTGTCGCGATGGCGTTCTGTCTGAACTGCTCGTGCTCAGGGGGGGACGACAAGAAGAGCGGGAAGGACGTCCCGGAGGACCTCAGAGCGGGCGACACCGTGGCCGTGGATGCTCCCGTGGAGCCGGAGCTGAAGATCGACGCGGCAGCGGAGACGGTTCCGGGTGAGACGGCCGGAGAAACGGTGGAGCCGGGCAAGGCGAAGCGTCTGGTCATCCTCCATATCAACGACTTCCACTCGCACCTGTACGGAGTTGGCCCGGAGGCGGACTACACGCCGGCCACGACCGGGGACGACGACACCGTGGGCGGCGTCGCCCGCATTGCCGCTCTGATCAAGCAGGAGAAAGAGAAGGCAGCCGCTGCCGGTGCGGATGCCGTGGTCTTCGACTCGGGGGACTTCACCATGGGAAGCATCTTCTCCATGCTGACGGCCACCGCCGGCGTCGAGCTAAGGCTCATGGATGCCATGGGCGTGCAGGCAACGACGCTGGGCAACCACGAGTTCGACTGGGGTCCGGCCGGCGCCGCGGCCATCGTCAATGCCGGCATCCAGGGCACTGCCATCAAGATCCTGGCCGCGAACCTGACCACTTCCGACGAAGATGCAAAGGACGACGCGCTGGACGCGCTCCGCAAGGGGGGCGCCATCCTGGACGAGCACGTGATCGAGACCCCCGGAGGACTGAAGATCGGCCTCTTCGGCCTCCTCGGCGACGATGCCAGGAGCGATGCCCCATTCATGCCGCCCGCGGGCATCAGCAATCCCGAGGAAGCGGCCAAGGCACGCGTCGCTTCGCTCGAGGGCAAGGGGGTCGACCTGGTGATTGCGCTGTCGCACTCCGGGGTGCTCCTCGGGGCAGGCAAGGCCGAGGACGAGAAGCTGGCCGAGAAGGTCCCCGGGCTCGACATCATCATCAAAAGCGGGCACAGCCACACACCGCTTTCCGGCGTGGAAGGAGACGCGGACACGCTGGTCGTGCAGGCCGGCAGCTACGGACGCTTCCTGGGCAAGCTGGTGGTGGATGTCGAAGCGGACAAGGTCGCGCTCGTTTCCTACGAGCTGCTGCCGGTCGACGACTCGATTGCGGGAGACGCTGACATGCTCCAGAGGGTGGACGAGTTCCGCCAGCAGCTCGACGCACTGCTTGCCGGCGCCGGGCTGGCGTACGACAAGGTGCTGGCCGAGGTAGCGTTCGACGTGACTCAGCCGGAGATGTCCGAGTCGCCCCTGGGCAACCTGGTGACCGACGCCATCCTGGCTGCGGTGAACCAGGTTCCGGGAGATGCTCCCCTGGCGGTGGCTGCGTTCGAGGCGAACGGCGTGATCCGGGATTCCATCCTGGCCGGCAAGTCCAAGGCCATCACGGTCGCGGATGCGTTCCGGGTCCTGCCGCTCGGCATCGGTCCGGACCAGGTCCCCGGGTATCCGATCGTGACGTTCTACATCACGGCGAAGGAGCTGAAGAACGCCTGCGAAGCCGCGGTTGCCATTCCGAACCTGATGGGAGACGACTACTTCCTCCAGTTCTCGGGGCTCAAGTTCACCTATGACGCGGACGGGCCGCTCTTCAACGTGGTCAAGGCCATCTACCTGAAGGATGGGAACGGCTACTCCGACGCTCCGGTCGACACGAGCGATGCGAACACCGGGCTGTACCGGGTGGCGGTGAACCTCTACGTGGCGGCCATGATGGGAGTGCTCGAGTCCAAGACCTACGGCCTGCTTGCCGTGACCCCCAGGGACAAGGACGGCAATCCGATTACCGACCTGCCCGCCGCCATCCTCGACATCGACCCGACCAAGGACGGGGTGCAGGAGCTCAAGCTCTGGCAGACCCTCGTCGGCTATCTCATGGCCCTTCCGGATGCCGACGGAGACCAGGTCCCTGACGTGCCCGCCATCTACGAGAAGGCCGAAGGCCGGATGATCAAGGAGTAGTCCCGGCTATCCGCGATTCATGTCCCGGTGCAGCACCGAGAGGCCGACCCCCTTGCGGCGCAAAGTGCGGGCCACCCGCTCCGCCACGGCCACCGAGCGGTGCTGGCCGCCGGTGCAGCCGATGGCCACCATGAGGTTGCTGCGCCCCTCCTTGCGACAGAGGGGAAGCACTTCCTCGACGAGGGCCGCGATGGACCGGGCCATGCGGCCTGCGGCCGGCTCGCGGAACACGTACCGGGCCACGGACGCCTCCAGGCCGGTAAGCACCCGCAGCTCGTCCACGAAGAACGGGTTGGGCAGGTAGCGCACGTCGAACACGAACGCTGCCTCGAGCGGCAGGCCGTACTTGAAGCCGGGG
>VGRX01000354.1 GCA_016875215.1 Deltaproteobacteria bacterium
GAAATCTGCGAGAAGGTGTTGTCCTGCTGAACCTCCACGGCCTTGCCGTTGATGAAGAAGTCGGACAGCCCGGTGACCGTGTCACTCACCGTCCCGGTCACCGTGACCGACGGCTTGTCGGTCAGCGTCGCTCCCCGCTCCGGGTAGTCGACGGCAAGCAGGGGCCCGCTCCCGTCCACCGTCACCACGAGCTGCGCTCCCAGGGCGGGGTTCTCCGACAGCTTCACGGCGAGCGTACGCGTCCCCTCGGTCGTGAACTTGAAATGCCATGGCTGGGTCTCAACGACCCCGTCCGGCGGTACCACCTCGACCGGCGCCAGCCCCGCATCCGGAACCAGGTTGCCATACTCGTCCCGCACCTCCGCCTGGAGCCAGATCTTGTCCAGGACCTTGTAGACCGGCTTGTCCGGCACCGGGGTCAGCTTCACGAGCATGGGCGGTCCCGGTATGACCTTCAGCACCGCCCCCACCAGCTCGAACAACGCCCAGTCGTCTGCCTGCGGCGCACACTTGACGGGGTGGAGCCCGGTCAGCGTGCTGCTCACGGAAAGCCCTTGGAGCGTCACCTCCGGCGGCGTGAACACCACCATGGGGAAGCCGGACACCTTGTTCCCCCACAGGTCGGTTGCCAGGCACGCAATGCCGGCCCCCTTCCCTGCCGGTACGGTATCCGGATTCAGCGTGGTCACGAGCCGGCGCGGCACCCCTGCAGTCACCTCGAGGTTCGCCGGGGTCCCGGAGTGCGCCCCGTCGAGAACGCAGGCCACCTGGTGCTTGCCGACCTGCGTCGGAGTCAGCGACAGGCCGCCCACGACTACCCCCGCCGACGGCGTCACAGCCAGCGAGAACTGCCCGTACACCGGGTTCCCCAGCACATCCTCTGCCGTACACGTGGCGAACACCTGCGTCCCGGCTGCCACCTTGCCGGCCGACAGCACGGTCGTCACGGTTGCCGCCTGTCCGGGCTGCACGACGGCCAGCGCCGGCGTCGGGTCCTGCAGCAGCGTCCCGTCCGGGGCTTTCCACGTGCATGCCACTTCGTACTCGCCCGGCCTCAGGAACGTCACTTCCACGTCCGAAGCCTGGTAGTCCTCTCCCTCGACCCCGGCCACGACCAGCCCGGTCTCCTCGAGATCCACGCCGGGGCAACCCTCCAGTCGACAGGTCACCGCGACCGCCTCCCCCACCAGCAGTGCCTCGCCCCCCGGCAACGCGGTGTCCAGCACCGGCGCATCCGCCAGGCATGCCCGGGCATCCGCGATCTCGCCGGCCACGTCGGCAGTCACTTCCGCCACGACCTCGGGGGTCGTCTTCCCCGTTCCCCCGCCGCCGCAGGATACGGTCACCAGCGCCGCACAGAACAGGAACCGGATGACCTTTCCGGCCCCACGGCCGGACAGCTCCTCCGCCTCACTCGTGGACCTGCTGCCGTACCGCCGTTCCATCATGTTCCCTCCTGTTCGCTGCGACATGATACTGTTTTCGCACGCGCGATGGAAGGGGGGTGCTGGCCCCTGTGGTGCTGGCCACTTGTGCTGGCCCCTGTGGTGCTGGCCACTTGTGCTGGCCCCTGAATCGGCCGCTGCTCCGCGTTGCTTCCGAATCGGATGGTCGAATCGAGTGTGTGCAGTGCATCGCTTCTTCCTTCTTGTGAATGCATTCAAGGAATGCTCCAATAGCCTCGTGACCGCTGTGACGGCAGAACTCTGTTGGGAACCTGGGAACGGTTCTCGGCATAGGAGGAGAACCATGCATTCCGAAACCGCCCCTGACGACCGACAGTTTCGACCGTTCTTCCCGGAGCCGAAGGAAGACGACGCTTCGAGCCACGCCTATCGGCAGCTCATCGGAGTCCTGGGAATGCTGTTGCCTCCGGCTCTGTGGCTCGTCGCGGGACTCAGACCCACGAAGAGCCTCCCCTCCTGGGAGCGCCTGACCTCAATCAGCGCCTACTACTACACGGGGGCCGTCCCGGTATTTGTCGGCATCCTGGTCGCACTGGGCATCTTCCTCGTCACCTATCGAGGCTACCGCAACAACTATCAGCAGCGCGATCGGATTGCTTCGTTCCTGGCCGGCATCGCAGCGATCCTGGTTGCGTCGTTTCCCACCAGGGCTCCGGCGGCAGCAAGCGCTCCCGACTGGTGGACTCCGCTGGCGGACAGGATCCACTTCACATCGGCCCTGGCGCTCTTCGTCTCGTTCATCGTCTTCGCCCTGTATCTCTTCCCCAAGTCCAAGCCGGACGTGCAGGGCTCCGGGCAGAGTGCGCTGGGGGCCGCACAGGACGCACAACGGTCCGGACCGACGAACTCGTACTCCCTGCCCAGAGCCAAGCAGCTGCGCAATCTCATCTACCGCGGGTGCGGCCTGGCGATGGTCGTGTGCATCCTGTGGGCCGGCATTTCCGAGCTGTCTGCCCGGAGAGAAGGAAGCGCCGACATCTTCTGGCAGGAGACGTTGGCCCTCGAGTTTTTCGGGGGGTCCTGGCTGACCAAGGGGCACGCCGATGTCACCGCTGCGGCCTTGGGGCAGCGTGCGCTCCACTACGGGCGCCATCCGAGGCAGTTCGCCACTCTCGTGCGGAAAGGACTCGTCGAGAGGGTCAAGAAGGTCTGAACAACCAGGGCTTCGGAGGGGGGCACGACAGTCAGTCTTCTATCCTCCTTCCACATAGCGTACACTGTCGATGCAGAGAGACGCGGCGCAGCAGGAATTGGACCTGGAGGATGGCATGACCCACGCTGGCAGACGACACAGAGACACGAGGAACTCCCCCCTCACGGCGGGAGCGCTCGCAACAGCCCTTCTGCTTCTGGCCGGGCCGGCAGCGTGCACCTCGGCTCCGGACGGGAAGATCACTCAGCTCGACGTGCAGCCGCTCGACCAGGTGGACACGGGCCGCGCTGCGGACGCGGATGCTGTACCGCTGACCGATCTGCTCAACGCTGACGCGGACGAGCTCCGATTCGACGTCGTCCCGCTCGACGCGGACCTGGCGGACTCCGGCCCGGTCTGCGAGCCGGGCACCGGCTGCTTCCTCGACCCGTGCACCGCCAACGACCAGTGCCTGTCCGGCTGGTGCGTCGAGCACCTCGGTGACGGCGTGTGCACCATGACGTGCCTCGAGGAATGCCCGGCCGGCTGGGAATGCCAGCCGTACGGCGGCTCCGGGCAGGATCTCATGTTCGCATGCGTCTCCCTCTTTACCAACCTCTGCAAGCCCTGCACCGCCGCAGCGGACTGCATCAGTCCGGGCGGTATCCAGGATGCCTGTGTCTCGTACCCGGGCGGCAGCGCATTCTGCGGAGGTGCGTGCGGCCCGGATGTCGAGTGCCCCGAGGGCTTCACCTGCGCTGAGGTCGTGTCCGTGTCGGGGGTCCCGCTCACCCAGTGCGTCCCCGCATCGGGCGAGTGCGAATGCTCGGCCAAGTCGGTTGCGCTCGGGCTGGCAACGGATTGCAGCGTGACCAACGAGCTCGGCACCTGCACGGGCAAGCGCGTCTGCACCGCGGACGGTCTGTCTCCGTGCGATGCTCCGGAGCCCGCAGGGGAAACCTGCAACGGAATCGACGATGACTGCGACGGCCAGGTCGACGAGCCGCTGGACCTCGACGGGGTTCCGATCTCCCTGTGCAACGATGACAACCCGTGCACAAAGGACGTGTGCGGAGGCCCCCAGGGGTGCTCCAACCCTCCGCTCGACGGAACCGAGTGCCAGGACGGCAACCTGTGCACGACAGCGGACCACTGCCAAGACGGGCTGTGCGTCGGTATCCCCATGGCCTGCGACGACGACAACCCGTGCACCGACGACTCCTGCGGACAAGCGGGCAAATGCGTTCACGAGCCCAACGCCGACAAGTGCTACGACGGCAACCCGTGCACCGTAGCGGACCAGTGCCAGGATTCCGCCTGCGTCGGCGTTCCGGTCGACTGCGACTGCCAGGAGGACTCGGACTGCATCAAGCTCGAAGACGGTGACCTGTGCAACGGAATCCTGGTCTGCGACCTCGACAAGTTCCCCCATGTCTGTGCGGTAAAGCCGGGTACCGCTGTCGAGTGCCCGCCACCTGCCGGCGACTTCCCGTTCTGCCTGCAGACCCAATGCCAACCCGAGACCGGCAGCTGCCTCACCCTTCCTGCTCACGAGGGATTCGCCTGCGACGACGGCAATGCCTGCACTCTCGGTGATGCCTGCCAGGAGGGGACTTGTGCAGGAAAGAAGCCGGCCAACTGTGCGGACGACAACCCGTGCACCGACGATTCCTGCCTTGCACCGGCCGGCTGCCAGCACACCCCCAACAGCGCGCCGTGCAGCGACGGGGATGCCTGTACCCTGAATGACATCTGCAACGGTGGCGCGTGTGCGGGGGGCCCGGATGCCAACTGCGACGACGCCAATCCGTGCACCGATGACGGCTGCCACCCGCTCTCCGGCTGCACGCACGCTGCCAACTCCGACCCCTGCGATGATGCCAACGCGTGCACGACGGGGGATGCCTGCCAGGGGGGCGTGTGCCTCGCGGGGAAGGCCGTGGGATGCGATGACCAGAACCTCTGCACTGACGACACGTGCGACCCCAAGAGCGGGTGCATCCATGCAATGAACTCGGCCCCCTGCGACGATGGCAGCGTCTGCACGCTGAACGACAAGTGCGAGAAGGGGAGCTGCGTCGGGTCGGCCCCGTTCGTGTGCGAGGACTCCAATCCGTGCACCGACGACCAATGCCACCCGAAGAAGGGCTGTCTGTTCGTCCCGAACTCCAAACCGTGCGACGACGCCAATGCCTGCACCGTGGGCGACACCTGCGATGCGGGCCTGTGCAAGAGCAAATCCATGCTCGACTGCGACGACCTCAACCCCTGGCG
>VGRX01000355.1 GCA_016875215.1 Deltaproteobacteria bacterium
GGGGGCGGCTTCTCGTCGGTGGTGCAGGGAGAGAACACGCTGTTCTCGTCCACAGCGACGTCAGACGTCCGCTTCTTCGACCGTGCTTCCGGCAAGCTGACCTTGCCCACGATCGATGCCAAGCCGAAGATGCGGGGCGGGCACGTGGCGGAGGCGCTGGGCAACGACTGCATGCTGCTTCTGGGGGGCGTGGACCAGGTGTTCGAGGGGCTCGAGTTCGGCAACAAGTCGCTGGCACTGCTTGCCGAGATGTACTGTCCGTCGATGGTCTGCCCCGAGCAACTCTGGCCGACCGGCTGCTACGTGGTCGAGTGAGGGAGGCGAACATGGTGAAGAACCCGTTGAACCTGCGTGAGATCACCGCCACCCTGACGGCGGCCTTCTTCCTCTGCTCGAGCCTCCTGGTGCTCGCACCCCGGGTTGCGGCCCAGGAAGGGGAGAAGAAGCGCATTGCCGTGTTCGTCCTGCCTTCGTCGGCGTCCGACGCCAAGCCGGCGCTGCTGCTCAACCGCGTGCTACGGGAGAACACCGAGGGGCTGACGGGGGTCGAGCTCGTCACTCCGGCCCCGGTGCTCAACAGCTCTTCCCTCCCGGAGGTGTTGACCGGGATCGACCAGGCCTACCAGGCGCTGAACGGCAAGCAGGTGGACAAGGCCATGGCCAGGCTAAACCAGCTCCGTCCGGTCCTGGAGCAGATCCTCCCGCTCGTTCCGCTCCGGTCGGTTGCGCTGTTCTACAAGTCCTGGGGCGTCGGCCAGATACTGACCGGCAACATGCTGGAGGGGAAGACGGCCATCGAGGTGAGCCTGACGCTCTGGAAGGAGCAGAGCAACCTGGAGTATGCCTACAGCGTGGAGGTGTTGAAGACCTTCGTGGAGGTCCAGGCCGACCTGGAGCGACGCGGCGGCGGCAAGGTGACCGTGGAGACCTCGCCCGAGAATGCCGTGGTGGTGCTGGATGGCCGGGAGCCGGCCCTGTCTCCTGCGATCTTCTCGAACGTTCCGGCGGGCATGCACCTGGTCAAGGTGGTGCTCGACGGACATGAGCAGTGGGCGGGCTTCATCCGGGTCAAGCCGGGGGAGGACAACACCGCCTCGATTCCGCTCAAGCCGATTTCGGAGAAGGGGATCTTCGACCAGCGCCTGGTGGCCGTTGCCCAGGACATCAAGGGGGGGGCCGAGGGGGCGCAGCAGCCGCTCGTGGAGCTGAAGCAGTTCCTCGGGGCCAACGAGCTGCTCGTGATCGAGTGCTCGGTGGTCGGCGAGACCTACGAGCTCTCCGGCTTCCACGTCAAGGGGGATGATTCGCTGGCCACGGCAAAGCGCTCGCTGGCCCGGGATGCCAGCTTCCTCGCAAGCATCCGTGAGTTCCTCTCGGGGCTGTTCGAGTCGTTCTATGAGATTGCCCGCAAGGCGGAGGGGCTGGGCGGTCCGCCCATCGATCCGGTCCTGTTGCAGAAGGCCGGGCTCAACATCGAGCAGGGGTCCACCGTGTTCGACCCGGACAACCCGGTGTTCCCCACCGTCGACCTGGGGCAGAAGAAGGCGCCGGTCTACAAGAAGTGGTGGTTCTGGACCGGTGTGGGCGTCCTGGTTGCGGGCGGGGCCGTTCTGGGGGCGTGGGCAGCCACCGGGGGCTTCGGTGCCGGCCAGTCGAGCGGACCCACGGGTACGATCGAGTTGACCATCGTGCCCGTACAATAGTAACTCAGATCGATCTCCCAGCGTTTTCAATTGACTTCGGTCGGGTGCGGCTGCTAGATTACGCTGCCCGTCCGTGACGGGGCGTCGATTCGGGCGGTTCTCCAGCAGAGAGGAGTAGCAAGATGGCCAAGCAGAAACCGGAAGACATTCGCAATGTCGTGTTCCTGGGGCACGGCGGCTCAGGCAAGACCACCGTCGTGGACGAGTTCCTCCACGCAGCCGGCGCCAACAGCCGTATCGGGTCGGTCAAGGACGGGACAAGCCTCGTTGATACCGCTGATGACGAGGTCGAGGGCAAGGCATCCATCGACCTTCACCTGCTGCATTGTACGTACCAGGGCAAGCTGTTCCACCTGCTCGACACTCCGGGCCGCACCGACTTCATCGGCCAGACCGTGGCGGCCCTGCGCGCGGCCGAGTCGGCACTGATCCACGTGGACGGCTACACCGGAATCCAGGTCAATACGCGCAAGGCATGGAAGATGGCCCGCGAGGAAGGCAAGGCCGTGGCCTTCGTCGTGACCAAGGTCGACATGGAGAACGTGGATCTGCCCAAGCTCATCAAGGCGCTGCAGGAGACGTTCGGGAAGTGCTGCGTCCCGTTCAACCTGCCGGATGTCACCGGAGCGGGCCTGGCCAAGGTCCTGTCCGTGCTCAACCCGCCCGAGGGGGCCTCGGACTTCGTGAAGGGATACCGCGAGCCGCTCATCGAGTCCATCGTCGAGTCCAACGAGGAGCTCATGATGCGCTACCTGGAGGGCGCGGACGTCAGCGCAGAGGTCGTCTCGCACATCGGCACCGCAATCCAGGCCGGCAGCCTGGTCCCTGTTCTCTGCTACGGACAGAAAGGCTCGGTCGGCGTCAAGGAGCTGCTCGATGCACTGGTAGGTTTCTTCCCGTCCGCTGCCTCGATCAGGTCGCTGCCGGTGGTTCGAAAGGTCGAGAACGAGGCCGGCGAGAGCAGCACCGAGATCGCCCCGGTCGACATCGACTCCAACACCTTCGTCGCCCAGGTCGTCAAGACCGTCATCGACGAGCACAAGGGCCGCATGGCCATCATGCGCGTGTTCTCCGGCTCGATCGTGGCCGGTGCCACCTACACCAACGCCTCCCGCGGCCGAGGGGGCAAGTTCGGCAAGCTCTTCAAGTTCTTCGGGACCAAGCAGGAGGAAGTCGATTCCGTCAGCGCAGGCGACATCTTCGCAGCGGCCAAGATCGAGGAGCTGTCGACCGGCGAGACCGTCACCGACGGCACCTGGAAGGAGCCGGTCCGCCCCCTCCGGTTCCCCATGGCCATGGTGGCCCTCGCCATCAAGCCCAAGAGCCGGGCCGATGAATCCCGTATCTCCCAGGTGCTCCAGCGCTACATGGCGGAGGACCCCACCTTCCGGTTCGAGATGGATTCCCAGACCAAGGAGATGGTCGTTTACGGGATGTCCGAGCTGCACCTGAACATCCTGCTCCAGCGCATGGCCCGGAGGCAGAACGTCCACGTGGACACCAAGCTGCCGCGCATCTCCTACCGGGAGACCATCACCCGCTCCGTCTCCGACTTCTACCGCCACAAGAAGCAGTCGGGCGGCTCGGGCGAGTTCGCAGAAGTGCACTTCCGCATGAACCCCTACCGGGGCAAGGAGGATCTGTTCAACTTCGTCGACGCGCTGCGTGGCGACAACGTGCGCCGGCAGTTCGTGCCGTCGGTCGAGAAGGGATGCCGCTCGATGTGCGAGACCGGCGTTCTCACCGGCTCTCCTGTCATCTGGGTCGAGGTCGAGTTCTTCGACGGCAAGGACCACCCCGTGGACGGCAAGGACATGGCGTTCCAGAAGGCCGCTCGCGAGTGCTTCAAGAAGTGCTTCCTGCAGGCCGGTCCGACCCTGCTCGAGCCGACCGTCAACCTGGAAGTCTCCATCCCTCCCGAATTTGCAGGGGACATCAGCCAGTACCTGAATTCCCACCGGGGCCGGATCCAGGGCATGGACCACCAGGGCGAAGAGCAGATCGTCCGGGCACTCATCCCGCTGGCCGAGGTGCAGACGTTCTCCTCCGACCTCAGGGCCATGACGCAGGGGCAGGGGAACTACTCCATGGAGTTCGCCAGCTACGACCAGGTCCCGTCCCAGGTCCAGCAGCAGATCATCGACAAGTACGCCAAGGAAGCTCACGGCGAAGAAGAATAGGCCTGACGCGGACGATTCGGGCCTGGGACTACTCCACGAAGTCGCCCGTTTCCTGGACAATGAAGTGCGTGACCCCTTCCTTGCCAAGGGCCTTCTTCACGGCAGTCAAGCGGTCGGCAGTGGTAGCGGCGAGGACGTAGCCGCCGAGGCCCGATCCGGTGAGCTTGGCGCCGTATGCTCCGCCGCGCACGGCCGCTCGGCAGAGTGAATCGAGGCGTTGCGTCGAAACGCCCAGGCCGGTCAGGAGGCACTGGTTCTCGTCGAGCATGTTGCCCACGAATTCCCAGTCTCCCTTCTTGAGTGCCGTGGCGGTCTGGAGGCTGATGCTCTCGGACACGGCGGTGAGGCGCTGGAGCACCAGCTCGCCACGGGGACGCTCGAGAAGGGCAAGCACCCGGGAGATCACCTCCCGCGTGGAGGCACGTTCTCCGCTGTCGGCCAGCAGAAAGACCCCCCCCCCGGCGACATCGAGGAAACCGGCCATGGGGCCGTGGACCTCTTTGTGGTCTCCGTTGCGGACCGAAAAAGACCTGCCGGTTTTGACGAAGCACGGTGCATCGAACGCGATGGTGGTGGAATCGATGCCGCTCGGACGGTCGTGGAACACCTTCTCCATGTCGAGCGCTGCCTGAGCCACGCGGTCCTCCGGATTCCCTACCCGGCCCAGCGTTGCCAGCGCACGGCAGAACGCAACGGAGAACGCTGCGCTGTAGCCCAGCCCGCTGCAAGGCGGGAAGTCCGCGGACACGGATACCGCGACATCGTGGCGGACAGGGGTGCGCAACGCCCGGGCGCCAATCCGGGCGGCCTGAAGCATGGCCCTGTCCGGATCGTCGCCCTGGACGCGGAACCGGTTGCGCACCGCGGGCCGGGCAGCGAGGGTGACCTCGAGCCGGGTGGAACGAAGCGGGATCGCCAGCGCGGTTCCCCCCCAGATGACGAAGTGCTCGCCCGTGAGAATGGCCTTGGCGTGTGCATCCGCGCTCAC
>VGRX01000356.1 GCA_016875215.1 Deltaproteobacteria bacterium
AAAATCGACGGGAATCCGTGCACCGTAGCGGATCACTGCGTCGTCGGCGTCTGCTCCGGAAGCCCGGTCAAGTGCGACGATTCCAACCCATGCACCGATGACGGCTGCGACGAGGCCGGGGGCTGCGTGTTCGAGCCCAACTCCGACGACTGCGACGACGCAAACCCGTGCACCGTGGCCGACGGCTGCTCTCAGGGGGTGTGCTCCGGAACGCCGGTCACCTGCGAGTGCCAGCTCGACGGGGATTGTGACGCGCTCGACGACGGAGATGCCTGCAACGGCAAGCTGTTCTGCGACAAGGCCAAGTTCCCGTTCGTGTGCGCAGTGGTTCCGGGGAGCAAAATCGAGTGCCCTCCGGCCGCGGACTTCTGCACCCAGTCGGTCTGCGACCCCAAGAAGGGTGCGTGCGGAGATGCCCCTGCACACGAGGCCATGCCCTGCGACGACGGCAGCGCGTGTACCGTGGGGGAGAGCTGCACAGCCGGGAAGTGCGCAGGAGGAAAGCCTGCGAACTGCGAGGACGGCAATCCCTGCACCGACGATTCCTGCAGCGCACAGTCCGGATGCGTTCACACTCCCAACACCGCTCCCTGCTTCGACGGGGACTTCTGCACTTCGGGGGACCTGTGCGCTGAGGGCACCTGCATCGGCAAGGGGCAGGTGGACTGCGACGACGGAAACCCGTGCACCCAGGATTCCTGCCTGCCCGCCTCGGGCTGCGCACACTCGACAGGGGGAGGTCCGTGCGACGACGGAAACCTCTGCACCGAGGGGGATTCCTGCCTCGCGGGCAAGTGCCTGCCCGGCAAGGCCGCACAGTGCGACGACGGCAATCCATGCACCGACGATTCCTGCGCACCCGACATGGGCTGCGTGCACAGCACCAACCCGCTGCCCTGCAATGACGGCAATGCCTGCACCCTCGGCGACAAGTGCACCCTTGGACAGTGTGCGGGAGGCCAGCCCCTCGCCTGCGCAGACGGCAACCCGTGCACCGATGATTCGTGCGACCCCGCGGCCGGGTGCAAGTTCGCCTACAACACGCTCGCGTGCAACGACGGCAACGCCTGCACCTTGAGCGATGCCTGCAAGAACGGAATCTGTACCGCGGGCAAGATGCTCGGCTGCGACGACGGCAACCCGTGCACCGATGATTCCTGCGACCCGAAGAGCGGCTGCTCGCACGTTCCCAACACTGCACCGCGCAGCGACGGCAACCCCTGTACGCCCAACGACGCGTGCCTCCAGGGCGTCTGCATCGGCAGCGGAAAGGCCAACTGCGACGACGGAAACCCGTGCACCGATGATTCCTGCGATCCGAAGAACGGCTGCACCTATCTCACCAACGCCGCGCCGTGCAACGATGCTGACCCGTGCACGATCGTGGATGCGTGCTCGAACGGGGTCTGCTCCGGCACTGGACAGAAGAGCTGCGACGACAAGAACCCCTGTACCAAGGACTCGTGCGTCAAGTTCGAGGGCTGCCTGCACCAGCCGGAAGACGGCAAGGCCTGCAACGACGGGGACCCCTGCACCGTAACCGACTCGTGCGTGGGAGGTGCCTGCCTCGGCAGCGGCCAGGCCGATTGCGACGACGACAACGTGTGCACCGACGACGCATGCGAGCCCTACGCCGGCTGCAAGAGCACTCCGCACGACGGCCTCGCGTGCGACGACCTGAACGCCTGCACCGTCAAGGACGCGTGCGCAGGCGGCAAGTGCCTGGGCAGCGGCGCTCCGCCCTGCAACGACGGCAATGCCTGCACCACCGACGTGTGCGTGCCCCCCGGAGGGTGCGTCTTCACCCCCATTGTTCCGTGCTGCGGCGACATGAAGATCCACCCGCCGGAGGAGTGTGACGACGGAAACGTGACCCCGGGGGACGGCTGCAACGAGCTGTGCAAGAAGGAGACCGCGGTCACCATGACCTGGACCGACAGCTCGACCGGCTCGTGCAGCAACTCGGTGTACCAGACGTTCAAGCAGATCGCAGCGGCCATGCCGGCGGGACCGCTCAACGTCACCATCAGTGCGAACCAGGTCCAGCCCCAGCCGAACTACGGGAGCTGGACCGCCACGTTCGAGAACACCACCTGCGTCCGTCTGTGGCTCGACGTGATCGGGAACAAGAACACCTCGCAGTACAACAACTGGAAGCCGGGGGTCTGCTCAGCGACCGACAAGACCGGGACCTCCTACAACTTCGTGTGCAAGAGCGACGGTCCGGGCAACCCGCAGATTGCCGTCTTCCCCACCAGCGGCCAGGATGGCCAGTACATGAAGATCTACATGCTCGACCGGACTTTCCCGTGGTGCGACCTGGCCGGAGTGAACAACCGGCCCGGATTCGACGCACAGGTCACCAACTCGAACAGCTCCGGCATCTCCGGCGACACCGTCTCCTTCACCTGGTGGAAGTAGGCCCGCAGCTCACGCTCTGATGGTGGACTTGGGACCTGCGCTGGATGGGCGAACCGCGGATCTGCACTGGACGGAGGAGGGTGCTGCGGCGAAGCGACTACCAGCGGTTGCGACTGCCGCGGTCGTTGAACCCGTCCCGGTCGTTGGCGCGGGCCCGGGCGACCCCGACGTTGAGCGTGCGGCCGTCCAGTACCTTCCCGTTCATTCCTTCGATCGCCTTGTCGGCTTCGGCATCGCTGGGCATGGTGACGAAACCGAAGCCCCGGCTGCGGCCAGAGTCCCGATCCGTGACGACCGTGGCTTCCGTAACGGCGCCAAACGAAGCGAACGCCGCCCGGAGTGCCTCATCATTCGTGCTGAAACTCAGTCCGCCCACAAACAGTTTCTTCGACATCTCTCTCTCCACTCTTCGTTTTCGGGCCATTTGCTGCAACGCCACCCCCATGGACATCGAACCGTGGTTCGGGGGTCGGGACAGCCGTTCGGCTGGGCGGGGCTAGACAACACGGCTCAAAAGAAACAACGACTTGCGAGGCTGGCGTTCTTGCTGGCCCAGAGCTCCAAGTGGCACCATCTATGAACATCCTGGGGGGAAAGTCAAGGAAGTTCTTGCCGGCCTCCGCAACCGTTCAGTCCCGCTGCGGACGGGACAGGTAGTCAGGGGGGAACGCGCCGACGAGGTCCTGCTGCACGATTTGATGACCGTTGATTCGCAGGCGAGGGGCGGGTATCCTTGGTACCGGGTTCGTAGCGCTTGATGTCGAATGGGGGACGGCGATGAAGCGGAACGTGGTCCTCGCGAGCGTCTGTGCGGCGCTGCTCGTCTGTGTGCTGGGGTCCGGTTCCGCAAGGGGGGCCTCCTGTTGCGTGCCCAGTCCGTTGCCCATCTGCGACGATCCCAACATCCTGCTGTGCGTCTGCCTGTTCGACATGGACTGCTGCATGTTCGCGTGGGATGCCATCTGCGTCGCTGAGGTGACCGCGCTGGGATGCGGCTCGTGCGGCGGCTGCGAGCCGAACTGCAACGGCAAGACGTGCGGGGACAACGGCTGCGGCGGCGTGTGCGGGCAGTGTGCGTTCAACCAGGTGTGCCAGAACGGCTGGTGCGTTGGCTCGTGCACCCCGAACTGCGGTGGGAAACAGTGCGGCGACGACGGCTGCGGCGGGAGCTGCGGCTTCTGCCAGAACAACTTCTCGTGCGTCAACGGTGTGTGTCAGCCCAACTGCCAGCCCAACTGCTCGGGCAAGCAATGCGGTGCCGACGGGTGTGGAGGCCAATGCGGGACGTGCAATTTCGGCGAGTTCTGCACCGCGGCAGGGGTCTGCCAGCCGGAATGCACCAAGATGTGTGGCGGGAAGCAGTGCGGCGACGACGGGTGCGGCGGGAAGTGCGGAAGCTGTGGTTTCGGAATGCAATGCGATCCTGCCGGCCAGTGCGTGCCGGAGTGCAAGAAGCAGTGCCAGGGCAAGGACTGCGGCGACGACGGTTGCGGCGCCCTCTGCGGGCAGTGCATCCCGGGCTGGGAGTGCGTGGCGGGTGTCTGCCAGGAGGAGTGCAAGCCGAGCTGCGTCAACAAGGAGTGCGGGCCCAACGGCTGCGGAGGGCAGTGCGGCTCCTGCGGCTTCGGCCAGCTCTGTACGGTGGAAGGTTTCTGCGTGGACGAGGACGAGGCCGACGGGTACCAGGTCCTTCTGCCGGATGGCGGGACATCCGGGGAAGGGGATGCCTGGGACGGTGACGTCGGCGGGAACGGCTCGGGCAGCGGTCCGACCTCCTGCCCGCAGGGGCAGCTGCTCCGATACGGCAAGTGCATCCTGGACCCGACCTACGGCGAGGACTCGGGTGGTGACAAGGGCGGAGGTTGCTCGGTCCGCGGACCATGCGGATCCACCATGTCCCTGCTTCTCCTCCTGGTGGCCGCAGCCTGGCTCGTGGGGTCGAGATGGAATGGGGGACGCCGGACCCGCCGGATACCCTGTCAACCGCTCCGCCGCTCCTCCTGACTTCTGTCCACAGGGGGAGCGAACTGATGTGCCGTGGGTGCGGGCACCCCGACGGCCGATGCGGTTCCCGAAGCCGACGGTGCGGGCACCCCGACGGCCGATGCGGTTCCCGGGCCGTGAGTGGCGGACCAGCCCCGGGTTGGCCGGCAGGCCTACCCGGGGTGGAGCAGATGTGCCGCTGGTGAAGGAGGTAGATGGGCTGTGGGTGCGGGCAACTGACGGCCGATGCGGGGCGGCTGGCCGATGGTGCGGGCACCCCGACGGCCGATGCGGTTCCCGAGCCGTGGGTGGCGGACCAGCCCCGGGTTGGCCGGCAGGCCTACCCGGGGTGGAGCAGATGTGCCGCTGGTGAAGGAGGTAGATGTGCCGTGGGTGCATGCAACTGACGGCCGATGCGGGGCGGCTGGCCGATGGTGCGGGCACCCAGACGGC
>VGRX01000357.1 GCA_016875215.1 Deltaproteobacteria bacterium
AAGATCATGAGGAAGGCAGCGGAGGTCCCGGTCGTCACGCAGACCCGCTCGGGCGAGACCTCGACCCCGTAGCGCTCCCGGTAGCGGGCGGCAATCGCCTCACGCAGCGGCCAGATACCCAGGCTGTGCGTGTAGTGGGTTTTCCCCTCGCAGACCGCCCGGCGCATGGCCTCCACCACCGGAACCGGAGGATCGAAGTCCGGCTCCCCCACCTCCAGGTGCACCACGTCGTGCCCCTTCCGCTCGAGCGCCTGGGCCTGCTCCAGCACATCCATCACGATGAAGGAGGTGAACTCCTCCATGCGACCGGCCAACCTGATCTCGTCCACGGCTCACCTCGTCACTCGGAACCCCGGTCCCCTCTCGGAGACCTCCTCGTCCCACGTCGTCACGGAATCCACCCGGGCATGCCGGGGACCCACGTGGAGCCACTCCTCCAACTCGGACAGCAGGTCGGCCGGACCTGCAGCCACCACCTCCACGGACCCGTCGGTCCGGTTCCGTACCCATCCCGCAAGCCCCAGCTCCGCCGCCTTCTCCTCGGTGCTGGCCCGGTAGAATACCCCCTGGACCCGACCTCGGACCACGAATCTCCTCTGGACCACTTCCTTGCCCATCTTCTCCCCTCTCCCGTTCCCTTTCCCCATCTCTTTCCCTTGCAGGTCGGGCGCGGAGCACCCTCCCACATGGTTCCATCAAGGCACTTCCGGCGCGGCGTCCCGTTCCCTTTCCCCATCTCTTTCCCTTGCAGGTCGGGCGCGGAGCACCCTCCCACATGGTTCCATCAAGGCACTTCCGGCGCGGCGTCTCGTTCCCTTTCCCCATCTCTTTCCCTTGCAGGCGCCGCGGGTGGCCCGAGATGGTGTCCAGGGACCCACTGCTCACTGCCCGCCGCAAATGATCTGTGCCAGGCACTCCAGCTCATCCAGGCTCCTCACACCTCCCGGCAGCAGGGGCATTCGGATCACCCCACTCCCTGCGACCTCGGGGCAGCTCCTCCTTACCTCGGCCAGCGAGGCCTCCTGCGCGGCAGCGAGCCAGTCCAGCGTGTCCAGTGCCCGCCGCGTGGCCCGTGCGGCCCCTTTCACTTCGGCCGGCTTGAACAGTCCCAGGGCGGGCTCACCGCGGAATGCCTCTTCGAGCTGCACCGCTCCGATTCCCCGCGCGTCCCCGCGGGCCTCCAGCACCCGGTTGGCCAGCACGAACTCGGGCCGCAGCCAGTCGGGCCGGGCCCGCAGGAAGCTCACCAGGTCCGCTGTCGAGTTCGATTCCGGCACGAAGACCACCCCGAAGGAGGTCCGCTCCCGGAACACCTGGAGCGCGGCCTCGGCCCGCTCCTCCATCACCCCGAAGGTCTGCCCGAACGCCGCGACGAAATCCACGAGGTCGGACAGGAACTCCCGGCCCAGGAAGAAGGAAAGCCCGCGCACGAGCACGGGCGAGAGCCGTCCCAGCGCGCTCCGGTGCGCCCCGCTCCCCGCATGCCCGGGAAAGACCTTGCGGGCCGTCCCAGCCATCTTCCCCAGCCGCCGCGGTGCCTCCAGGAAGTGCAGCGCAAACGCAAACGGCGGGGTGTCCACCACAACGTGATCCACCTCGCCCTGTTCGAGCAGGCTCAGGATCCGATCCGCTGCCACGTACTCGTGCATCGACTGCAGCCGGCCCGACAGGTGCGGGTAGAAACGGGAGCCGACCAGTCGCTCCGCTGTCTGCGGGTCGGGTGCGCACCGGCGAAGGTAGCTCTCGATCAGACCCGGGATCTCCATCTTCTCCGTCCGGACGAATCCGTCCCCGCGTCTCCCGTCCTCCCCCTCGACCGCCCTGCACCGGAAGACCCCTCCCCCCAGGCTCTGCATCAGCGACTCGAGCCGGCGCGCAGGATCCACCGTCAGCAGGGCCACCTTGCGTCCCCGGCGTGCCAGACCGCAGGCCAGCGCGGCCGAGCAGGTGGTCTTGCCCACGCCGCCGGTCCCGAGCAGCATCACGACCTGTCGCAATTGACCGAATAGGTGCGGCCGACCGCGGCCGGCCGTTTCAGGACACGTCCGAATCTCCCCTGGCATCGGACTTCACTCGCCTCGAAGGACGGGCCCGCCGCACCACCCGGACCACTGCCAGGAGCGTGCTCTCCGCAAGACCCGAAAGCATGTAGAAAGCGAAGAACGAGAACGCGGTGAACGCCGGCCTCACCGCCGCGACCAGCAGCAGCGTCAGCACCAGGAGCCCGAGCAGCACCAGCGTGTCCGGCGCCCGGACGTCCACCTTCTTGCGGTATTTCACCGTAGAGACCATCAGGAAGGACAGCAGCAGCAGGAAGCCCAGCATCGTTGTTGCCCCGAGCGTTGCCTCCTCCAGCGTCAGCCCGAGAACCAGCCCGGCGATACACCCGGCCCCCCCGGGGATGGGCAACCCCGTGAACGTCCGGACCGGCCCGGGCTTCCGGTCCGCATCGACATTGTAACGGGCCAGGCGGATCGCCCCGGCAGCCAGGAAAAGGAACGCTCCGGCCAGCCCGAGGTCCAGGGGGCCGAACTCGAATCGCCCCCGGAGGAACCCCAGGTATGCCAGCACCGCAGGCGCCACTCCGAACGACACCACGTCAGCGAGCGAGTCGATCTGCACGCCGAACTTGCTCTCCGTCCTTGTCAACCGCGCCACCCGCCCGTCCAGCGAGTCGAACAGCACCGCAAACAGGATCGCCAGCGCACCGATCTCGAAGTCCCCTTCCGCAGCGCTCACGATCGAGATCATCCCCATCAGCACGCTCGATAGGGTGAACAACGTCGGCAGCGCGAACAGAGCCCGTGAAAGCCGCATGGCATCGCCTCCAGAGACGCATTATAGCCCCGCGATGCCCCCTGTCAATGAATCGCGCGCCCGCGGACGATCAGGGCCTTGCAACCGACCCCCAACCGTTGTACACTGCCTGCCGGAATTGAAACTCCTGCCATGGGGAGGACCGGATGAGAGCGCTTCCGATCGTGTTGATTGCAACCCTTCTGCTTGGTGCTTGCGCCAAGAAGGAGCAGGCGGCTCAGACTGAAGGCAAGGATGCCTGGCCCAAGGGCCTGTCCGCCCACTTCGACCCCGAGAACCGCATCCTCAGTATCGGCGCCAAGCTCCGCATGTGGGTGGAGAACAAGACCGGCGAGGAGTTCAAGCCCGAGTGGATCCACGACGGTTCCTGCGGCCAGTTCCTCTACGACAAGGCCAAGCCCTTCGAGGCCACCTTCGTTGGCGGCGAGAATGCCGAGGACTGCACTGCGAAGCTGACCGTCAAGCTGGTCGGAAAGAACGGAATCCTCGAGAAGCAGTTCAATGCCCTCGTCAAGGGGTCCGCCAAGTTCAAGGAGCTCGTGCTGCGTCCCGACCCCATGCCTGAAACCTGGATCATGGTCAACAACTATGACCAGACCTTCTCCGGCCGGGAGGTCAAGTGCGTGACCGTCGTGGGTGGCGCGGAGAACAAGCCCTCCGTCGGCCTGGCCGTCGACGCGGACAAGAAGCGCAAGAAGACCGACGAGGAGAGCGCGGCCGAGGCCAAGGCCAAGCAGGAAGGCAAGCAGATCGAGGTCGTCGACATCTTCGACGGCCAGCTCCTCAACCTCCTCGACGCCCCTTACGGGCCCTGGAACTTCGAGTTCTCCGGCTGCGCCTTCGGGGATGCACCCGAGGGGGAGAAGGGGGTGCTGCCCTTCGCATTCGACCTGCCGCACGACGATGACTACTGCGGCTACTTCGAGAACCTCGGCATGGGCAAGGACTGCGAGTCCGTCCCCTTCGACGCACGGCCCATCGACAAGATCACCTTCCTGGCCCGCTCCGGCGACGCCGAGAAACATGCCTTCTTCGTCGAGCTCGTTGCCTGGGAGAAGTTCGCCGAGTTCCACCAGGGCCGCTCCGAGCCTTTCGGACCCATCGAGGCCGGTACCGAGTGGAAGCGCTTCGAGGTCGCTGTCGCCGACATCGTCAAGAGAGACATCGACCCCTCTGCCATCAAGTCGGTCAGCTTCAAGGTCCGCCGCGAACCCAACTATCCCGACCACGGCCTCATCCTGTTCGACAACATTGCCCTGGTGAAGAAGGGGGAGGCCACCAAGACCGCCGAGTAGCCGCACTGGAGGGGGGACGCCGCTTCTGCGCCCCGACCGCATGCCCGCTCCTCGGTCCCCAACCCGATTCCCCGAGAGGTCGTCCGCCGTGACTGAGCGAAAGGAATACCGTTTCTCCGAAATCGAGGCCCGCTGGCAGGGCCGTTGGAACGAATGCGGGCGGTTCCGCGTGGAGCCGAGTCCCGACCGGCCCAAGTACTACGTGCTGGTCATGTTCCCCTATCCTTCGGGCCGAATCCACATGGGGCACGTCCGCAACTACACCATCGGCGATGTCGTCGCCCGCTACAAGACCATGCAGGGCTTCAACGTCCTCCATCCCATGGGCTGGGATGCCCTCGGAATGCCCGCAGAGACCGCGGCCATCGAGCGTGGCATCCACCCAGCGGACTGGACCTGGAACAACATCGCCACCATGAAGCGGCAGCTCCAGGCCCTCGGCTTCTCCTACGACTGGCGTCGCGAGGTTGCCACCTGCGATCCCGACTACTACCGCTGGGAGCAGAAGGTCTTCATCGAGGCCTTTCGCAAGGGAATCGCGTACCGCAAAACCTCGCTCGTCAACTGGTGCCGCGAGCATGGCGTGCTTGCCAACGAGCAGGCCGAGGGGGGCGTCTGCTGGCGGTGCTCGGGCCCCGTCATCCAGAAGGAGATGCCCGCGTGGTACCTCCGCATCACCGACTACGCGGACGAGCTCCTCGACGGCCTGAAGACCCTGACCCAGGGCTGGCCCGGGG
>VGRX01000358.1 GCA_016875215.1 Deltaproteobacteria bacterium
GTTGTTGGTTGATGTGTTCGTCTTCCAGCCGTAGGCGTCCCAGTCCGCGGTGCTTGCTGCGGAGCACTTCCCGCCATCGGCCACGCACGCCTCGTACTGCGCCACGACGATCTCGTACTTCCCGATGAAGTACCCCTTCGCAAACGTCACCAAATGCACCGGGCTCTCGTCGCTCTCGTGGCCGTCCTCGCTCCCCGGGCTCCCCATCCAGAACCTCCCCGGCGGCACCCAGATCCACACGTCCCACTTCTTCCAGCCGGTCTTGTCCTTGTTCGCGTACTCGCAGTGGCCCTGCGGGTTGCAGGTCACGTCGTAGCCAGCCAACTCAGGGCAGATGATCCCGCCGCAGTCCTTGGCCCAGTTGCCCTTCGCATACCCCCAGGAAACCATCGGATAGTGCAGGAACTCATCGGGGGTGAGGCCCCGACTGCTTATCCGAAGCCCGTCCAGAGTCCCCTTGAAGAAATTGCTCCCCCCGGCGTTCAGGTTTGCCCCGACCCCCAGGTTGGCCGTACCCCCAATCCCTCCCGTGTACTCCTTCGTTTGTTGCTGCACCAGATAGTCAACGTACATCTTCATCCCGGACTTCCCGAAAAGGAATGCCACCGGATGGGACTGCCCTTCTGCCCAAACCGACTGGTCGCTCGACACCCAATGCGCCACCCCACCGACAGCGTCGATGCGGAACGCCAGCTTCCCGTCGTCGGCTCCGAAGTAGCTGTACCAGTCGTCAGCAAAACCCGTGACTTCCTTCCAGAGAACGAAGGGTCCCCCCGACCAACTGCCGTTCACTGCCTGGCCGGGGGCGACTGATAGTTCGATGGCCCCGCTCGGGATGGCATATGTCGACGAATTCGGTATCGCCACGAATCCAGCGCTTCCAGCGAACTTCAGCCCCGTTCCCTCCGGCCCGGCCGTGTAGTTCCACCCCTGCGCCGTCAGCCCTCCGTTGTTCTTCCACCCACTGCTATCCACCGCCACCGTCCCCCACCCCTCGTTGAACCGCCACCAGCCGGCGTAGCCATGACAGCCGTTCAGCATTCCGTAGCACTTGTCCGGCACCACCGCCGGGGCATCCGGCAGCGATGACACGTACGGTGCCACAAGTCCGGCATCGGCCTTGCCCCAGTACATCGAGTATTCCCGCATTGGATACGCCGGTGCCTGTTCCGTGCCCTGGTTGTTCACCACCGTGTTGGCGAGGAACTGCACCTTGGGAACGCCCGCATTCGCCCGGTGGTAGATGTAGTCGGGGGATTTGGCGACGGAGTGGATCAGAACGTCGTCGATCCTGCCGGGCCAAGCGCCGGTCCATCCAGAAGGTGAGGCGATCTTGGTGCCAACCCACACGCCGCCGGTCTTGGAGGAAAGATCCTCGGTCCAACTGTCAGTCTCGGAGGCAACAAGCAGGCCGTCCACATACAGCAGCAACTTCTTGCTGCTCTGGTCACGAACGCCAGCCAAGTGGTGCCACGTCCCTTTGCCAATCCCGGACGTAGCGGTGACCGCCAGAGTCTTGGTGCCATTGGTCGATGTGAACTGAGGCTCGCACCCCATCTGCACGCAGAGGTCAAATGCCAGAGGAAAGCCCCCCCCATTGCCCTTGAACGCCACCGTGGGCACTGGGCCGCAGCTGGCGCCAGGATTGAGATTGACCCATGCCTCCACAGTAAAGGAAACCCCGAGCTTCCCGAGTTGCTCCAGAACCGCGGAACTGGCCGACTCGAGAGAGTCGTCGCCACCGTCGAAGGAGACGCTTCCCGCACCGTCCCCGAACCGCCCAGTTGCCGCCGCCGCCCCATTCTTGAGCGTCCCGTCGAGCTTGTTCGGCCCAGCGTCCTTCCCATCTCCGTCCACCCGCCAGTACCCCACGACGCCGCAGAGATCCTCCCGGTCCTTCCATGTCCCATCGTCCTGGGCCATGGGACAGGGCGTGTCCGAGTGCGGGCGGGGACCCAGGATACGGCTCCGCTTCACCGTCTCGCCCGTGTTGCTCGGGTCCCCGGTGCCCGACTTCTCCGTCACCCGGATGTCGTCGAAGTCGGCCTGGGAGCTAGGAGCAAGCTTCGTGCCGTAGGGGGCTTTGGACCGGTAGTAGGTCTCGATCTCGTCGGGCGTGAGGGCGCGGGAGAACATCAGGAACTCGTCCATTGAGCCCTTGAAGGGATAGGTAAACGTGGGGGCTGGATTTCCTCCGATATTGACGCGGCCGGGGACCGCTCCGCTGATTTGAGAGATGCTTGCAGAGCAGGCCAGTGCTCCGTCAACGTACCCCTGCAACGTGGCACCATCCCAAACCGCCACCAGGTGTTGCCAGGCGCCAATGGCGTAAGCCCCGCATAGCGGCTCGACATGGCTGGAGCATGCTGCGTCCGTGCACGCTGACAATTGGAGCTGCCCTTCGGGGTTCAGATCGAGGCTCATTCCATCGCACGGAGCTGCGCCGTTGACCAGGTAGGCCCCTCCCTCCTGCTTGGAATCGACTCGGAACCAGAGAGATACAGAAAACGGCTTGTTCTGGCCGCCGCCGGGGCAGAGAGCCCCGTCTTCCACGATGATCCGGGCCTGGTTGTTGTCAAACCCCATGCCAGCGGAGCCGGCACCAAACGCCCCTCCGGAGGGAACGGTTCCGCTGTTGGTCACATTCTTTGGAGAGAGGCTGGAATCGACCGTGTTGCCGTCCAGCTTCAGACGGAGGGCCACCGAATCATCGATGATCCCATTGGCCAGGGGCACCTCCACCGGTTCGTGGGTCCGTCTCCAGGTCGACGACTTGCCGTCCTGCGCCAGAGCGATCTTCCGGTTGTTGGCGAAACCAGCGGGCAGCGGCTCGCACGCGTCCTTCTTGCCGTCGGCATCGAGGTCGAGTTGGGCAGGGTCGAAGTCGTAAGGACAGGAATCGTCCTTGTTGAGCACGCCGTCGTGGTCGAAGTCGCCGCAGTTCGGCTCATCGAACGTCCCGGACACGCAGGAGCCGCCTCCGCACTTGTCTCCGAGCGTGCAGGCATTGCCATCATCGCATGCCGCACCGTTCAGAGCGGCAATCGAGTGGATGCAATCGCTCTTCGGGTCGCACAAGTCCTCCGTGCACGGATTGCCGTCGTCGCAGAACGGGTCGTCGGGGGTATGCAGACAGCCTTTGAGCGGATCACACGCTTCCTTGGTGCAGAACACCTCGTCGGCGCAGCTCACCGGCGTGTGGAAGCAGCCGGTCAGCCCGTGGCAACCGTCGTTCGTGCACAGGCTCTTGTCGTCGCACGAAATCGCCGGAAACACGCAGCCGGTCTTCGGGTCGCACTGGTTCTCACTGCACGCACTGCCGTCGTCGCAAACCAGCGGCACTCCCGGCAGACAGCCCTGGACCGCATCGCACGTCTCCGTCCCGGTGCACACGCTACCGTCGTTGCACACCAGAGCCGCGCCCGGCACACACCCCTTGGCCGCATCGCACACTTCGTCACCGTTGCACGCGTCGCCATCGCCGCACAAGCCCGAGTCCGGCACGTGCATCAGCCCGTCGTTCTCCTCGTCGCATGAGTCCACCGTGCACTCGATCCCGTCATCGATCACCGGCGGCACACCCGCCACCTTCTCCCCCGTGGCCGGGTCGCAGGTCTCCAGGCCGTTGCACCACAGCCCGTCGTCGTAGATCCCTTCCTTGATCGTGTCGGCATCCACTTGGCAGACGAGCGTCCCGTCCGGCACCAGGCCCTCAGGCCCGGCAACGCAGTGAAGAACGCCATTGCACAGGTTGGCATCGTTGAGGGGGCCGCAGTCTTCGTCGGTCTTGCAGAGGCACTCGCCGCCGGCGATTGGGCCAGCCAGATCTTCGATCGGGAACAACGGGTTGTCGCACGCACCACTGGTACAGAGGTCCTTGGTGCACGGGTTGCCGTCGTCGCAGTCGACTTCCTCGCCGTCCTCGACCGGCACGAAATCGCACTGCCCGTCGGCCAAATTGCAGGAGTCCGAAGTGCACGGATTCTCGTCATCGCACGCCACGGCCGTGCCTTGCGTGCACATGCCCCCAACGCAGGTCTCTTCGCCGTTGCACAGGTCGTTGTCGCCGCAGCCTTCCATCGGGCCGTCGGCCGCGCCTTCGAACTTGCATTCCCCAGACGCGTTGTCGCACGCGTCCGTCGTGCACGGGTTGCCGTCGTTGCACGCCATCGGAGAATCCTGCATGCACAGGCCGTCCTGGCACCTGCCGCTGCCGTCACATTTCGACTCGTTGTCACAGGCCGGCTCGGGTGGATCTGCCACCGCCACGCTCTGGCACTTCCCGGTCTCGACACTGCACGAGTCCGTGGTGCACGGGTTCCCGTCATCGCAGCCCGGCTCGGCCCCCTGCCCTTCCACCGGCACGAACCCGCACTGTCCCGTCTTGGCATCGCACGAGTCTGTCGTGCAGGGGTTCTTGTCGTCGCACTCCCCGCACGTCCCCCCGCACCCGTCGGGCCCGCATTGGCGGCCGTCGCACTGCGGAACGCACTCCGCGTCCCCCGCCACGTCGCCGGTATTCGGCACCTCCCCGATGCCATCCAGCGACACGGTCTCCGCATCGCCCCGGGCATCGGTGGCGTCGGGCATCACGCCCTGGAAGACGAAGTTGGTTTCGCCGATGCAGGCGGAAAGCATTACCACCGAGACAATCGGGACCATCCTTCTCATCTTGCTGCCTCCGTCAACGACCGGAGGATAGCATCTTTGTCAAAAGCCGGGAAGGACTTGGGAGGCTGCCCAAAATTGCTTCGCCGTTACGACCGCATCCGCCGGACGCCTGGCGGCTTACGTCCTCGCTCGCTCGGTCGCCGTACCTCCTGGTACGGGGG
>VGRX01000359.1 GCA_016875215.1 Deltaproteobacteria bacterium
TCGTGCCCGGGTCGACCTTGCCGGTCGGATCCATCTCCGTGATCGGGGAGAGGATCTCCCGGATGCGGGCGGCGAGTTGTTCGTCGTCGAGGCCGAGTCGGGCCTTGAGCGCATTCCGGTACTCCTCGATGGCTTGGTCGTCCGCGGTGATGAGGATGTCCGAGAGGTCCGCACCGCCGATGACCAGAACCGATGCTTTGAACCGGGGATCCGCGGCCAGCACGGCAGTGCCTACGATGGCCCCCATGGACACGCCCATGAGGCCCACGCGGGCGGCGTCCACCTCGCCCTGCTGCAGCCAGAGGTCGATTCCCGTCGAGATGTCCCGCAGATACTGCCGCAGGTGGGGAACCAGCTCGGCCGGGTCACGGTCGGCCTCGAGCCAGTCGCGACGTCGTTCGAAGCGGAGCGTGTGGTGGCCGCAGCGGGCCAGGTGGTCGGCAAGCAGCTTCGAGACCTCGTAGTCACCCGCCTGGATCGGCAGGACTACGACGCCCGTGCGGGAGGGCGAAGCAGGGCGCAGCCAGTGAGCCTTGAGGCCACCGGTGGGGAAGAGGCAGCCCGGCCCGTCGGGAATGTGGATGGGCTGTGATTCGGGAAGCGCTTTCACAGGGTCTCCTCGTGCGTAGCCATCAAAGCACTTCCGCCGCCTGACTTCAGTGGGAGCAGGGAGCCTACCTCTTTCTGCAGATCGGCCACTGGATCTCGCCGCCGCAGCCGTCATCGTAGGAGTGCTCGTCGTCGCAATACCATTCCGGGCCATACTCCTGGCGGCAGTCGAGATCCGAATCGCACGGCTGGGGCCCATAGACATTAGCTGGCTCGCAGTTCTCCCTCGGCGGCTTCTCCGGCGGCTTGTCGACCTCATTCCCGGAACCGCCGGTCGTGGCGTTCTGACAGGAACCAAGCAGGCCGACGAGTGCGGCGGCCAACCACCATCGAAGTGTCCTCATGTTGCCTCCACGCGGCCGGGAACACGGTTTCTGCTGTTCGACGATACCCCACGTCAAGGGCCGGCAGCAAGCGTGGCGTGAGTGTCCGAACTGACTGATTGCCATGCGACGAGCGGGTCGTTATCCTCCCCATAGGCGCCGGAGGGTGAATCGATGCTGAGGACCTTGTCAGTTGCTGCGTTGGTCGTTGTTGCCACGTCCTGGCTGTCCGGTTCGTGCGGGGGGGGCAGTGAAACGCAGGACCTCGCCGACGGCAAGGGCCCAGCCGAGATCGGAAGCGACTTCGAGGGGGAAGAGACCGTCGATGTCAGCGGTGACTCGGGCGCAGATGGGGCTGTCGAGGACGCTCCCGGTGATGCCCGACAAGGTGATTCTGCGGATGTCCCGTCGGATCCTTGCGAGTGGCTCGGCCCGGAATGCAAGGCGGTCGTGGAGCGGGGGAAGTTCAAGATCGTGTACCTCCACGGAACCCCTTACGAGATGGGGGTCCAGCATGCCACGCTGTTGAAGGAGCAGCTCATCGAGGGGGTGGCTCAGATCGAAGGGGACCTCGTTCTTTCCACCATGAAGCAGCTTGCCATCGAGAGCGGCCTGCTGGCGTTGGCCGAGGAGCGGTCGCTGCCGGAGATTCTCGAGGAATGCCAGGGGATGGCGGACGGGGCTGCCGACATCGGCTGGGACCTCGAAAACTGCCTGATTCTGAATTTCGGCGATGTGATAGTCGAGTTCATCCAGGAGGGGTTTCCCGAGGCCGGGAACATACAGCCCGCCTGTTCCCAGTTGGTGGCATCGGGCAAGGCAACTGTGGACGGCGCCACCTATCACCTGCGGCTGCTGGATTGGAGCGCGATCCAGTTCATGATCGACAACCCGGTGGTGTTCGTGCGGCAGCCGGAGGGGAAGCTCCCGCATATGTTCGTCGGGTTCCCGGGCAACCTGTCCCCATACCAGGGAATGAATGCCGCCGGCCTCGTGTCGGCCTCCAACGAGATCGACCCGCTGGACAATTCGGTCCACGATTCGGTGGGTGTGAGCCACGTGCAGCTCCAGGCCAGGCTGCTTGCCGAGGCTCACGACGTGGAAGAGGCCGTCGCCATGGTCAAGTCGACGGATCACATGACCCTCGAGCTGTTCGGGATGTCCGATGCGAAGGGGGGAGCGATCGTCGAGATGGCACCGGCTGCGGTGGGTGTGCGGGGCCAGGCGAAGGGGGTGGTGTACGGGACCAACCACTTCCTTGCGGAGGAGACGTCCCTCCTGGACGAGGAGCCGGCAGGGAAGAGCAGCCAGTTGCGGTTCGAGAGGCTGCAGCAGCTCGTGGAGCCGGGGGGAGAGATGTCGTTCTACGGGAAGCTCGAGCCGGGCGTGCTGGTCCAGATCGCTCGTGACCGGGTGAATCCGAAGAACGGCGAGGTGAGCCCCGAGACGGAGTTCGACGACGGGAAGAGCCTGGCGACCAACGGGGCGCTGTACGCCGTGGTGTTCGACCCGGCCAAGCTGCGTTTCTGGGTGGCAGCGGGGGCGCTTCCGGTTCCGTCTCAGACCTTCGTCGGTTTCTCGCTGGGGGAGCTCCTGGGCTTGCCGGGGTACGAGGGAGCCACGCCCGAGGACATCCTGTAGGGCAAGGGTCGAGGGTTGGGGCACTTTCGCAACGGCGAAGTAATCTTGGGCAGCCTCCTTACTCCGCCGATGCAGGGGAGCGGGCTGGGAGACGGCAGGCGATGGTGCTACTTGGAGAGGAAGTCGGTGGTGACGGGCACTGCCTTGCCGCCTTCCTCCATGACGCATTCGGAGTTGTAGCCGCGTGAGGTCTCTCGGTACCGGTTCTCGTTTCCTCCAAGGGTCTTCTTCTTCTCCTTCACGGCCGCGGTGCGGAGGTCATCGACGAAGTCCTGGACGGCCTCCCCGTCCACGGCGGAGGCATCGACGGGCCGGCCTGCGGAGCGTGCGGCAGCCTGGGCGGTGAGAGCCTCGTTGGCCATGGTGCTGACAAGGGTGTTTTCGAACTTGCCGTAGATGTCGTGGTTGAGGAACCAGCGGGCCCCGCGCACCTGGCCGTCCACCGCGTAGGCCAGGCCGACGACGTCCGAATGGTCGCTCAGATCATCGACGTATTCCTCTACTTCCTCGACGAGGTCTCTGCGGCGGCGGCTGACGTCGTCGTCGGCGAGGGTGGCGAGGAGGGTTCCGGTGGAGGCTTTCTTTGCGTTGTCGCGGTTGACCTCAGCGACTTGCGACCACACCTCGGACTGGTCTCCCTTGTACTGTCCGGCCGCTCTCACCCGCTGGTTGGCGAGCATGCCGACCGAGCCGAAGGAGCCGCCCGTGTTGCGTCCCTGGCGGTTGGCATCCCAGCGCCCGTGCTCGACACAGAACGCGTCGATCGGGATCGTCTTCCACGGGGGGATGATGAAATCCTGGCCGACCTGGCGGTCCTGCTTGCCCCCCACAACGACGGTTCCGGCAAGGACGAGGATGGTGGAGCCCGAGTTGTTGATGATCACGAGCGTATTGACCTGCGCGCCGCCGGCCAGAACGACCTGCTGCTGTTGCGGAGGCCTTGGAGGGCGAGGATGGCGGTGACGCCTTCGCTCTCCGTCCTGTGGTCTGCTGTTCCACCGAATCACGGTACCGTAGCGGTGCTCGACGGTGACTTCGGGGCCGTCGTCCTCGTGCTCCTCCACGGCAGGTTGGGTCGCGATGGCGACGGGGAGCGAGCCCAACTCCTTGACCTCGGCCTGGCCGGAGCGCAGCGCCTCGTCGAGCGTGATGATGTCGCCCAGCCGGGGCTGGCTGTCGGCGTAGATGGGGAAGACGACCAGGTTGTCCGCGTGGAACGGCCTTCCAAGCCAATTGTCGCTGCCCAGCGGTATCCTCGAGCCGCGGCTGCCCCCCGGGGGGACCGCCAGGGCCGAGAACCCGAACAGCAAGACGGCGAGCATTGACAAGGCGTTGAACGCGGGCAACCCGCTCCCCGTATTCGATCCCGCAGTATCGACTTTCATGGCATCACCTCCCATC
Organism: Deltaproteobacteria bacterium; assembly: GCA_016875215.1. Classification (GTDB taxonomy): domain Bacteria; phylum Myxococcota_A; class UBA9042; order CAIXZC01; family CAIXZC01; genus CAITUV01. The sequence continues at coordinate 3,975 of VGRX01000359.1, forward strand.
GTCGAAGCCAACCGGCGTACCCGGAAGAAGGGGGCGTGCTACGAACGACCTGCGTAGAAGTTCCACAGCAGTAGAGAGGGGCTGCGCAACTCGATCTTGAAAGCCGGCTGGATGGCAGGCAATACTTCGAGCGGGCGCTGAATGCCATGACGTCCATCGACTTCATGGGCCAGACCGACGAGAGGGGTAGGATGAACGACTGGATCAGGCGGGCGACAGAGCACTTCGAGAAGCTGCTGACCGACCAGCTTGCCCGAGTTGAGAGGATGAAGGGGAAGCAGCGGGGAATCGGGTTCGAGGCCGTGCATCCGCTGGTCGTCGGGGTCTGCCCGGGGGATGGAATCGGGCCCGTGATCACGCGGGAGACACTCCGCGTGCTGCGGTCGCTGCTGGAGCCGGAGATTCGCGTCGGGAGAGTCGTGTTGAGGGTCATCAAGGGGCTCACGATCGAGAACCGGGTGGCGCACGGCAAGGCGATTCCGGAGGACGTGCTCGAGGAGCTGAAGCGGTGTCACGTGGTCCTGAAGGCACCGACGACCACACCGGAGAAGGGGGGGCCGTATCCGAACATCGAGAGTGCCAACGTGGCGATGCGGCGTGAGCTCGACCTGTTTGCCAACGTTCGGCCGGTGAAGGTGCCGCAGCTCGGGATCGACTGGGTCTTCTTCCGGGAGAACACGGAGGGGGCGTACATCCTGGGCAGCCGGGGGCTGATGGTCGGAGAGGATCTCGGGATCGACTTCACGGCCGTGACGCGGCCGGGGTGCGAGCGGATCATCCGAATGGCGTTCGAGCATGCCGGGGCGAACGGGGTCGACCGGGTCCTCGGGGTGACGAAGGCGAACGTC
>VGRX01000360.1 GCA_016875215.1 Deltaproteobacteria bacterium
CCCCTGCCACGAGGAACCCCAGGATCTCCGTGCCGTTGAGCCACCCGCCTCCGCCGTACGATTCCAGGCAGAGCTGCACCGCGGCAAACGGATCCTCGGCCTGCTCCGCCTTGTCCATGCACGGGTCAAGCCCCTCGGCCGCCGTCCCGATGAGCTCCGGGCTCCAGTGCCCGTGGTACGTCTTGGCCCCGTCCAGATCGATCAGCACCAGGTCGTGGGCCACGATGTAGGACATCACGGCCCCTGCGTAGGAGGCCACCTCCGCCTTCTCCTCGTCGGTCTCCGCACAGAGATCATAGTAGAGAGGGAACCCGTACATGTGCCCCGTGATCTCGTCCGACGACGTGTCGTCCTTCCAGTAGTGCTTCATGCCCTTCCATTCGACCAGGTGCCAGTTCGCCTCCGGGATCTTGTCCTCGTAGACCGACCCCTCGTCCTCGCGCACGATCGAGCGAGAGATGAACCCCCGACCCAGCCCCGCTTTCTCGAAATCCACAGCCGGAATGTCCACCAGCAGGAACATGTTCTCGATCGCCTTGCGGGCCTTGATGCAGTACTGCTTGTCACCCGTGGCGGCATAGGCGTAGCACCAGGCCCCGATCTGCATCTGCGTCCACAGCCCGTCGTTGTCCTTGTCCCACACGTTCCATTTCGTCGGCGCATACGCGTCATCCACGCCGGCGTCGGAGGACACGAAGCCGTCCATTCGCCAGAAGTGATCGTCCAGGAGCTGCTCCTCGTAGGCCGCGGCGTCCGCCAGCGTCCGCTCCACCCACACGATCCTCGCAATGCCGGCCCCAGTCCCGACGAACAGGTCCGTGCCGTCGAGCCCCTCGGCCACGCCGGTCACCTGCGCTGCCGGAAGCCATCTGAGAGCAGTGTAGTGGTCGAACCGCTCGAACGGCTTGTCGTTGACCAGCGGCAGCTCCACCGAGGTCGCGCCGATGGCATGACCGATTGCCAACCCCTTTGGCGTGGTGGCCAGCGCGGTCACGTCCCCCTGGGGAAGAAGGTCCACGCCAACGCCAAGTGTCTCCCATTTCATGTTGTCGAATCGGCTCACACCCGAGGAGGCGCCCGCCCAAATGGCCCCTGCCTTCCCCGTCCCGGGCCCGGCCGCCAGCGCACGGACGTCGTCGTCCGGGAAGCTGCCGTTGGCCTCGTCGAAGTGGTCCAGCTTGCCGTCCTTCCATCGCAGCACGCCGGAATCCGTGGCGATCCACAGGCTCCCCTCTCCGTCGACCGCCAGGTCCCGAACGGTCAGCGAATCCTCGAGCACCAGCTCGAGCTGTGCATCGGGATCCGAAGTGTCGAGCGACCACAGTCCCCAACCGTCCCCGCCTCCCACGTAGACGGTCGCGCCGCTCACCGCCACCGCAGCAGCGGATTGCGGATCGATCGCGGCCAGCGGCGTCCACTCGAGCGACTGGGCATGGACCATCCCGGCGCCGAACGAGGTCAGGACCGCGGCCCGGCCGGCCCCGTCGAGCTCCGCAGAGACATCCCGGATCGCAGGCGCCTCCCCCTCGCCCAGGACCACCTCCTCGAACCGGTCCTCGGCCTCGTCGTAGGCAAAGAGCCCGGCCGCTGTCCCCGCCAGGACCGTGCCACCGACTGTCCGGACCACCCGCACGTCCAGCACAGGCAGCACGTCGGTCGTCCGGTACAGAACCGCCTCGTCCGCCAGGTATTTCTCCGAAGCGCCGAACGCAGCCGCACTGTCCATCTTGTGGAAGAACGCCCGGTCGGGGTACGGGGAGCGCACCTCGGCAGCGTCCCCTCCCTTGTCTCCTTCCGCATCGGTCGCCAGATCCGCTGTGTCGGAGACGAGGTCACCGGTGACCCCGTCGGCCGGCGGTGCGGACGAATCGGCATCCGCCGACGGCCCCCCGTTCCCCGAGCAGCCGTGCAGCAAGGCCGGAGCCGCTGTGAAGAGCAGCGCGGCCACGACCCCAACCTCGATTCCATGCATCCGGATCCTCATGGCGGATTCCTCCACGTTGCCCGCCCATTATACGCGTCGCGGCAGAGACGTAAACCGTCCACTCCGGATTGCCCGCTCCAAGGCCCGCACAGCGGAATTGACCGACCCCGCTTCCTGTGATATTCCCGGAAGCGTGTTGCACGAAGCAACCAGGCTAAAGGAGGACGGAATGAATCGATTCCTGGCAACGATGATCGTGACCTGTCTCATCCCCGCGGCGGCACAGGCCACTGACGCGAGGATCCAGTCCCTGGGCGGCAAGGAGAAGCTCGTCACGGTGCACGACGAGGCCGGTGTCCTGGTCCTCCCGTCCACCCTGCTTCTCTTCTCCAACCTCGTCTACGCCGACGCCGGGATCGCTCCTGCCGGGGCCGCGAACGACGCCGACGGAGCGAACATCCCCTACAATGCCGGCTTCGGGGTGCACCTCGGGCTCGGCCAGGACACCGCCATCGCGTTCTACGGGAGCAGCCTCAGCCGCTACGTGTCCGGCGACCTGCTCGACCGGGCTTTTGGCAAGAAGGGGCTCTGGTCCGGGGTCTCCTACAAAGTCCCGGACGGCGACGAGGAGGCGGGCGAGCGCGCAATCCACAACGCGGACCACAAGGGGACCGCTCTGTTCGCCCAGCGCGTCGGCAAGCTCCGCCTCGGCGTCGGACTCTCCTTCTGGGGGGACAACTACTCCGTCGTGGACCCCGAATCCGAAAAGCTGAGCCGCGGCGGGACCCTGTTCGAAGGAACCGTCGGGCTCGGCTTCGACATCGACAACACCGACAACCTCGATGTCGCGCTCAAGGTCCTCGCCGGCAGATTCTCCGACACCGTCGGCCTGCCCTCCGGCGCCGGCGGCACGGACGAGGTCACCCGCCTCTCCTCCGACCTGAACTGGGGTTTCGGGCTCCTCGGCCGGGCCGCGTTCGGTATCCCCGGCGGGGAGAAGATCGTACCCTACATCTCCTTCGACGTGTCCCGCAGCGGCTTCGGCCTGAACATGGAGGAAGAAGCAGTCTCCGATGAGCAGACCTTCTACCAGGTCTCTGCCGGCGCCGACGTCCGCATCCAGCCGCTGGATCGCGTCTTCGTCTACCCGGGGATCGGCCTGGCCGTCATGGGAATCAAGGGTACCGAATCCCTCAGCGGCCTGCCCGACGAGACCTTCCAGGACGACATGGCATGGCTCGCCCCGTTCGTGTCCGCAGCCGTCGACGCCCAGGTGCTCGACTGGCTCGCATTCCGTTTCGGCGCCCGCCAGTCGGTCATCTTCTATGACTGGGAGACCTCGGTGCAGAGAGGCAAGGACAGCGACACGCTCACCGAGATCACCCTCGGATCCAACCTCCACTTCAAGAACTTCGACATCGACTTCATGCTCAATCCCGAGATGTTCCTGGCCGGCCCTGCCCTGTTCACCGGCAACGACTGGAACAACGGCATGGCGTTCCAGTCCGCTTTGCGCTTCCAGTGGTAGCGGGTTCGACGCGCTCCGCCTCGCCTGCGATCCGGCCGGTGCTCGATTCTGCTTGAAACCCGCGCGGTTTCGCCTATAGTACGCCCGCTGAAAAGGGGAGGAGGGTCATGACCGACAAGTTCGTCTACACGTTTGCCACCAACGATGCACAGGGCGATGCCTCGATGAAGAACCTGCTGGGGGGAAAGGGGGCCAACCTTGCCGAGATGGCCCGTCTCGGCATCCCGGTTCCACCCGGCTTCACCATCACCACCGAAGTGTGCACCCACTTCTACCAGAACGGCCGCAAGTACCCGGCCAGCCTCGAGGCGGAAGTCAAGGCAGCGCTCCGCTTCCTCGAAAATCACATGGCCGCCAGCTTCGGCTCGAGCGACAACCCGCTCCTGCTGTCCGTCCGCTCAGGTGCGCGCGCTTCCATGCCCGGCATGATGGATACCGTGCTCAACCTCGGGCTCAATGACGCCGCAGTCGAGGGCCTCATCCGCCAGACCGGCGACAGGCGCTTCGCCTACGACGCCTACCGCCGATTCGTCCAGATGTACGGCGACGTCGTGATGGAAGTCCGCCCCGAAAGCGAGACCGAGCACGACCCGTTCGACCTGGCCATCGAGCACCTCAAGGAGCAGCGGGGCGTGAAGCTGGACGTGGATCTCTCCTGGGAAGACCTCAAGCAGCTCGTGGCCACCTTCAAGGGGATCGTGCACGACAAGGCCGGACGCCCCTTCCCCGATGACCCGATGGAGCAGCTATGGGGGTCCATCGGCGCCGTCTTCGGATCCTGGATGAACGAGAGGGCCATCGTCTACCGCGAGCTGAACAACATCCCGGCCGAATGGGGCACCGCAGTCAACGTGCAGTGCATGGTGTTCGGAAACATGGGGGACGGATGCGCCACCGGCGTCGGCTTCACCCGCGACTCGGGTACCGGCGAGCGCCGCCCCAACGGCGAATTCCTCTTCAATGCTCAGGGCGAGGATGTCGTGGCCGGAATCCGGACCCCGCTCGAGCTCACCAAGGCCGATTCCCAGCGCCGCGCCGCTGACGCGGGAGTCTCCGAGGCCGATCGGGCTGCCCGGCTCCCCTCCCTCGAGGAGGCCATGCCCGACGTATTCGAGCAGCTCATGGCCATCTACACGAACCTCGAAACCCACTACAAGGACATGCAGGACGTCGAGTTCACCATCCAGAAGGGCCGCCTCTTCATGCTCCAGACGCGTACGGGCAAGCGCACCGGGTATGCGGCCCTCCGCATCGCCGTGGACATGGCCGACGAGGGGCTCATCACGCAGCGCGAGGCGGTAGGGCGCGTTTT
>VGRX01000361.1 GCA_016875215.1 Deltaproteobacteria bacterium
AGGAACTGCAGAAGATCCGGCGATTCCGGGAACCGGGACACTCCTGTCATGAGCTTTGGCTCCCAGTCAACCGCTGGATCCTCGTCACGAATCTGCCCGCATCAGCCCGAGCTGGAGTGAAATGGGAGGGGGATGTTGTCCCCGCCTTCAGGACTATCGGGATCGACGTTGAACTCTGGACCAGGGAACGGGTTGAGCAGGAGATCCTGAATTGCCCGGAACTGATTCGGGCGTATTTCGAGGGGCGGACACATGTGCTCTGGTCTTTGAAGGAGGCACAGGACGTTCTTCGGGACAACGAGGTATTCCTGGCAGGTCTCGACCTCGACCTTGTTGGGAGGGAAGAAGAGAAGTCGCGGATCGCCGACTTCATTCGTTCCGAGCACGCGGTACTCCTTCTCCATGGCCCCGGGGGAGTCGGGAAGACCCGACTGCTGTTGGAGGCAGGTCTGATCGCCGAGCATGAGGGATGGCAGGTTCGATGGGTCAACGCTGGAGAACTCGAGTCGTCGGATGAGTTCCTGAGCTACGCTCCGCCGCTGCTCCTGCTGGTAGACGAACCCCCTTCTCTGCGGGCAGTCGAGCGGCTGATCGACCAACACCTCTCCACTGCGCCGGAAGCGAAGAGGAAGATCCTGGTTGCAGCCGGCAGTTGGCGACAGGACATCGTCCGGGAGTTCTCACGCACGGATCGACGGTGTCTAGCCCCCCCCCTGCCTGTCACCCGGTTGGCTGCAAGGCCTGCTCGTACCCTCGCCAATGCTCTCGTGAAGAGACTCGGGTGGGATGTGGGCGCGGCCGAAGGGTCCCAGCGAGCACGATGGATTGTGGCAGTGAGCAATCGGTACCCGATGTGGATGGTCGTGGCATCTGGCTTGCCTGGATCGACTTGCGACCAGGTCAGAGCCGTCAGTCCCCGGGAGGTGGCTCGCAGATACGTGGAGAGCATCTGGGAACGCATTGCAGCTACTTCGGATGCGCAGAAGACGAGGGAACTGACACGGTGGTTGGCCCTGCTGCAGCCGCTCCGAGTGGACGACAGGGAGGTTCTTCAGTACCTCGCTGCAGGGGTGGGATTCGAACCGCGGTCAGGCGTGAGTCGCAGTCTGGAAACCCTTCTCGGAGCCGGACTGGCTAGGGAATGGCCTGGGAGAACACGGAGCCTTGTCGTGGCCCCCGACGCTGTCCGCGACTACGTGCTTCTGGACTGGCTAACAAGCCCGGGCGGGGAGGCTGCGAGGAAGCCGTCCGCCGAGTTCGAGGACGTCCTGGCTGAGTTGCTGAAGCCTGGGTTCCCCGCTGTTGAGAAGGCCGCAGAGTCCCTTGCCCGCGTCGAGTGGGTTCTGAAACACGACCGCACGCCGGTCGATCTCCTGGGTATGGCGATGCTGGGACTGAAGCGTCTCGCCGGAGAGGGAGATGCATGGGACCAGCACCGGGTTCAGGACCTAGTCGCGAAGATCGGATACGCCAGGGTCGGGGATGCGACGGCAATCCTCTCGACGCTGCTAGCATGTCCGGGGCGCGATCATCCCGCCCTGGGGGAGGGCCTTGGGGACTACGTCTTCCGGCATTTCGAAGTAGCGCGCAGGGTTGGCTGGCACCTGTTCTGCCTGGCGCCCTACGCCAACAACGGGGAGCTTCGGGGAATCCTCTCGGAGATGCTCCGTGTTGTCCGCTGGGAAGCACAGCTCGAACCGACGCAGGCCGAACGGGAGAGAAGGTCGGGGAGTGGTGCCGAAGCGCTCCTCGGTCGACTCCTGACGAAGGAGGACCGCAATACTGTAGGAGGAGATGTCACCCCCGCTGCCAGGCGTGAAGTTGAGCGGAAGCTGCGTATCCTCAAGGCTACCGGTGAGCTTGACCGCATCGACGGGCGCGAAATGGAAGCCCTGTTCACGCCGCTTCTTGCCGTCACTCGGGAACGACTGGGGAGACCGGACAAGTGGAAGCTGACCTTCTCGCGGGGAGCCGTGACACCAGGAAGTGCTGAGGACAAGCTGCGCGCCTTCCTGATCCTGTCTCTTCGGCAAGTTCTGGAAGCAGACGGCGTCCACCGCAGCAAGAGGCTGCTGGCTTGGCGGCTCCTCCACCACGCCAACTCCGAGACAAACAGGGCGCGCCTCGACGGGATGGGCCCCGGCAAGGACTTGGGCGACGAACTGAAGGAGAACATACGATGGGTGGTCGACTATTTGGGCGGTCACCCGGCCCTTCCGATTGAGGAACTCCGGGCAGCCCGAAAGATCTGGGACTGGCATGTGAGGTTCGACAACGACGGAGAGCGTGCAGCTTTGGCCAAGAAGGCTGAGGCGCTCTTCTTGGCGAGCGGATTGGCCGCCGAGTTCAAAGGGCTTGAGGACTATGCGACGAAGGCGCACACGGAAGACGACCTTGTGACGAAGCTGGTGAAGGCCAGAGACTGGGCTGAGGTGCGGCAGTTCGTGTCCAGGGCGGAAGTGTACTTCGGGCCAGAGCCGGCACGGCAGATTGCCTTGCACCCCGTCGGTCGCGGACTGGGGCTGAGGGGATATCCCGACCGTGAGTTGCTGGAGGGAGCGTTGGTCGCGGTGTCTGGCGGCTCGGAGGGAGCGTTCTATCTGGCCTCCAGCCTTCTCGGGGGGTGGTTGAAGAGCCTCCGGCAATACGAGCTTGACAGCCTGGGAAAGCAGTCGAAGGAAGCGGCGACGACTGTCAGGAGGTTTCTCAAGGAGGCCAGCAGCGATGACCGTCGCCGTGACCTGATCTTCGCCGTCTATGGGAATCCGCACCCAGCCTTTGCAGGGCCGCTGACAGCAGGGGACATGGGAGTCCTTCTGGAACATGCGGGACTCTTTGCCGCAGCGGGCGGGAGGCGGTCGTACTTCCACTTGTTAGGGGTGTTCCAACCGGTCTGTTGGGGGAGGTGGAAGGAAGAGGTATCGAAAGTCTGGGGGACGGTCCCGTTGGGGGAGGGTACTGACTGCTTTTCGGCGCTGCTCCAATCGGCCTATCATGCCAAGTCGGCCATGGTGGAGGGGAGGACGAGATTCGCTGATGAGGAAGTGGAGTTCTTCCTGCATCTGCTCGTGCGCGTCGAGGATCTGGACGATCTCGACACGATGGCCTGGTGGGACCTGGAGCAGATGGTCAAGGGGCTCTCGTCGCCGCTCCCTCTCGGTTGGCTTGTCGGTCTTGTCCGGGAGCGGATGGCGCTCTCGTCAAGCCTGCAGTCTCAAGAGGACCGAAAGAAATTCGACGTCTTGCCCCACCGAAACAAGCCCACGTCTTTGATGGCCCCCAACAGACTGGACCCGCAGCGGGACAAGGACGCAATGCGTGCCCTCCTTGGACTGGCCACGGAGGACTCCGCCGTGGCATACCACCTGCCGGAGTACGTCCGCGATGTGGATCCTACCGGCAGCATGGCACCGGCCCTGGTTGTGGCTCAGATCCCGGCGGATGCGGCAGCCGAGGACGCCGCATCCATGTTCCTGTGGGCCCGATTTGCTGCGTTCTACGGACTCGGGTCCGATTCATGGCGGATGATCGCTCTTGCCCTCTGCCGGGCGGTTGAAGGCGTCAACGACACTGGAATCCGAGAGTCGCTCCACTTCCGGCTGTCGTTCGGCCCGGTCGAGTTCTGGAGTGGCACGCCCGGGGAGTTGCACCCCAGATGGGAGCGGGCCGTCAGCGAGGCAGAGAACATGCTCGCCACAGAACCAGACGAACTCCTTCGTGACTTCTGGAACTGGAAGCTGGGCGCGGCGAAGAAGGAGTTGGCTGGGGCCAAGGCAGATGTGGAGGCCCAGGAGGAGGAGCCATGAGTCTTCAGGAGACCCTCGTCAGCGTGCACAACCGACTCAAACCACTGGACGAGCAAGTTCGGCGACTAGCAGAATTGGTGGGGAATCCTGACGGGCCGGGCGGACAGTACGTTGAGGGGATTCTGCGAGAACTCCAAAGCCGGACAGGCCTACGGCAGTGCATCGATGAGGCTCTGCCACTTCTTCTGGCCAGGCGAGAGGCCAGGAAGTTGGTTCTGGAGCGACTCAGTAGGGAGGAGCAAGAGGTCGGCGAGTTCCGTGCAGACGGGCCCAGCAGCGATGGACTTGATCGGCGAGCGCTCCGGGATGCCCGTAGGATAGTGGCATTCCAGGCGTGGATCGCTGCCACATGGAGCGGCTACGACATCCTGACAGAGGTTCTGCACACGTGGCTACTGGAAGAACCGGGCGAGAAAGCGCCTCGTGGAGGGGAGTTTCCCGACTTGTTGGGGGCGGAAGATGTGAGAGGGGGGCTGTCGAATCTTGAACGACGGCTCGGGTTGGGAGTCGTCAAGAGCCTTCGGGCCCAGTACGGATGGGGAGTCAGCCTCGCCTACCTGATTCGTAACTGTTTGCTCCATAACGGAGGGTGGCGAGCCAACCGGCAGATGTTTCGAGGAATGCCCGAGCACGGATACGACTTGGCGGACGACGACTACCGACTCTTGCTTGAGAAATGCGCCAAAGACCACCGCCTTCGACAGAGGGAGTTTCTCAGGCCTCAGGAACACCCCCAGAGCAAGGATCTGGCGAAGTTGTTGGACGCATGCTTCGCTGATGCCGATGCCTGCATGGGCAAGTTGCTGGACTGGGCGGTTGCGCAACTGGAACGCCAAGTCCATGACGTCGCAGACGCTGTTCGCTGGCGTCTCGAGGGGGGCGATGAGGGGAATGCATTTGGCGGGGACAGCGATCCTCCAGGTCCTCTCCACCCGGTGGGCGGGA
>VGRX01000362.1 GCA_016875215.1 Deltaproteobacteria bacterium
CGGGACTGAGGAACGGCTCTCCGCGCATGACGCAGCGGATCGCCTCGACGAGATCGCCGATGTCCGCCCCCTTGACCAGGTACCCGGCCGCGCCGGCCCGGATTGCGGGGCGCACGTAGCTCGCCTCGGAGTGCATCGAAAGCACCACGACCCTGCACGAGGGAAGGTCACGGGTCACCTCGGCAATCACGTCGATCCCGCTCATGTCCGGCAGGCTCAGGTCGAGCACGAGGACGTCCGGACGATGCTCACGCACGAGGCGAAGCCCTTCGAACCCCGAGCCGCCGTGCCCGACGACCTCGAGCCCCGACTGCGCCCCCAGGAGCGAGACCAGCCCCTGGCGCACCACGGTGTGGTCCTCCACGATGGCGACCCTGATGTTCGGTTCAGTCAACGGGGCCCCCCCTTCCCGGTCCAGTTCGATCCGCGATCGCCTGTGCGGGCCCCTCCCGCGTGGTCGGGGCTGTGTGTTGATCCGCGTTCATCTGCGGGGGCCCCAAGTGGCAGGACGGCCCTGACCCGCGTGCCCCGGCCGGCCTCCCCGGAACCGATGTCCACCTCTCCGCCCAGCAGTGCAACCCGGTCCTTCATCGACCTGAGGCCGAGCCCGGGCGTCAGCGGCACGGCAAGACCTGCTCCGTCGTCGCTCACGGTCACTTCGAGCAAGCCCCCACGCTCCTCCAGGGCAATGACCACCCGCGCCGGGCTGCCGTGGCGCATGGAGTTGGTCAACGCCTCCTGCACGACCCGGAACGCGCAGCTCTGGACCGCGGGAGGAATCGCCACGGCCGGGTCGGGCACGCCGGTCACCTCCACGACGCACGATGCATGCGCGAAGTTGGCCACCAGCGCTCGCAGCGCGGGCTCGAGCCCCCCCTGGTCGAGCAGCGGAGTGCCCAGCACGCGGATGGCCTGGCGGATGCGCTCGGTCGTCTCGTCCACGAGCCTGGCCGTGTCGTTCAGCATCTTCGAAAGCCGCATCCCCGTGCCCGGCGGAGGCCCGGAGTCCAACTCCGCGGCCAGGGCGGATGCGCTCTCCAGGTTGATCCGGGCTGCGGTCAGGAGCTGGCCGACGCTGTCGTGCAGGTCCGCGGCAATGATCTGTCGTTCCTCCTCCTGGCCGGAGAAGGTGGTCGCGGCGAGCCGGCGGAGGTGCTCCTGCTGCTCCTCCAGGAGTCGATGGGCCGCCCGCAGGCTGGCGGTCTTCTCGTCTACACGACGTCCGAGGTCCGCGTTCAGAGCAGTCAGGTCCGTGCGGGCTGCGTGCAGGCGCTCGAGGGCCTCGAGGAGGCGGCCTTCGGCCCGCCTCAGCACCGTCAGGGGAAGGACACCCAGCACTGCCCCGAGCAGGAATCCGAGCAGAGAGAACCCGACGAGCAGTCCCATCCCCTGCATGACGAGGTTTTCCACCGGCAATCCGGCCACCACGACCGCCTGTGTCCGCCCCCCGTAGGCGACTTCGGCCCATTCCCAGACCTGGGGATTGCCCTCCGCGTCCCGCGAGTACACGGGCCGTCCCCTCAAGTCCAATACCCGGATGGAGAAAGGAGCACCGCCCCTCGACCGGCCCAGGTATTCGGACATCTTGGGCGTGTTGTATGCCCAGAGGTCGGGAGATTCCTCTGCAAGCCGCCTCACCTGTGCTGCCGCCCGCTCGGCCACCGTACGCACCTCGGTCCGGGCAGCGTCGAGGCTCAGGAAGAACCAGGCCAGGGGCGCCCCCAGTGCCACGAGCAGCGCCGCCAGGAGGGAAACGGGCAGCGTGATTCGCGTCAGGCGCACGCTGGGAAGGTCGTTGACGGTCAGCCGGGAAGGGCTCATCGCGCGCCCCCCACTCGGGGAGCCTGGTAGCCCCACTCCGCGAGAAGGCGGCCCGCAGAGGCTCCGGTCGCGAACTCGATGAAGCGGTCCACCCTCGGGTCAACCCTGTCCAGGTGCGAGACGAGCGACAGCGGCCGCACCGGAATCAGCTCATTCCCCCCAGGGCCGGAGAGGACCGGGATTTCCTTCAGGGCCAGGTCGAGCCCGCGCTTGGCGCCCAGGTCGAACAGGCCGACCGCTCCGGGGCAGTCCAGCAGGGCGCGCTGCATGGCCAGGTCGGAGAGCTCCACCCGCCAGAAGCGCGACTCGACGGCCCACTCGTGTGCGGCCGCGAATCCGGGGACGATCTCACCGAACGCCAGTGTCCCGGAGTCGCCAGGCTCCCTCAGCACGACCACCACCGGTGTCCCGTCCGGCCACACCTCGCGGCGTCCCAGGTAGAGGTCGGCCACCTCCCCGGGGAGGAGCGGTGACGGATCCGCCAGCCGTCCACCGGCCAGGAAGACCCGGGCCTGCGCCAGCTCCACGACTCTGAGCTTCTCCAGCTCGCCGGGCTTGAGCGGCCGCGATACCCACGCGAGATCCACCGCCCCGGCAACCAGCGCGGCCAGCCCGCCCGATGAGCCGATGCTCGATGCGACGCTCACCGAAATACCGGTCTCCTTCTCGAACTCACGAGACAGGACCTCGAGCACGGCAAGGCCGGTCCCGGTTCCACCGATCACCAGCGCCTCCGACCGCCGTCCCACCATGGATTGCAGGCCCGCTCCTTCGGCCGGCGCCGCAGGGGGGACATCGCCGGTTCGCACCACCGCGAACATGCCCAACCCCGCGGCGGCCACGAGAATCCAATACGCGGCGGCTGCCGCCGCGTGGGCGGACCAGGAGGGCGCCGGGCGGAGCGTGTGCAACAGCCCCGGGGCCGAAGGATGCTCAACGCCCATGGCGGCCGGCCTCCAATGCCCACAGCACGCCGAAGGGGGCTGCGAAGCCGACGAACCACGCGTACGCGTATAGATCCATCCAGAACTGCGGAACCGCGGCAACGCCGATGGTCCCCAGGAACCCCGGGACGTTGGGGGCGATGCCGGCCGCAAGCGCGGCCACGGCCTTCGGGTTGAACCCTCGGACATAGCTGTACGGCCCCGGCCTGTAGAGACTGGCCAGGGACAGCTCCATCCGGCGGAGCACGAAGTAGTCGCAGATGAGCACGCCTGCGATGGGACCCAGGAGAGCCGAGTAGCCGATGAGCCAGGTGAAGATGTAGCCGGTCGGATCGGCCATCAGCTTCCATGGCATCATCAGGATGCCGATGATGCCGGTGGCCATGCCTCCCGCCCGGAAGCTGATTCGCTTCGGCGCCAGGTTCGTGAACGCATTCGCAGGTGCCACCACGTTGGCAGCGAGGTTGGTCGTGAGAGTCGCTACAGCCAGCGCGATCATGGACAACACCACGACCGGTACCGAGTCGAACCGGGCCAGCAGATCCACCGGGTTCCAGATCTCCTCGCCGAAGATCACGACGGTGGCAGACGTCACGGCAACCCCGATGAACGCGAACAGCGGCATGGTAGTGTTCAGCCCCAGTGCCTGGCCAAGCACCTGGTCCCGCTGACTCCTCGCATAGCGGCTGAAATCCGGAATGTTGAGTGACAGCGTGGCCCAGTACCCGACCATGCCCGTCAGCGCGGGAAAGAAGAACGCGAGGAACTCCCCGGTCGTGCCGAAACGGTCGGGTGCGGACAGCATGGGACCCAACCCCCCGGCTCTGGTCCATGCCCATGCCAGCAACCCCAACCCGATGATCAGAAGGAAGGGAGCGCCCAGGTTCTCCATCCACCGGATCGACTCGATACCCCGCCAGATGATGGCCATGTTGATGGCCCAGAAGATGGCGAACCCGAGCCATGCGCCGAGGCTCATCTTCCCCACGAACCCGAGATCCACCACCGGCAGTGCGGCCCACCAGTCGAACCCCGCGGCCATGAGCTGGTGGATCGCTGCCCCGCCGATCCAGGTCTGGATCCCGAACCATCCGCACGCGACGATGGCCCGCAGCACCGACGGGATGTTGGCGCCGTGGAGCCCGAAAACCGCCCTCGCCAGCACCGGGAACGGCACCCCGTAGCGTGTCCCGGCGTGTGCGACGAGCACCATGGGAACCAGCACGATGGTATTTCCGAGAGTCACGGTAAGGATTGCCTGCCACCAGTTCATCCCGCCGCCAATGAGCGATGCTGCCAGCATGTAGGTCGGGATGCACACGCTCATCCCCACCCACAGTGCCGCGATGTCCCACTTGCCCCATTTCCGCCCGCTGCGGGGGACCGGTGCGATGTCCTCGTTGTAGAATGGGCTGTCATCCAGCGACTCCGACAACTCTCGAATCTCTTCCGACGCGTGCGCCATTGTTCCCCTCCGGGTCAATGCCGAGTAGAGCAGCACCGCTCCCGCGTTGTCAAGAGGCCCGGACAGGTCCTCTCGACAAGGAGCGCAGATCAATCATGGGATGCGCGATTGACTACGCCCCCCTCCCCTGCTACACCAGACCTTGCGAATGCTCGTTTCGGAGGAAACAATGAGATTCCTTGCCGCCATACTGCTTGCTGCGCTCCTGTGGCCCGGATGCTCCTCGTCGTCGAAGCCGGCCGACGTGACTGCCGGCGACACCGGGACAACGACCGACGAATCCTCGCCGACCGACCTGGCCGACGGGATGGTCCTGCCGGACCTGCCCGATTCCGTGCTGCCGCCCGACGCCCCCGACGGGACAATCCTGCCGGACGCCCCGGACGGAACCGTGCCCACGGACATGCAGGGCGAAGAGGTGCTTCCGGAAGTCGTCGAGCCCCCGTTCCGCACCGTGAACGAGGCCGCCGTGGACGAGCTGAAACCCTCGTGCGACAACTGCTATATCCTCTCGGGG
>VGRX01000363.1 GCA_016875215.1 Deltaproteobacteria bacterium
GGGCGATCTCGCCCGCATCGAGGATTCCGGCTGCATCCCCGGCGCGGACTTCGATGCCGTCAGCTCGCGGGCATACGAGCGTGGGAAGGACCAGCTCGGTACGCTCGGCTCCGGCAACCACTTCGTCGAGGTGGGTTACGTCGACCAGGTGATCCGGAAGACCCAGGCGGACCAGCTCGGGCTCTATCCCGGCAGGGTCGTGGTGGGAATCCACACCGGCAGCCGGGGATTCGGCTACCAGGTCTGCTCGGAATCGATCGAAGAGCTCATGCCTGCGACGCGGCGCTACGACATCCCGCTACCCGACAAGCAGCTCGTGTGCGCGCCGCTCAAGTCGCCCGAGGGGAAGCGCTACCTGGCCGCGATGGCCTGTGCGGCGAACTACGCTTTCGCCAACCGGCAGATGATCACGCACTTCCTTCGGGAGGGGATGGAGGCATTCTTCCGTCGCTCTTCCGGCGAGCTGGGCGTCCGAGTCGTCTACGACGTGGCCCACAACATCGCCAAGCTCGAGGAGCACGAGGTCGATGGGCGGCGGCAGCGGCTCTGCGTCCACCGCAAGGGGGCAACCCGGGCGCTGCCACCCGGACATCCGCTGGTGCCCGATTCGCTGCGGGGGATCGGCCAGCCCGTGCTCATTCCGGGGGACATGGGGCGCTGCTCCTACGTGCTCGTCGGGGCTGCCGGTGCGCTCGACCGCACGTTCGGGAGCTGCGCACACGGTGCCGGCCGCGTGCTCGGGCGCAACCAGGCGCTCAAGGCCACGCAGGGACGCCGCATCGACGACGAGCTGCTCAAGCAGGGCATCTACGTCCGGGCCGCGGGGCGTACGACGCTGCGCGAGGAGTTCCCCCAGGCCTACAAGGACGTCTCGGACGTGGTCCGGGTCGTCGAGAAGGCCGGTCTCGCATTGCCCGTCGCCCGCCTCAAGCCGCTGGGAGTGCTGAAGGGCTGAACATAGGGCCCGCCATGAAATAGACCAGTTGAATTCGGACGCAGACATAGGACCCGTGCCTGAATGAGTCGATCGCACCGAGAGAGCCGATGCGTCCCGGCCGTGTCTTCCTTGCCCGGCGGCGCTCGACGAATGCCCCGACCCTGTTTGAAGCTCGGATGGGAAGATCCTGTTCAGTCCTTCCGCGCGACCACGATCAGAAAGCCGCCGAACCTGCCGATGGGGGTGCGCTGCACCATGCGCTCGATACGGTCGGTGAGCTTGCCCACCACCGGAAGGTTGAAGAGGTGGTAGGTGGGAGCGAGGCAGCGGATCCCGACCGTCTCCACGATGCGTACCGTGCCCGGCAGATAGCCGCGGATGTCGGCCAGCGTGTCGAACCGGGTGTAGACGTGGTCATCGGTCGTGGCCGCCGCGATCTTCTGGGCCGGCTTCACAATCTTGACGAAGTGACGCAGCGAGTGCCGGTTGTAGAACTCGAGCACGAGGTGGCCGCCCGGAGCGAGCACCCGTGAGCACTCGGCCAGCGCTGCCTGGATCGCCTCGACGTGGGCCAGCACCTTGAATGACACGACGCAGTCGAAGCTGGCATCCGGGAAGGGGAGGGCGGTCGCACAGGCCTCATGGACCTCAAGGCCCCGCTCCTTCGCCCTGGCCAGCATCCCCGGCGAGATGTCGATGCCCACGGCCTTGCTCGCCATGCGGGACAACGGCTCGAGAACGAGCCCCGTGCCGCATCCCACCTCCAGCACGCGCCTGCCGGTGCAGTACGGCGCCGCCGCAGCAAGCTCGCTCTCGTCCAGGAAGCGGGGGTACCGCTTGTGCCGCTCGTCCTCGTAGCCGTGTGCGAAACGATCGTAGTAGCTGGTGTTGTCGAGCCGTGTCATGTCCTCACCTGTCCCCCCCCGCCTGGCAAAGGGAATCGTAGAGATCCTCGTACGATGACGCCATGGCCTGCTGCGAGAAGCGGGTGCGCACCAGGCCGCGGGCGATCTCCCCCATGAAGGTGCGGCGCACCGGATCCGTGACCAGGGCCTGCACAGCGGCAGCCAGGGCCGCATGAGCGCCGGTCCTCACGACCAGGCCGGCGTCGGTACCGGCCAGGAGCTCGGGGAGCGGGCCGTAGTCGCTGACCACCACCGGCACCCCTTCCCGCATCGACTCCAGGAGCACCAGCGGGAAGTCCATCTTGGCATAGAGGCTGTCCGCAGGCTGGACCTGGAGCGTCACGGCAGCGGCAAGTGCCTCCATGTCCGAGACCTCGTTGAAGAACGAGACCCGAGCGCCGAGCCCCAGGGCCTGCACCTCCTCCTTGAGCCGGGCTTCCACGTCCCGGCTCTTCTCCTGCTTCACCCGGCAGGCGAACACGAAGTGAGCATCGTTGTCCTCCAGCATGGCAGGCAAGGCGCGGACGCATTGAGCAGCGGCATTCGAGAACTGGTAGTCGCCCGCGTACAGCACGAGCGGCCGTTGAGGCAACTCGAGCTCAGACAGGATCCCGGCCTTGCGCTCTTCGGATACCGGGGGGCCGAGCGGGACCGAGGGCGGTATCAGGGTCACCGGCCTCGCGGTAGCCGCCTCCACCTGGCGCTTCGTGTGCTCGGAGAGCACGACCACCCGGTCCGCGAACATCAGTCGGTCGAGCCCGTCGTAGCGGGCCGGAGCGCTGCAGATGGTGTGCACCACGCGCCGGCGCCGCTTCATCCCCAGCGCCAGCCTCACGAGCTGGGACGTCCTGCGGTTGGGAGCGAAGAAGAAGTGGTAGAAGGGAATGGAATCCGGCTTCAGGAGCCTGAGGAACACGGAGAGGTTCTGCTTCAGCCCCGGCGAGTGCGAGCCGGCCCCGGAGTAGACGGGCTCGCGGATGGCATCCCCCTGGTTCGGGCCGGCCCCGGGCGTGGTGAGAACGTGGTAGCGATACCGGCCCCCGCCCGCAACCAGATCCCGCACCAGGTTCCGGTTGCTGTCGTTCCAGGGCGGAACGACCGGCTTGCTCACCAGCAGCACGTGGGGACGGTTGTCGTCGTTCAGCATGGCCCGGACTCACGTCTCATGGCTGGCGCCTGCAAGCGGATCCGCGGGGCCCCTCCCGCGTGGTCGGGGCTGTGTGTGGGGGCCCTCATTCTCGGATTTCACCTCCGACCTTCTCCCGCAGGGCAGCGAGGATTCCCTTGACCACCGGCTCGACCTCCTGATCCTGGAGCGTCCGCTCCGGGCTCCGGAAACGCAGGTGGAACGAGAGGCTCTTCTTCCCTTCCGGGATCGGCCCCCCGCGGAAGATGGCGAACAGATCCATCTCGTCCAGCAGCGGTCCCCCCGCATCGCGGACCGTCCCTGCGACCTTCTCGTACGGGACATCCAGGGCGACCAGCACCGACAGGTCGTTCTGGATGGCAGGGAACCGGGGCAGCGGCTTGAACTTGCGGACCACTTCCGCGGCGGTGAACACCGGCTCGAGGTTGATCTCGAAGAAGGCCACCTTGCCGCGCAGCTTCAACCGGTCGCGCACCACGGGGCTGAGCATGCCCACCACTCCGATCGGCGTGCCGAGTTGCGAGGAGAACACGATCCCCCGGGCCTTGTCCGCTACCACCCACGGGGCCAGCCACGCATCACCGGCCTCGACCATCCGGGCCTCCCCGCGTCCGAGTCGGTGGAAGAGCGCCTCGACGTGGGAGCGCACGTTGCGATACAACTCGAAGCCGTCCGCATTCTTCGAGTAGAGGATACCTGCGATCCTCCTTTCCTGGAGAGGGATCTGCCCATTCTCCTGCGCCGCAAGAAAGACCCGGCCCGTCTCGAACAGGCGGAAGTCGTCCCTGAGCTGTCCGTTCTTCACCGCCAGGGCGAGCAGGTTGGGAACCAGGCTCCGGCGCAGGGCAGGCAGGTCGGACGAGATCGGGTTTGCCACTGCGACCGCGCCTTCCAGGGAGAATCCGATGGCCTCTGCGGTCGCGGCGGATGCAAACGAGTACGTCATGACCTCGTTGTAGCCGCTGGTGACCAGCGATTGACGGGCGTTGGCCTCGAGATCCCGGCTGACCGTCGCCGGAGGGGGGGCGACCGCTGCCAGCAAGGGGACCGGCGCGATGTTGTCGTAGCCGAAGATCCGCCCGATCTCCTCGACGATGTCCTCGGGGATCCGGATGTCACGCGTGGCCCTGAACGAGGGGACCGTGACGTGGAATTCCCCTCCCCGCTCCTCGACGTCGAACTCGATTCCCTCGAGCATCCCCTTCATGGCGGAATCCGGGATGTCGGCTCCGAGCTTGCGGCGGATGAACTCCGGAGAGACCCGGATCACCGTGGCCGCAGGCTCGGGCACCGACACGTTGTAGAAGCGGCTCGCCACACGGGAGCCCGGCGCCACCTCGGCCATGAGCCGGGCGAACAGCGCAGTCGCCTCCACCGGCGACTGCATGTCCAACCCCTTCTCGAAGCGGGCCGATGCTTCGGTGCGGAGCTGGAGCCTGGACGACGTCCTGCGGATGGCCGACGCCTGGAAGCACGCTGCCTCCAGGACGATGCGGCTCGTATCGTCCTTGATCTCGCTGTTCTCGCCCCCCATCACGCCGCCCAGCGCCACTCCCTTCGCACCATCGGCAATCACCACGTCATCGGGCAGGAGGTGCCGCTCCCATCCGTCCAGCGTGACCAGGATCTCCTCGGGCCGGGCACGGCGCACCACGATCGTATCCTGCTCGATGAAGCGGGCATCGAACGCGTGCGTCGGGTTGCCCACGTCGAGCATCACGAAGTTGGTGGCATCCACCACGTTGGAGATCCC
>VGRX01000364.1 GCA_016875215.1 Deltaproteobacteria bacterium
ACACGACCCCTTTGTACCAGCCCTTGGCCGGAGGGGGCGGGTTGCCGCTGCAGCTCTTCCCGAAATACGCGCATGCCCCGGTGGCGATGCCGGCAGCGATCTTGTTCTGGCCGTCCGCGCTCTTCAGGAAGTTGGATTCCGACGGCGGGTGGCCCTGCGGACCGGAGTTCGTGGCGCAGTCGTGGAACACCGCCTCGGTCAGGCACGCGTACATGTTCGTCTTGTTCAGCACGTACAGATCGGTCCGCAGCTTGAGCCCGCGGTCCTGGTACGGCAGGTTGGCCAGCAGCCCATTCTGCACTGCGGCAGCAAGCTTCTTGCCGCCGTCCGTCTTGTAGAGGGTCTCGGTGCCGTGCCCTCCGCCTGCGTTGGTGTGCACGCTGATGAATGCGTCCGCACCCCAGGAGTTGGCATTCCCGGGAGCGTTGTTGAAGTCCTGGTCGATCTTGACGTTGAAACCGCCCCCCTCGATGATCGGCTTGGCCTTGTTGCAGTAGATGAGCGCGTATTCGGCTTCGTTTCCGCCGCCTGCGACCGGATTGGAGAACTGGTTGCTGGGATTCAGGAAGATCTTCTGTGCGGACACGGCAGCCGGCAGGAACAGCCAGGCCGCGCACGCTGCGGCAGCGATGAGGAAGCGGGCCGTCTTCATTGCGTCACCTCCTGGGCCGCTGCAGACAGGCGGGACAGGAACACCTTCCCGGTGAATGCATCGACGAACACGACGTGACGACCGTCGGGGGTGACGACCGGCTCGATCTCCGCCAGCCCGGTCGTGTCGCTCAGTCGGGTCTCCTTGCCGCTTGCCAGGTCCAGCTTCCACAGCTCGGCCGAGGTGATGCGCACCGAGTCGTTCGTCGTACGGGCAAAGACGATCCCCGAACTGTCCGGGAGCCACGAGGCCCCATATCCTTGCCCCACGTCCCACGTGGCGCCATCGAGATCGGTCACCCACAGGCGCCCCCCGCCCGTCCGGCTTTCCGCCACGAGAATTCGCGACCCGTCCGGCGAGAACCTCGGGTAGAAGAACCCGTCGCCGGTCAGCAGAGTCGTCCGGGAATCCCCCCAAGACCCGAACCGGTGAAGAACGATCCGCTCGCCCCCTTCACGGGAAACGGCCAGCCCCTGGGCGTACCGCACGTCAACGTCCAGCCCCTGGAAGTCGTCCGCAACGACGACGAGCCGCCCGTCCGCCTCGAGCCGGACGAGCTGCCCGTTGGCCGACGCAAACCACGCGTCGCTCCCGGGATCGAACACCGGATGCCCGGGCTTCTCGACGCGGGCCAGGCCGCGAAACGCACCAGGCACGGCCAGTCGGAGCTTCCCCTCGGCAAAAAACGGGTCCGCCAGCTTCTGCCCGGAGCGCTCGGCCAGCAGCACCGGGCCGCGGGCCGAGGCATCGACGGCCCGCTCGAGCGCTGCCGGCTCGACCATGGCCGCCCCGGCCGCCGTGCCGGGCTCCTGCGCCAGGACCGGCAACGAATACGACAGAGCTCCCATCACCAGGACGACGAAGCCGGCTGCGGTCCGGCATGTGCTCCACGCATCCGCCCCTGCACTGCGCATGTTCTCCCCTCCATGCCCCGTCCAGCCGGGGGACGAGTGCATCGTACACGTATCGACCGATCGGCGGAAGAACATTCTCACCGGTTGCCGCCGGCGGGCCGCAGTGGTACACATGCCCTCATGCCTGCCTCGGGCAGCGCTCATGGGCCGGAGGCTGGAGGCTGGCGTGGCCAGCGGACGGAAGGCGGACGATTGGGGAGTCCCGGTTCGGGCCGTGCGTCCAGGCCGGTTCCGTTGGAGTTGTCGGTGCAAGACCAGGAGATTCGGATGATCCCCTCGGGGTGGACCACTGCGTGTGCCGCGTTTGTCTCGGAGAGGGGTCTGCCGCCGCGGCTGCTCAAGGCCGTCGCGGCGTTCGGGGCTTTGGCGCCCGGGAGCGAGTTGCCGGCCCCCGCCTTTGCTGACGTGGAGCGGGCCGCCGAGGCTCTTGCGGGCGGGCTGCCGTCCCGCGTGCAGGCGGCAGCCTCACGGGAGGTCGATGAGGCCCAGGCCGCCATGTTCGGCCGCCGGTGCGGTGCGGTGCTCACCCTCCTCGAGCAGGTTGCGCGGCGACTCGAGGCCGGGCGACTCCTTCGGACGGCCTTTGTCGCCCGCCTGGACGAGCTTCTTGCGGCAGAGGCAGCGGCCATACGCCTGCGAGCGCTGATCGACTTCTGTTACAGTCAGGCTGCGGTGCTCCATCACACCGAGGCCGATGGAACCGGAAAGCTGCCCGCTCCGTGGGAGCTGGTGCAGCGGAGCCGATGGAAGCGCCTGGCCCGCGGGCTGTTCTCCCTTGCGATCGAGGGGATGACGCGGCGGGGTCCGACGCGGATGTCGCTGCTTCGGTTCGATCGCTTCCGGTTCACGTTCCGCTGCCTGGATGCCCGGGATGCGTCCGGCGAAGGCGCCGTGCTCGAGGAACTGGCGGGAACGTGCGGAGCCGTGGCGGCCCTGTCCGGGGGGTTCTTCCTGTATTCCGAGCCGGACATCGAACCGCCTGCCCGTCGTCATGACCCGGTCGGCCTGCTGGTGACCGACGGTCGGGTCGTCGTGCCACCGCTCTACCGCCGGCCCGCCTTTGTCCAGGATGCCGAGGGGCGGGTGCACTTCAGGCCTTTCGGGATGAAGGATGTGGTCATCGAGCTGCCCGGAGGGCTCGAGCTTCGGCCGGGGGCGGTGAACTCGAAGCCCGTGGCTGCCCGTGCTCCGGTCGTGTTCCATCGAGCGCACGGGGCGGTCGTCGAGGGACTTCCGGGGCCGGTACTCCGGTTCTCCGCCGGACGGTACCTGGAAAGCCTTTCCGGGGGGGGCCGCATTCCGTCAGGGGGGTTTGTGCTGAGCCTTCCGGCCGGACGTGATTGGGAGGGGCTGGCGGGCTCGCTTGCCGCCGGGACCGCTGTCGGTTTCAGGTTCGCCGCAAGGCCCGGGGCCGAGGTTGCGCAGGCGATGGCGGGCGGCCCCACGCTGCTGTCGGGTGGCCGCATCGTCCTGCCGCTCGCAGAGGAGGATTTCACCGGACTGGCAGAGCCCCTCACTTTCACACAGGACGAGACCGGCGATCAGAACCTGCTGCCTCGTCTCGCACTGGGGCTGACGGCGGACCACGAGGTGATCGTGGCCGCCGTCGACGGGAGGAACTTCGACCGGGCCGTCGGGCTGACCCTTTCCGATCTGTCGAGCGTGCTGCGGGCCGCGGGGTGTACCGACGCGATCAACATGGACGGCGGCTCGTCCAAGAGGCTCGTTGCCGCGGGCTGCGTGCTGGACTTGCCGTCCACCGATATCCTGGGTCCGGGGGATGCCGCCGGCGAAGTGCGAGCCGTCCATTCCGCCATCCTCGCCCTGCCCAGGTAGCTCGTGAAGGGGGATGGCCGGCGACTGCCCGCGGTCAGTGTGCCAGGGCAACGCTGGAGTTGATGGCGGAAACGGGACTGGTGCACGTGTTGTTTCCGGGCGGCTGAATGTGTAGGATCCCGAGTTGCCGTCTGGGACGTGATCATCCCTCCGGGAGGTATTCCATGCGTTGCTCGGCTCGGCTCCGGTCGCTCCTTTCCGGTCTGACTCTGCTTTCGTCGTGCCTGGTCGGCGCGTCTGCGCTGGGGTTCACATACGTCAACACGTTCGACACCGACTATGCGGCGTTCGGCGGCAATGACGGCTGGTTCTACTCCTATTGCGGCGACACCTGGACGACTGCGCTCAACGGGGGCGTCGCACCGCTGACGGATGACGGCTGCGGTACGACCGACGGGTGCTCGAACGAGAACAACTGCGGCTACAACTACTACGTCGGCACCAACTGCAGCGGCTCCGATCCGGTGGACAACCACGTCCAGGGGGGATCGATCCTCTGGAAGGACTACCAGCTCACCGCCCGCTTCCGGAACGAGGACAACGACACGTTCGGGTTCGTGTTTCGATACCGGAACAACGCGAACTTCTACCTGTACACGATGTCGCGGGAGTACGCTCCCAATCCTCCCTGCGCTCAGACCTACGTGGGCAGCCGCCTCTACCGCATTTCGAGCGGGAGTCCGTCGCTGCTCGGACAGAGCGCCCTGACCTACGAAATCAGCAAGGAGCACTCGGTTCGAATCACGGTCAACGGAAGCGCGGTCACGGTCGAGCTGGACGTCAACTCGGACGGCCAGTTTTCGGACGGAGAGACGGCCGTCTCCGTAACCGATGGACAACCGCTGCCCAACGGCCGCGTCGGCTTCTACGCCTACGACAACGGTGCGGCCGCAGGACTTCCGTGCCAGGCCGGCGGGTGTTGGTTCGACGACCTGCAGGTCGACGTCTGGTCGCTTGCCGAAGACAAGTGCCAGGGGATCTCCTACGAGGGGGCATGCAACGGGACCACGCTCTCCTACTGCTTCAATGGGGAGCTGTACACGCAGCCCTGCACGGGCGGCTGCTGCCGGTGGTACGATTCGCCCGGCTACTTCTCGTGCGGATACGGCGCGGATTGCGGCCAGTGCGTGAACGAGTGCGTTCAGGGGACATCGGGCTGCAGCAAGGAGGCGACGCACGAGTGGGTCTGCGGCAACGTGGATGCGGACCCGTGCACGGAGAAGGTGCTTTCCGCCTGCCCATCCACGGGAACGTGCGACCCGAAGACCGGGAAGTGCCTCTGCGTCCAGCAATGTGCGGGCAAGCAGTGCGGCGACGACGGCTGCGGCGGTCTGTGCGG
>VGRX01000365.1 GCA_016875215.1 Deltaproteobacteria bacterium
TCCGCCGAGTCGCTCAAGGACCGCATCGTGGATTCCAAGTGCAAGCTCCTCATCACCTCGGACGGAGCCTTCCGGGGGGCCAAGCCCATCACGCTGAAGCAGATCGCGGACGAGGCCTGCACGCTGTCCATCAAGGAAGGCGTCACGGTCGAGAAGCTCATCGTGGTCAAGCGCATCGGCGACGGCAAGGGCATCGAGTGCATGATGACCGAAGGCCGCGACCTGTGGTGGCACGACCTGATGGCCACGGCCAAGGCCGGCTGCCCCGTCGAGTGGATGGACGCGGAGGACCCGCTGTTCATCCTCTACACCTCCGGCTCCACGGGCAAGCCCAAGGGCGTGCAGCACCACGTGGGCGGCTACATGGTGTTCACCGCCCTGACCCACAAGTACGTGTTCGATTACCACGACGGCGACGTGTACTGGTGCACCGCGGACATCGGCTGGGTCACCGGGCACAGCTACATCGTGTACGGACCGCTCCTGAACGGCGCGCAGACCATGATGTTCGAAGGCATCCCCACCTACCCGGATGCCGGCCGCTTCTGGCAGGTCGTGGACAAGTGGGGCGTCAACACCTTCTACACCGCCCCCACCGCGATCCGGGCCCTCATGAAGATGGGCGTCGACCCCGTCAAGGCCACGAGCCGCAAGACCCTGCGCCTGCTCGGAACGGTCGGCGAGCCGATCAACCCCGAGGCGTGGCAGTGGTACCACACCAACGTCGGCGACGAGCGCTGCCCCATCGTGGATACCTGGTGGCAGACCGAGACCGGCGGCATCCTGATCACGCCGCTCCCCGGCGCCATCCCCACGAAGCCGGGCTCGGCCACCCTGCCCTTCTTCGGCGTCGAGCCGGTCATCCTGGACGAGACCGGCAAGGAGCTCCAGGGCAACGGAGTGTCCGGCATCCTGGCGATCAAGGCCCCGTGGCCGGGACACCTCCGCACCACGTACGGCAGCCACGACCGGTTCCAGGAAGTGTACTTCTCGATGTTCAAGGGGTACTACTTCACCGGCGACGGCGCCCGCCGCGACAACGACGGCTACTACTGGATCACCGGCCGCGTGGATGACGTCATCAACGTGTCCGGGCACCGCATGGGCACCGCCGAGGTCGAGAGCGCGCTCGTGGCGCACAAGACCGTTGCCGAGGCCGCTGTCGTGGGCTACCCCCACGAGATCAAGGGCCAGGGCATCTACGCCTACGTCACCCTGAAGGACGGCTTCGAGTACAAGCCGGAGCTCAAGAAGGAGCTCGTCGCCCATGTGCGCAAGCTGATCGGCGCCATCGCGGCCCCGGACGTGATCCACTGGGCCCCCGGCCTTCCCAAGACCCGCTCGGGCAAGATCATGCGCCGCATCCTGCGCAAGATCGCGGCCAACGAGACCGAGAACCTGGGCGACACCTCCACCCTAGCGGATCCGGGTGTCGTGGCCAACCTGCTCAAGGAAAAGCAGAGCATGTAGCCGGGGCGGACCCGGCACCATCTTGCCTCAGGCGACCGCACCCGCAGCCAATCCAAGATGACTCAGTCGGTGAGCTGCGCGCCGCTCGGTGGCCTGTCTCTTCCGAAGCCGTGGCCGTTGCATCCGCCACTGCGCCAAAGGCCTTTGGCCCGCTGCTCACTGCCCACGGCTCACTGCTCCATTGCATAGGAGGCTGCCCAGGATTACTTCCCCGCCTCGTACCACTTTGCGTCGTGCGAAAAGGCGTAGTAGTGCGGGAACTGCGACAGGATGGTGATGGCCTTCTTGAGGCCTCGGGGATTGGTCTTCCAGGTCGTGCGGAGGATTCGAAGAAACATCTTGCGGACGCTCTTCTCCGGGTGGGCCATGAAGAACCGGAAGATGTGGACGGCCTTGAGCATCTTGGGCCAGTTGGTGCGGGCGTTTCCGTACAGGGGGCTGCGGTACTTCACCCCGTCGAGCCAGGCCAGGGTGCGCCGCTCGAAACTCTCCGGTTCGTAGAGGCTGCGGAACAACGCCCGGTGGTTCTCGAGGAGCACCTTGAGCGGCATGGCCGTCGGCACGATGTTGGTGGAGAAGTGCCAGATGCCTGCGAATTCCTCCGCGATGCGTCCCTGCTCCTTCAGGCGAAGGAAGAGAGGGGTGCCTTCCGGGGCATTGAGCACACTGATTTTTGCGATGGGGCTTCCGGTTTCTTCGAGGAAGCGCTCCAACTCGTCGAAGGTGGCCGGGGTGTCATGGTCGAAGCCGACGATGAACCCGATGAACGGGATGATCCCGTAGCGTGACAGCGTGGTGACCGTGGTGCGGGCATCGTAGCGGGCAAGGTGGCCCTTGTTGACCTCGGTCAGGCAGTCGGCACTGAGGCTTTCGACGCCCAGGAATACGACCGAGAACCGGGCATCGGCCATGAGCTTCACGATCTCTTCGTCGGCACCGACAGTGACCGAGGCCTGGCAACTGAAGGAGAGCGGACGGGCCTGGCGGGTATTCCAGTCGATGAGGGCCTGCAGAAGCTCCCGGGTGAATGCCCGGTTGACGAAGAAGTTGTCCTCGGAGAAGAAGACCGTTTCGGCCCCCATCCTGCGGGCGTTTTCGACCTCCTGCAGCACCTGCTCGACCGACTTGTGGCGATATCTTCTGCCCACGAGCTGGACCGCATTGCAGAAGTCGCACCTGTTGGGGCAGCCTCGGGAGGCCTGGACGGTGAAGTAGAGATAGTCCTTCCCGCGGATGAACCTCCAGTCCGGAGGCGGTGACAGCGACATGTCCAGGTGTTCCTTCTGCTCGTACAGCGGGGCGGGAGCTCCGGCTGCCCAGTCCGCCAGGAATCTCGGCCAGGCAAGCTCGGCCTCTCCCATGAACAGGTGGTCGGCCAGCGGCCGTGCCTCGTCCGGTGTCAGGGTGGCAAAGGCGCCGCCGAGCGCCACCGGAATCCCCCGGGGACGGAAGTGGGCCGAGATCTCCCGGATGCGGGGGGCATGCAGCGTGAATCCGGTCACAGCCACGAGGTCGCACGGCATCCCGA
The DNA here is from genome assembly GCA_016875215.1 of Deltaproteobacteria bacterium. Classification (GTDB taxonomy): domain Bacteria; phylum Myxococcota_A; class UBA9042; order CAIXZC01; family CAIXZC01; genus CAITUV01. Next base: position 2,999 of record VGRX01000365.1, read on the forward strand.
GGTCGATCGGAGAGAGGTTCTCGTCGCAAAACGCGAAGTCGATACCTGCATCCTCGGGCGTGAGTGCGATGAGGGTGGCCAGCGCGGAGTTGGGCATGAGGGCCCTGGCGCCAACGGCCTTGACCGAGGTGGCCATGCACCAGAAGCTGTCCGGATTCCTGGGGGCGACGAGGTAGACTCTGCGGCGGGCCGAGGGCGCTCGTTTCATGGAGGCAAGAGACCACAAACCAAGGCCCCTGTCAACCGCGCTCGTGTGTGCGGTCTTGACTTGTAAAGACGTTATGATAGGGTGTGCTGGTAGTCAGATTCGGCTCGACACGGAGGTGTCCTTCATGAGAGCAGCAGCGCATCGGCTTGTGTTCTTGCTGTGCATGGTCCTTGCGGCGGGACCGGCTATGGGCCAACGGAAGAACGTCGTGGAGACGCGTCTCAAGAACATGGAGACCGACCTGGAGGTGCTCAAGGAGTTCCTCCAGGAGCAGGGCGGGTCGCTGCAGAAGCTCAAGGAGAAGTCGGCCGAGGTCGACAGGCTGAAGGCCGACCTGGACAAGCTCGCCAAGGCGGGTTCGGCCTCGGCGGAGCAGATCAAGAAGCTGGCTGCGGAGCTGGACGTCCTCTCCGCGCGGCTGAAGGCGGAGGAGGAGCGCGTCGGGAAGATCGAGGAGGAGCTGGCCCGGCGCAAGGTGTTGCTGACCGGGCAGTACCGGGTGAGGCCCGAGTTCCGGCTGAGCAACCGGTACTTCAACTACGAGCTCGACTCGGACCGGAACCTGGCGGCGAGCCATCGGGCTCGGCTCGGGGTGGATGCGGCTCCGGCCGATTTCTTCAAGGTTCGTTTCACGTTGCAGGATGCCCGGCATTGGGGTTCTCCGGTGCTTTCGGGGCAGCGTGAGGAGGGAGCGGTCACGGATGCGACCGGACAGACGGTGACCGCGCTGCCGCAGGACAAGGATCGAAGCACGCCGCTGGCCGTCCACGAGGCGTACGTGGACGTCGAGGCGATCAAGGAGGTGCTGGAGTTCCGGCTCGGGCGGCAGGCGTGGGACTTCGGCTCGGGACGGATGATCGGGGGCAACGACTGGGAGCAGGCGGGGCGCTCGTTCGACGGGCTCGACGTCACGCTCTACTACGAGAAGTTCGTCAAGGCCGACATCCTGTTCTCGTGGATCGAGGAGCGCAACGCCGCGGCCATGACGGACGTGGCGTTCGGCGGCCTGTACGTCAACTGCCCGTATATCCAGAAGCTCGACATCGACGTGTACTGGCTGTACCTGGGCGATCCCAGGGCCGGCGGGGGGCGCAAGGTGAACACGCTCGGAGGTCGGGTCGGCGGGAAGCTGCCCGTGCACCCGGCCCTGTTCTTCGACCTGGAGGGGGCGCTCCAGTTCGGCGAGGTGACCGAGGGGTTGCCGCAGGACAACACGACCGTCACCAACGATCACTATGCGGTCGCCGCACATGCGGATCTGGGCTACGAGATCGATGTGGACTGGACGCCGACGATCGCGGTGTTCTTCGATCTGGCCTCGGGGGACGGCAACACCAGCCCCGCAGACCCGGACAACAGTGCATCGGCCGGGTGGATCCCGCTCTTCCCGACGCGGCACGGGTTGTTCGGCAGGATGGACCTGTGGGCGCAGAACAACCTCTGGGACATCGGCGGCCGTGCGTCGGTGAAGCCTCTCAAGGGGCTGGATGTGGGGATCGAGCTGCACTCGCTGCACCTGTACTCGGAC
>VGRX01000366.1 GCA_016875215.1 Deltaproteobacteria bacterium
GTGGACAGCAGGTGGAGCGGCGAGAAGTCGTCGAGAATCTGGTACTCAGGCGTCGTCCCGGTGGGCGTTGCATGGAGGCGCATGGCGTTGAAGGCCTTCTGAGCAAGGTGATGTCTGGCTGCGGCCAGGGCCCACAGGTAGTGCCCCGGGTTCATCCCGGTGTAGATGCCCTGCTTCACCGGCAGACCGAGTACGCCGTGGTAGCTATCCGGCAGGGGTGAAATCAGGATTCCGTCGTCACCGCCGAGCTTCTCAATGGCGACGGACAGGTTCTTGACCGCGATCGGATCGTCCGGGGCCAGGGTCCCGAGCCACGTGGGGAACATCGACACGTCCTCGAACAGCGCTGGGGGCTGCTCGAGCGAAGGGGACTTCACGTAGGGAACGTAGGCCCCGTCCTTGTTGAGGAACGCCTCGTCCATGGCCTTGCGCATCTCCTCCATGCGGGTCTTCAGCTCGTCCTGACCGCACTCAGCCTTTGCCGCGTCACACAACGCGAGCATGGTCTGCGCCCCCACGACCCACAGGAACGAGGAGAACGCTGAATCGAAACCGACTTCGAACTGCTCGAGCAAAGGGAGATCGTGCGCAACCGCCATTGCCGCCCGGTAGGTCTCGTCACCGCTGAACGGCAGGAGGTCGCCATCGAACTGCTGCTTCCACATGGCATGCTTCATCATCCCCACACGCTCGGGCATGAAGTCGAGCTTCCCGGAGGCCATCCAGTACCAGTAGTGCATCAGGGGCACGTGACTGGGGGTCTCGGCCTTCAGGTGGTCCTTCATCACCCCCATGGAATCCCAGTCGGGCTGGTCCGTGACCGGAAGGACCGGGACGAGGTCTGCCGGGTAGGCGTTCTTCAGGCCGCCTCCCTTCACGCTTCCGAACCAGAGGTAGTCGAGATTGCGACGCACTTCCTCGAAGAGACCGACGCTGAGGAGGAAGCGCACGGGGCCCGCGGTATCGCGCATCCATGCAAACGTGTACTGCGACATCGGACAGACGGCGCCGCCGGAGTTCTGCTGCGTCAGGGTCACCAGGAGCTGCGTCTCGACGTATTGGGATACCATGGGGTCCGGAGTCTCGATGGCCGTTGCCTGGTCGAGCCGGGCGAACCAGTGGTCGCGTGTGCCGGCAAGCAGGTCGTCGGGAGCAGCATCTTCGAGCGTATCGAAGGTCGGGCCGGCGGGCTCGTCCTCGTCGCTCATGACAAAGGCAAGGACGACCACGTGCTCGGCCCCGGGGGCGACCTCCGGCAGCGGGACCAGCAGAGCCTTGCTCTCGGGCACGGCCGTGCCTCCTGACAGCACCTTCACGGTGCGGGTCTTGTCGAGCAGTGTTTCGCTGACGGCCTGCTCGCCGGCAACCTGCTCCCGGGTGAACCGCACGGCGAGCGCGTGACCGGACAGCGTCTCATCGGACCGGTTCTTCACGATGGCGACGCGCAGTATCGCACGCGAGAGGGGTTCGGAAGCCTTGACCAGCATGAGCGCTGCGTCCACCGTGTGAAGTCGAACGGCCGTGTGCTCGGCTGCGGTCAGGACGATCGGAGTCCTGCGAACGCGGCCGAGCCACTCCCGGTGCCATGGGTAGGTCTTTCCATCGGCCCCACGGACCTCGATCCAGGCATCGGAGAAGAACTGCGGGCCTCTCTGGTAGGACGGGCCGACCATGGAGTGGAAGCGATTGAAGGGTCCCTGGTAGCCGACGAAGGAGAACACGTTGCCGTTGCCGACGGCCAGGTCGCCGAAATGCCGCAGCTCGGGCGGCTTCGAGGGTTTCTCCTCGAGGCGATGGGACCAGGCCGAAACGTCCATGAGCCAGGGACGGTCAGTCACGTAGGTGGGCCACTCCAGCGTTTGGGCGCCGGTCTGCCAGAGGAAGTCCGGATCGGCCAGCCTCGGGTCGACATCGACGGGTGGCAAGCGGTCCGACACCAGGTCCGACACTTCTCCGGGAACCGCGTCCTTCGCATCCTCCGCACCCTCGGTACCCGGCCCCGAGCCCCCTCCGCATCCCGGAAGAGCGAGAAGGGTCCAGCAGATCATCGCAAGCGGCAAGAGAAGTGTGCATCGTTTCATGAACTGACCTCCGACAACGCCTCCAGGGCGAGGCGGCGTCTGGTTCGGCACCACGTCCGGCGCTACCGCAGCCAGCGGTTGCAAGCAACGTCATCGCACAGGCAAGACGCGCAACCACGGTCAGTCCCTGCCGCATGATCTCCATGTCGTGCGCCGGCCCATGCAATCGGGATGATAGCCGATCCTTGACAAGGGTGGCAAAAAAGGAAATCATCAGCATCGGAAGGACTTCTTCATGGAACGGGTTGTGGGGAGGTGGAGTATGGGCCACGCAATGCGTGCGAGGGCGTCCGCACTGTCTTTGGTTGCGGCAGGGATGCTGGTGCTCTTCGGGGCCATCCATCTTGCTGCGGGTTCGTGGAGGCTTGAGGATCTCGCGCTGCACGCGACGCTGGAGGCGGTGGCCGGGCTTTCCACGGCGGTGGCCGGGGTGCTGCTCGTCCTGGGGCTGAGGCAGGCGGGGGAGGTGCGACCCCGCCCTGTGCGTTGGGGCTCCTGGGCATGGGGGTTCTATGCCTTTTCCACGCGACGTTGCCGCCGGGGGACCGGTTCGTGTTCTCCCGCTCGCTGGCGGACCTCGTGGGGGCGGTCCTGGTGTCGCTGGGGTGGATGGTACCCAAGTCCGGCGGCTGGGTGGCGAGGCGGACGGGAAGCCTGGCAGCCGTCGTGGTGTCGACGATGGTCGTTGCAGGCGTGTGGTTCCTGGCAACAGGGGACTCGTCGCTGCCGACGATGATGGTCGACGGGCGGTTCACGCCGCTGCTGGTGGGGATCAAGCTCGTGTCGGGAGTGGGCTTCCTGTCAGGCGCGGGGTTGGTGCTCCTGCACTCGCCGTCGCTTCGTCGGTTGGTCTGCTGGCCGCTGGCCGCCTGCCTGCTTGTCTTCGGCGTATCGAGCCTTCTCTTCTCGTGGTGGTCGCTCTGGGGGGGACAGTGGTGGGCATGGCACGTGCTGTCCGCAGCAGGCCCTGTTGCCGTCGTCGCGGCGTTGGGCCTGGACTACCAGCACGCGCTGAGGAAGATCTCCGAGAGCGAGGCGCAGCTTCGAGTGGCCTTCGAGAACGCGACCGTGGGACGATCCCTCACCCTCGCCAACGGGAGGCTGGCGCGGGTGAACCGGGCGTTCGGGGAGATGATCGGGTACACCGTCGAGGAGATGCAGACGTTCAACTTCGCGAACGTCACCCACCCGGACGATCTGGCCATCAGCAGGGAGAGCATCCGCTGCCTGCTGGCCGGGGAGCAGTCCACCTTCCTTTTCGAGAAGCGATACCTCCATCGCGACGGGCACGAGGTGTGGACGCAGGTGAGCACGACCCTGGTGCGGGACGACAGCGGGGCTCCGCTGAACTTCGTGACCGACATCGTGGACATCACGGACCGCAAGCGCGGAGAGGAAGCGCTCCGGCTCTCCCAGCGTGAGCTTGCGATCGGCAACCGGCTCAGCCGGATCTTCCTGACCGCGAAGGCTGAAGACACCTACACCGAGGTCTTGAACGTCTTTTTGGAAGCGATGGACAGCAAGTTCGGCGTCTTCGGCTACATCGACGAGGCCGGCGCTTTCGTTGTCCCGACCATGACCCGGCACATCTGGGACAAGTGCCGGGTGGCCAACAAGGAATTCGTCTTTCCTCGGGCGAGCTGGGGCAACAGCTCATGGCCTACCGCCATCCGAGAAAAAAGGACGATCTACTCCAACGAGCCTTCGACCTGCATCCCCGTGGGGCACATCGCCATCGAGCGGCACATCTCCCTCCCGCTCATCCACCGGGGCGACGTCATCGGCCTGCTCCAGGTCGCCAACAAGGAGACGGACTACACTCCGGCGGACGTGGCGCTCTTCGAGGCGATCGGCAACATCATCGCGCCGGTGCTCTACGAGCGGGTCCAGACGGAGCGGCAGGAGCGCATCCGCCATGCGAGCGAGGAGCTGTTCCGCAGCTTCTTCAAGCTTACGGCGGACCTGGCCCCCATCGCGAGGCTCAGCGACGCACGCTTCATCGAGATCAACCCCGCCTGGGAGAAGACTCTGGGCTACACTCAGGAGGAGCTGACCAGCCGCAGCTTCCTGGACTTCATCCATCCGGACGACAAGGAGCCCACGCTGCGGGTGGTCAGAGAGAAGCTCGAGCGTGGGGAGTTGGTGCTGCGCTTCGAGAACCGATATCTGCGCAAGGACGGGGGCGTGGTCTGGCTGGAGTGGACCTCGCAGCCGTTTGAGGCCCAGGACCGGACTTTTGCCATGGCCCGTGACGTCACTCGGCGCAAGGAAGAGGAGCTGAAGGCCGCGGAGCAGGACTGGCTCAAGACCGGCATTGCGGATCTGAACGACGCGATCCGGACACAGGCCGACCTGCGGCAGCTATGTGCCGCGGCCGTGTCGCAGATGGCCGGCCGGCTCGATGCGAAGGTCGGCGCAGTCTACACCGTGGACCAGCGGACCGGCGGGCAGGTGCTCGCGTTTGCCGGAGGGTTTGCATTCAGCCCCGGGACTGACCCGTCGGGCTCGTTCGAGCTCGGCGAGGGGCTGGTCGGTCAGGCCGCGCTTGACCGGCGCCTGCACGTGTTGAGGGATGTGCCGTCGGACTACCTGAGGATCGTGTCGGGCACCGGTGAGACGCGGG
>VGRX01000367.1 GCA_016875215.1 Deltaproteobacteria bacterium
CCCCCGTAGCCTACCATTCCGCCCGCTGTGGTCTTGGTCCCTCGAACCTCGCTTCTGGTCAGTTCGGCGCGGGAACCGACCTCCCCGGCCTGGACTCCGACAGCACTGTTGCCCACGACCAATGATTCGGACATCTCGAGCGAAGCCCCCTTCCTGACCTGGACCCCCACGCCTCCAACCATGCCGATCGAATCGGGCACGGTATCCTGGACCACTGTATTATCCAACATGACCTTCGTTCCCGAGTGCCACAGCACCATGCCCGCCGAAGTATTGGCCTCGAACAGGCTCAACACGACGCCCACCATTGCCCCGTTGTCAACCTGGAGTGCGTTGCCATACTGGCCGTTCAGTTGAGGCTGCGTCTTCCGAATCGCCGTACCGACTAGCTGGAGGCTGCTCTGCTGTCCCGTAGCATGAGCTCCGACACCGCTGTTTCCCTCCAGCAGGCAGCCAACCGCGTTCAGGGCACCGCCGTGCTGGACCTTCAAGCCAATCCCGTTCCCCCCCTTGCTGCCTACAGTGCCGCTCAAGGTCGTCTGCGCAAGGGTTACCTGAGTCCCGGAATCCCACACGACAACCCCCCTGGCCGCATTGGCGTCCAGAAGACTCCCGGAGACTGTGACCTCCGCCCCGTACATTGCTTCGATGGCGTGGCCGTAACTGCCATCCTTGTCGGCGGCCGTCCCCCTAATCACTGAGGTCGAAATCGCTAGTTTCGTCTTGTCGTCCGACAGCAGGACTCCTTCGCCAGTATTGCCGTCAAGCAGGCAGCCCTCCACAGTCCCGCTTGAGCCGCCCGACATGCCGATACCATAGCCGTATTGACCGGCAGCATCGGGTCTTGTTGCCCTGATCGTCGTTCCAGAGAGCGAAATCTGGGCTTGGGTTCCCATAGCGCGGATGCCCAACAGGAACACGGAATCAACAAGGGCTTCGTGCAGCTCCAGGCTTGCTCCCTTCGAGACCAGGACTCCGTAGTGTGTGTCGGACACCCAGAGCCCGCCGGCACTGGCTGCACTCCCGCCTCCGAGATACAGCCCTGGCCCTTCGCCGCCAGTGATCTCAATCGACTCGAGTTGCGCTCCGGAAGCATCCAGGAGAACAATCCCCGCGTTCGCAGGAGTCACGCCAAGTCTGGAAAGACCAACGCTATTGCCCCCTGACACGAGAATCCCTGCGCTCTCCATGTCTTGCACATTGGCACCCAGGAGAGGAACTGAGCCCGAAACTCGGACCAGCGGCGCACAGATCCCCATCAATCGGACCGGCTTCTGGATCAGCACCCCCTCCTCGTACTCCCCCGCCCCCACCAGCACGTATCCGCCGTCAGGCACCGCCTCCAACGCTGCCGTGATGGTCTTGAACGGAGCCCCTTCTGAGCCGCACCCCTCCGTGCACGTCGATGCGGCGCTCACGTACACCACATCCTTGGCCCCCTCGGGCACCTCCGGGAACGGCCCGGGCGGGCAGTCCTTCGCCAGCGGCACTACCCGCTCGCACCCGCCGCCGACCAGGGAGCGTTCGCCGGGACCGCACTCACCGTACTTCGGGTCGCAGTACATCCCGTCCTCGCTCTCGCTCCATCCATCGGGGCAGGGAAGCACGTCCCCGACCTCGCAGTCCACAACCGACTCGGGGTCCCACAGTTTCGGACAGGCCCGGGGACCGACCTGGACGCAACCTCCGCCCTCCAGCGCCAGCAGCCCCGGCCCGCATTCGTCGAAGTACGGAACGTCGAGTCCGCCATAGGGCGCCTCGGGATCGTACCAGTCCGGCCCCACCTTCTTGCATCCGCCGCCCAGAACCGGGATCTCCATCTCCCCGCAGTTCTCCTCGAAGAACGGGATGCACGCGACTTCGTCCTCGGTCAGCACGAACCCTTCCGGGCATGCATTCCCGTCGTACTCCATCAGCGTGCCCACCTCGCAGTCCACCTCTGCTTCAGGGTTCCAGGTCTTCGGACACGCCCGTGGGCCTATGGGCAAGCATCCACCACCGATGAGCGGCAGCTCCCACGGATTCGGACAATCATCTATGCGGGGTGCACAGCCACCGCCCGGCCAAGGAACGAGACCAGAGGGACAGGAGGTGGCATCCGCTGCGACAACTTCCACGGTCACGTCGCCTGGGACGACATCCTTCTCCTCCTGCGGCCCGCTACAGGCCAGGGCCATTGCTGCTACGACACCCATCGCCGTCAATCTCGAGAAGACTTGTCTCATCCCCGCACCTCCACGTGTTCCCCTCCGGTCCTTCCAGTCAGGCTGCCAGGGCTCGCTTCGCACCGTCTCCTTCCCGTTTGCGACCGCACAACACTCCTTTCTCGACTACTCCCCCGTCCCCGACGGAATCTCGATCATCTCCGGTGCCGGCGGCACCGCCATCCCCCCGGTCGATGTCGTTACCTGGGCGGCCTTGTCGGGTGGCAGCGCCGACGCGTTGCCCACGATGTAGTTTCCCTTCTCCTCCCACTCGACTTGATCCGCGCACTCCTCCATGGCCAGGCCGTAGAAGTCGTTCGAGTGGATCAGATTGCCCACGACCTGCCCCGGTGACTGGAGGAAGTACAGCCCGGTCCTCCTGTTGCTGGCAAGCAGAGAGGCTGCCACCACCATCCTGCAGCCTTCCGCAGCGTATGCTCCGTCGCCAAACGCCTGCTTCTGCTCCGTCCCGGCGACATCGTCGTACCAGCTCATGCCCCCCTGTGTATCCAGGATAGCGACATGCCCCAGGCCCAGCTCGGTCACTTGGCCATGGCAGGCGGCACCGGCGGTGTCGTTGTGTTGGATCAGGGCGTATCGCACCTGCGTGTTCGCACCGCCCATTGCCACGACTCCCATGCCATGTCCCCCCCCCGCAAGGCCGGCCTCGTGGCAAAGGGTGTCTCGGACGATACTGCCGGCAAGGTCCATGGTGCCGCCTGAACCGCTTGCATAGACCCCGACCTCAGTGTTGCCCTGGACGAGGCACCCCGAGACGGACGCCCATGCCCCATAGCTGGCATCGATGCCGCGACCGAACACTTCCGGGCCGAGTTCCGATTCCCACGTCGCCAAGCTATCCTCGACCACCGTCCTTTCCATCAGCAGCACAGTCTTTGAATCCTGTGTGCTCACCCCTCCCCCCGAGTTGCCTCGAATCCACGAATCGGACACATCCAAAGTCGCTCCCTCGGACATGATCAGCCCGGCGCCTCCCCCGTTCACCTCATTGGGGAGCGTGTCGGCGACGAGTACCCCCCCCAACGAAACAGCCGAGCCAGCCCCCATCACGAAGACGCCAGAATCGCGGTTTCCGGCGATGACCGACTCGGTCACCGTCGCCTGTCCTCCTCCAAAGACGCTCAGCCCGCGGCCGACTTGCTGAGGGCCTCCGCCGATGGTACTACGGACGACCATGGCAGACAGATCGGCCGTTGACCCGTCGGCTACTCCGATCCCTTCGAACCGGTTGGACTCGACCAGCACGGCATCCGCAACGAGAGAGGCTTCCTGCTGCAATTCGATCCCCCTTCCCGTCCCGGCGTCCGGCTCTTTGGCCGCTGTGTCCCGGATGATGCAGTCGGACAGCGAAGCTGTTGCGCCTTGTCCCAGTACCGACACGCTGCTCACCGAGCACTCCTTGAACTCGCAGCGGAGAACCTCTGCCGTGGCCCCCGGCTGCACCTGGATTCCCAGTCCCAGCTTGTTCGGCCCGGCGGGCAGGGTCTCCTGCACAACCGTGTCCTCAACCATGACTTCGGTCCCGACTCCGAGGGCCAGGATACCGGTCTGGCTGGCCTGGTCGACAAGGCTCTTGCGCACTTCCAACCTGGCCCCGTCGGCCACTTGCAGTCCCGTACCGGCGTCGTTCTTCCACGGCGAGATGTCACGAATCACCGTCTCTTCCAGCAACACGGTGGTACCCGAATCCCAGACCTGGCCCCCCACCCCGACGATGTCCTCCATGATGCTGGAGGCCATGGTTAGCGACGCCCCGCTCTGCACGCTGATGCCCGAACCGACGCTGTCGGCTCCTTCCGGGGGAGCAATGTTCCGGAACGACGATTCGAGGACTTCCGCCTCGGTGAGAGGGCCAGAGCAACCTCACCCACGCCTTCCACCAGACAATGTCGCAGGGCCAGGGCGGAGCCCGCCTGCATCGCCATACCAAAGCTCCCCCCTGCTGGGTCGGGCAAGATGCTCCGAACCGTGACCTCGTCGAGGTCCACCATGGTTTCCGCATCAATGCCGAGGATGCCCACATCCCTGCAGTCTTCTACGACACAGAGTTCCATGGACAGCTTGCCTCCCTCCGCCAACTCCATGCAGCGACCGAACTGCCCGTTGGGCTGAGATTGGACTTTCAGCAACACGGTTCCGCTCAGCGCAACCTCCGTACCCGAGTTCAACAGAGCCGCTCCGCCACCAGTCGAGTGGCCCAGATAGCACCCTTCGACTATCAGTCGGGCTCCCGCCTGAGCAAACGCAGAGTATCCCAGCTTGCCCGAAGGGGCGGGCTCCGTGCCCGTGACGACCGCACCTTTCGCAGTCACGATGACTCCGGCGCCCGACGCAAGAATGGCTGCATCCAGATTGTCCCGCAGAACTGAGGACTCGATCGTGGCCTCACAGCCGTCCCAGGCCGCCAGCCCGCGACCGCGATTTCCGTCTGCATCCGGCTGGCCGTTGCGGATCAACGATTCCTTCACTTTTT
>VGRX01000368.1 GCA_016875215.1 Deltaproteobacteria bacterium
CACCCGCTCGGCATTCCGGGAGGATCACCCACGCCCTCACCAACCCGCCATGCGCATCGGACACCCCCTCGCTCGCCACCGACTGCCCAAGTCCCGGCCCGAAACCCCAGGGGGTGAGGGATCAGGGTGCCCTGATGGCTGGTGCTTCCACGTTGACTTGCGGCCTCGCAAACCAGTAAGCTCCTGCAGTTGTCGCGGCTCTTGAAGCGGCTCTTGAACTGGAGTGCCCAGCATGCGTTCTCCCGCCGTTCTTCCCGTCCTGCTGCTCCTGCTGTGCGACGCATCCGCCCGGGCTGATGACCACCGAGTGGTGGTGGCTCCGTCCGTACGCTTCCTGCGCCTGGTGGCCGACCATCCGCCGACCTGGATCCGGAAGGGGCTGGTGACGGGGGAGGGCTTCCACGGGTCGGTCCTCTTCTCCCGCCCGCTGCTCGACGACGAGATCGGTGCACTGGAAGGCCTGGGAATGCGCTTCTCCCGGATATCAGGCGGGACCACGCCGGCCTCTGGTAAGGAACTCGGCGCAGATCTGCCCGATTTCATTGGATGTGGGTCGTCGCAGGACGGTGGGGGAACTGACTCGCTCCAGCCCGGAGCCGAGCCTGCGGGGCCCCCCCCCGAGTCGCCGGCCAGTGCGGTCGACCGCATCGACACGATCTACCCTGCATTCATCACATGGGCGGCGCTGGACGCACTGGCCGCTTCGCCGCTGGCCGTGCAGATCGAGAGCGACTACGTGGTTCCCCCCAACCAGCCGCTGAACGTGACCCGGCAGCTCACCGGAGCGCCGCAGACCGCGGACTACATCTGGGGCAAGCTCGGCAAGCTGCCCGGCGATGGGATACGCATCGCAGACATCGACTCCGGCATCGACGTGTTCCACCCTGCGTTCTTCCGGCCGGATGGCGGCTACCACCGCTGGCTCGATGTCGACGGAAACGGCGAGCTCACGCTCGGGACCGATGCCGTGGACCTCGACGGGGACGGCAAGGCATCGGCTTTGGAGACGCTCCGGTTCTTCGATGTCACCCTGGTCAACCTCTATGACAACCCCAAGTCGATGAAGGAGCTGAAGGAGACGCTGGTCGGCGACGGGAAGTTCGAGGTCGATCTGGACTGGCTGTATGCCGATACCAACGGAAACGGGAGTCGCGACTTCGGCCCCGAAGGGGGATTCACCGATGCCGATCCCGCATTCGGCGAGCCGATACTGGCCGTGGACGACGTCAACCGCAACGGCCGGCTCGACCTGAACGAGAAGCTCGTCCTGCTCAAGTCCTCCAAGATCCGCAAGGCCTTCGTCGCGGGCAAGGACTTCGTCGCGGGCGAGAACCTCTCGACCCTGACCTGGGACAAGTTCCCTGCGGACCCGGACGGCGTCCCCACCTCCATGCACGGGACTGGCGTTGCCGGCATTCTGGCGGCGAACACGCCCGGGCTCCAGCGGTTCGTCGGGATGGCCCCGTACGCGGACCTCTACATGATCGATTCGAGCAAGGATGGCGCGTTCGGGCTCAGCGGCGTGGACGGGACCATCCCCAAGCTCGTCTGGGCCCGCAACCAGAAGGTCCACATCGTCCTGTTCGAGTTCTCGAGCTGGGGGATCACCTTCATGGACGGGACGAGCAACCTGGAGAAGGCCATCGACAAGCTCTACATCCAGGACAGCATCGCCCAGGTGGTCCCCGCCGGCAATCTGGCCGAGTCGGGCAAGCACGTCCAGACCACGCTGCCGCAGGGGGACTCGATCCTGGGCATCGAGTTTCCGCCCATGTACCCGGGGTACACGGACTACCCGTTCTGGACCCCGATGTACATCGTCTCCTTCTACTGGAAGGGGGAGACGACGGACGTGGAGGTCTCGGTCGCTCTGCCCGGCAGTGGCAAGTTCGTGAAGCTCCCGGCCAACGGGAGCCAGGAGGTCGACCTCACCACCGACATGATGGCCGCCAGCATGGTCGAGAAGTCCCTTGCCGGCTATGTCCACCGGATGACCTACGTCTGGGATGAAAAGCAGATGAAGGTCATGAACGGTACGTGGCAGTGGAAGCTGTCCAACAAGACCGGGAAGCCGCTCCCGATCCACGGATTTGCACTGGATGCCGTGTCTTCGTGGGAGCGGTCGCTCAAGTTCGACAAGTGGGAGTCGTCCGAGTCGACGATCTGCCATCCGGGCACGGCCGACCTGGCGCTGACGGTCGCTGCGTATGGCGGCGAATTCGGGCCGCCGGAGGAGCTTGGTGACATCCGGCCGTACTCGAGCCGGGGGCCGCGCATGGACGGCTTTGCCGTCATCGACATTGCGGCTCCGGACGACCCGTACACACCGCTGGCGCGACTCAAGACGGGCATGCTGATGGGCAACCTGGACATCAACGCAGGGTACACGATCTTCGGGGGCACGTCCGGGGCGGGACCGCACGTGGCCGGGACCATGGCGCTGATGAAGCAGATCAAGCCCGGCTTCTCGCCCAAGGATCTGTTCGATGCGGTGGTCAACAGCGCGGTCGAAGAGCCGATCATGGGCAACCTCCCGAACAAGGAGTGGGGACACGGCAAGCTGAACGTCTACAAGGCTCTGTTCGGGGCATTGCCGTCGGCCAACCAGCCCCCGGTCCCGGCAGTCAAGGTCGGCGGCAAGATGGGGCTGTACATCACGCTCGATCCGTCGGAGTCGTACGACCCGGAGAACTTCCCGCTGGAGTGCCGCTACGACTTCGACTACGACGGCGTCTGGGACACGTCATGGCTCTCTCCGAGCCCGCTGGAGTACGGCTATCCCCAGGAGGGGGACTACACGGCCAAGGTCGCTGTGCGGGACGGTGCCTATGCCACCTCCTTTGCCCTGGTGAGCTTCCACGCGGCCGAGACCTATCCCCCCGATACAGGCGCGCAGCAGGACATCTCCGCCCCGTCCGAGGAGGTCGATGGCGGTTCCGGCGGCTTCACCGTGGAGGACGGTTCCGGCGGTGGCCGCGGGGGGGGAGGGTGCACCGCCGGTCCCCGGATTCCCGCCCCCGTCTCCCCGTGGCTCTGTTTCCTGCTGCTGGCGTGGGGGTCTGCAGTCCTCGTGCGACGCTGGTCACGGGAAGAAAACCGTTGATTGCTCTCTGCCGGGCCGGCGTTCTGCTGCCCGAACTGCGGACGACCCTCCCGTGGCCCAGTCCTTGCCACGCCGCCGATCACACCCGTGTCGCCGCGGCTCGTCCGTTCTCCTTGTCGAGCGGACGATTTGGGTGTCGCGCGGGCGCAGTGTCGCGCGGGCGCATTGATCCGGCTCCATTGATTGAGTATACTCCTGCGCGTGTACCGGCCTTTCGCCGGCTCGGAGGTTCCCATGAATCGCCTTCTCGTGGTAGCGATGATCGTGTGCATCAGCGCTTTGGCCGGTTGTCCCAGCAGCCGGGGTCCAGGTCTCTGGCAATCCGACGGTGCGATCGATGTTTCCGACATCGTTCCGGGCGATTTCATGCCCCCCGGGGACGTGGTGATCCCGGCCGGCTGCCAGTCCGATGCCGACTGCCCGGGCGGACACTGCAATCCGAACACGTTCACGTGCGTGGAATGTCTGAGCAGCCAGGACTGTCCGGAGGGGGAGGCTTGCTCCAAGTGGGAGTGCGTCCCGCTCATCCAGTGCGACGAGGACGGGGATTGCGTCGAAGGGCTCGTGTGCGACGAGGACAAGGGGGTCTGCGTCGAGTGCGTCGAGGACCAGGATTGCGAGCCTGGTGTGTGCGAGGACAACCAGTGCAAGCTCCCGTGCGACCTCGGTTGTCCCGACGGGATGCTGTGCGACGACCTCACGGGATTCTGCGTGGACTGCCTGTCGGACGTGGACTGCGAGGACGCGTTCTGGTGCTACCTTCCCGAGAACGAATGCTACGAGGATCTCTGCGTGCCCGGGGAAGCGATCTGCATCGGCGACAAGCCTGCCGACTGTGCGGAGAACGGCTCCGGATGGATCCCGAAGGATGCGTGTCCGGACGGGCAGACCTGCATGTACGGGGCGTGCGTCGACGGTCCGGTCTGCAAAGCGGGCAGCAAGCTCTGCAAGGACGAGGCGACCGTGCTGCTGTGTGCGGACGACGGCTACACCGTGACCGAGCAGGACTGCCCGGCCGGTACCCACTGCTTCAACGGGGAGTGCATCGGCGGGTGCGTGGCCAAGTGCGAGGGCAAGGACTGCGGTCCCGACGGGTGCGGCGGCTCGTGCGGCGCCTGCCCGGAGTGGACCTGGTGCGGTCCCGATTTCACCTGTATTCCGGGGATCTGCGAGCCGGGCACGGTGGGATGCCAGGGCAACGCCGTGGTGAAGTGTATCGATCCGGAGATCGGCTGGGGTGACCCGCAGCCGTGCCCGGACGGGACATTCTGCGTGGACGGTCAGTGTGCGGAGCAGCCGTGGGTGTGCGTCCCGGGCTCCGTCGACTGCATGAACGGAGCGATCGCCATCTGCAACGAGGATGGCAGCGGCTGGGGCGTGGTCGAACCCTGCCCTCCCGGCACGATATGCCAGGCCGGCGCCTGTGTTCCGTTCGGCCCCGGCTCGTGCGGAGAGGCGTTCAACTGCATGGCGCAGGTCCAGTGCGAGGTTCCGGAGCCGGTGTGCATGGAGTACTGCCTGCAGACTCCGGACGGTCAGTTCCCCGAGCTTGCGTACGA
>VGRX01000369.1 GCA_016875215.1 Deltaproteobacteria bacterium
GGGCAAGGAGGCGGCGGGCAAGGAGGCGGCGGGCAAGGAGGAGAAGGGCAAGGGGGAGAAGGGCAAGGGGGAGAAGGGCAAGGGGGAGAAGGGCAAGGGGGAGAAGGGCAAGGAAGATGGCAGCGAGTCCGAGGCGGAACCGCGCGGGTTTGACTCGCTCATGTCCAAGGCAGACCGTCTGCGCAAGGACGACAAGTGCGGCAAGGCGCTCGAGTACTACCACAAGGCAGCCGAGCTCAAGCCCGGCTACGCAGAGGTCCAGTACAAGCTGGGCGACTGTTATCGCCGCACCGGGCGTTGCTCGGCCGCTGTGAAGCACTATGAACAGGCCATCTCGGCGAGCGGATTCCAGCAGGCCTACATCGGCGTCGCCAAGTGCTACATCGAGATGGGCGACAAGGGTGCGGCGAAGAAGCGGCTCGAAGAGGGGCTGAAGCGGCATGACGACGGCATCATGAAGATGATGATCGAACAGCTCTGATTGCAGGGCGGATTGCGACGGTGAACAGCATGCAGGTGGTGCGCTTCCTGGTACGCGACACGCACGTTGCGATCCCGGTAGAGCAGGTGCGCGAGGTGGTGGGGATCGGGTCCCCGGCCTCGGTTTTCCACGCACCTCCGTTCGTCGCTGGGCTGATGAACGTGCGGGGGCAGGCGTTTCCGGTGCTCGATCTGGCACCGCTGATGGGCCTGGCCGGGGGAGGGACGGGTTGCCGGCGGCCGGAGGAAGCGGCGTCGCACGTCCTGTTGGTCGAATCCGGGCCCTTCGTTGCCGGGATCCTGGCGAGCAGGCCGGTGGACATCGTCGACGTGGGCAAGAGCGGCGAAGTGCCGCCCGCAGCCGGGGTTCCATGCATCGCCGCGCTCGTGAGCGTGGCACGAGAGGAGAATGCCACGCTGCTTGTGCTCGATGCCGGGCGCCTGTTCGACCTTCCTGAAGTGGCGGCGCTCCGCCTCGAACGGCGGCCCATCACGATGCCGGCCTGACGGTCTCCGGGAGGCCCCGATGGACACTTCCTTGCTGGAGAAGCTGTCCGATCTCCTGAAACGCAGGTTCGGGCTCGTTCACGAGGTGCTGCAGGACGGCCTGGCAAGGGCCGTGCACTTACGATCCCGGGAGCGGAGGATGGCCCCCGAGGAGGTCGTGGCCTCGCTGTTGGGGGCCGGCCCCGGGGAGGAGGCGGAGCTGGGCCTTCTCGTCCACCACCTGATGCTGGGGCACACTCGGTTCTACCGCCACGAGAGCGTCTGGGAGGAGCTGGCACGCCGGTTGCCCGAAGCGTTTCCGGCCGGGCCGGTCTTGGCACTCGTCGCAGGTTGTTCCAGCGGCGAGGAGGCCTGGACGGTCGCGTTCCTGCTGGCCAGCCTCTATGGGGAGACGCGGTTCAGCGTGACTGCGCTCGACCTCAGCCCGATTGCCATCGACATCGCGCGCAGGGCCGACTATCCGGCCGACGAGACCGACCGGCTGCCGGCCGAATGGCGCAGGCGCTACCTGGTGGAGGGCGGGGAGGGGAGAAGGACGATCGCGCCCCAGCTGCGGGAGCGGGTGTCGTTCCAACTGGGCAATGTGACTCGTAGCATCCCGCCGGGGCCGTTTCACGTCGTCCTGTGCCGCAACGTACTGACCTATCTCGAGCGGAGCGTTGCGGTGGACGTCGTCAGGGCGCTCGGGCGTTGCGTCGCAGCGGGGGGTTGCCTCGTGCTGGCATCGCAGGAGCTGCCGCTGGCCGAGACAGCATGGTCCGGGGGTGAGGTGAGCTGGCGACCAACCGTGAACGGGCTTCCTGTGCTCCAGGCGCGACCCGTACGGCTGCCCGCTGGTCTCGATCGCCCCGTCGTTCCGTCGGCAGCCGCCTGCCCTGGGCAGGGAGCGGTGCAGCGAGCCGAACGGGTGGAGCCGAATCGTGAGCGCTCGGGGGGGCGAACGAACGCGCACCCGCTCGGGGGTGCGGCGGAGGCCGGCCCCGGGGGCGTAGGGGATTTCGCGGTTCGGGCCGGGCAGCACTGCGTCGTCCGTCTCGCCGCCGACCTCGTGTCGCTCGATGCGTCCGAGTGGGTGGCGTGCGAGCACGAACTATTGGAAATACTGAGAGTTCCACCGCAATTGCTCACCTTGGAGATTAAGGCTGTGAAGGCCATCGATTTTCGTGTAAAAAGGAAGTTGGCTCGTGCGTTGCGTCTCCTGCGGTCTGCCGGAACCGAGGTACGGGTCGACGGGGATGCCTCCCTGCTGCCGGGGTGGGGCCATGAGTGATCTTCGAGGGCAGTATCGCCGGCTCGTCGTGCTGCTCTGCACGAGAGGGCTCGACGCGCGTTCACAGGCACGGCCGCTTCTGCAGCGGCTTGCGGACGATTTACCCGAGGCGGCTGGCCGGTTGCAGCCGCTCGCTCTCGAGCTGGACTCCATGAAGGACTTCGCCGGGGTCTGGCCGTGGCTGGAGAGGGTGGGCACGTTGCTCTTCGACAGCGGCGGCGGGGAGCACGTCGTCCGCTGGGTGGCACCGCCTCTGGAGGCCAGAGTGCTGGCCGACTTCTTTGGGGAGGTCGGTGAGCACCTGGAGGTGGCTTCGAGGATTGTCGTCAGCGTTGGAAGTGACGACCGGGAGACGATCCAGGAGCTGTATCGGAAGCTCCACACGGTCAAGGGGAACTGCGGGATGGTGGGGCTGTCGGAGCTGCAGGAGGTCGCCCACCGGCTCGAGGATCTCGTCAAGATCATGCGGGAAGCAAAGCGGGGACCGACGGAGGAGGAGCGGCGCGTCCTGGCCGACGGAATCCAGATCGGTCTCGCCGTATTGGATCTGGCGCAGTCGGGCAGGAGCGGGCCGGTACCACTCGCCCGCTTCCGGTCTGCGGTTGGAGAGCTTCTGTCTTCGGGGACCGCGGTGCCCTCCGGTGCCAGGCCCGCACCTCCTGCAATGCCTGTCACGTCGTTTGCGACGGACTTGCCCGCGCCTGCGCAGAGGCACGGGACGCCGGTCGGCGAAGGACAGGGCGGCCATCGCCCGGGCACGGCAGCGCAGGGGTCCGGAGAGCCGGTCGGCGAAGGAAAGGTTGGCCATCGCCCGGGCACGGCAGGGCAGGGGTCCGGGGAGCCGGCCGGCGCGGGAAGGGGCGGTTTCCGCCCGGGCACGGCAGCGCAGGGGTCCGGGGAGCCGGTCGGCGAAGGAAAGGGCGGCCATCGCCCGGGCACGGCAGCGCAGGGGTCCGGGGAGCCGGTCGGCGAGGGAAAGGTCGGTTCCCGCCCGGGCACGGCAGCGCACGGGTCCGGGAATGGTGCGGCCCCGCCCGCCGCCGAGCGAGGCGGAGATGCCCGCGCAGGCGCCTTCGGCCGCAAGACGCTGCGTGTCGACTTCGGCGAAGTGGATCGGCTGGCTCTGCTGGTGGGGGAGCAGTCGGTCCGACAGGAGGAGGCGCTGCGGCAGATCTCCCGCCTCGAGGACCGCGTGGAGGACGTCTTCCGGGGGTTGGACGCGGGCAGTCCGGGCAACGAGGCGGTGAGGGCCGTTGGTCAGGAGTTGGGGCTGATGGCCTCGGAGCTGGAGGGTACCGCCCGCTCTCTCGACCTGGTCTCCGGGGACATCCAGCGGCGGGTCTTCGACTTGAGGATGGTTCCGCTGGAGGCGCTGTTCGAGCGCCACCGGATGACCGTGTACCAGGCCGCTTCGTCGCAGGGCAAGCAGGCCCGGCTGAACATCCAGGCGGGGGATGCCCGGATCGACAAGAGCATTGCGGAGAAGCTCGACGAGCCCATGATCCACCTGCTGCGCAACGCGGTGAGCCACGGGATTGCGATACCTGCCGAGCGTGTCCGGGCGGGCAAGCCGGCGGAGGGGCAGGTAACGGTCCGGGCATTCTCCAAGGGGAGTCAGGTCGTCGTGGAAGTGGAGGACGACGGGGTCGGCATCGTCCCTGAGGTGCTGCGCCGGAAGGCGGTTGAGAAGGGGTTTCTGGCCGAGGAGGAGAGCCGCAAGCTGGACGATTCGAGGATAGTGGATCTGATCTTCGCCCCTGGCTTCTCGACGACCAGCCGGGTGGACGACGTCTCCGGCCGCGGGGTCGGGTTGGACGTGGTGCGCAACCAGGTGGCGAAGATAGGGGGGGCAGTGGAGCTCGAGAGCCGCCCCGGGGAGGGGACGGTATTTCGGCTCACGCTGCCGCTGACGCTGGCCGTGGCACGCGTGCTGCTCGTCCAGACTGCCCTGGAGCAGGTGGCTCTGCCTGCGGACGCTGTGGTGAGGGTCGAGTCGGTGCCGCACGACGCGATCGTCGGCGTGGGAGGGCGGGCCATGGTGCGTCTCGGTGCGGAGACGCTTCCGTTCGTGCGTCTCGCCAATCTGCTGGAGCTGTGGGACGGCCTGGATCTCCGGACGGACCACACGGTCTGCGTCATCCGCCACGGCGACCGGACCGCGGCGCTGGCGGTGGAGCGTGTAATGGAGCACACGCAGGCGGTGGTGCGCGAGGTCGGGCCGTTGCTGCCCCACATCGACCACTGCATGGGGGTCACGGTGCTCGAGGGCAGGGCCGTGCTGATCGTGGACGTCGGGGCGGTGATCCGCAGTTGGGCCGAAGGCGCCGTGCGGGACGGTGCCGAGCCGGACGGGCGGGTCCTGATGGTGGGGTTCGGTTCGGAGCGATACGCATC
>VGRX01000370.1 GCA_016875215.1 Deltaproteobacteria bacterium
CCCCAGGAGAACCGCCAGGTTCAGGGCCTCAGCGTTGTCGTAGAGGTCGAATGCCACCGGAGAGGGCCAGCGGCTCACCGCAAACCTGCGGAACAGCCCGGCACTGGCGTCGAACATGGCCTCCTTGAGATATGCGTACCCCCGCCGCACCACGTCCTGGCAGCCATCGAGAGAAACCAGGGAGCTGGTCTTGACCAGGTTCTTGAGCACGATGCACGTGTGAAAACAGTCGATGAACGAAGGCCCGCGGGGGCAGTACATCCAGCTTCCGTCTGCGCGCTGCTCCCGGCGGACGAACGCGTAGAGCTTCGTGGTACGCTTTTGCGCCCGTGACCGCTCCGCCCCGTTCAAGAAGGGGAGAAAGAGCGCATGGGCGAACAGGGTGTAGGAGACGGAGTTGGTCACGACCCGGTCCGGCAAAGGACCGTACGATGTGGCCAGGGTCTTTCCGTCCTCTTCCATGACCGCGACGTGCTGCGAGAAGAACCGTCCCGCACGGTCGATGACGTGGTCGAACTGCGTGTCCCCGGTCAGGTGCCTGTACTGGCAGAAGGCCTCCAGCGGATACACGGCCACGGTGGTGAAAGGGGTATCGGCCGGATAGGTCAGCCGGGCATCCACCGAAAACGGGAAACCCACGCCCCATGCGGTCCACCCGGCCCCACCGAGAGCATTTCCCGACAACCAGGACAGGTGTCTGCAGGCATCGGCTGCCCGGGACGAAAGGCCTTTTTCTGCCGGCAGGGCCAGCAGCGCCATGGCTGCGTGGGCCCGGACAATGGGATACTCCCGTCGAGGGTAGATCCGGCCGCGCACCGGGTCCAATACAAGCTCCAGGCCGGTCAGCACCGCTGCGGGCAGGAATCCGAACCGCGGATGCACATGGTAGAGGCGGCGCACCTTCTGACCGTGCGCCGTGATCCACACGTCGTACGGATCGTTCGTCGCCAGGTCCTGCCGGAGGCAGAAATGCTCAATCAGATCCCGCACCACCGATCATCCTCCCATAGGTCTCCAGCAGGCGCCGCGCCACAAGCGACGCAGCGAACCTGTGCGCTGCATACCCACGGTTGTATGCCCCGATCTCCCGGCGCCTGGCCGGGGCCCGCACCAGCTTCTCCAGGAAGTCGGCAAAGACGCCGGCATCCTCCGATTCGGACATGAACCCCATGTTCCCGTGCTCGAAGAAGTCGGCCACTCCGCCGGCCGGTCGGGTAACGGCCGGAAGCCCGTAGGCCATCGCCTCGATGAGGGAGATGGGGAGACCCTCCGGGTAGAAGGTCGGAAACAGGTAGA
This sequence comes from Deltaproteobacteria bacterium, assembly GCA_016875215.1. GTDB lineage: Bacteria > Myxococcota_A > UBA9042 > CAIXZC01 > CAIXZC01 > CAITUV01. The sequence goes on from VGRX01000370.1 coordinate 1,297, forward strand.
TGTCGGACTTGAGGAAGAGCCTCTCCTTTTCTTCCCCGCGCACGTAGCCGAGAAACTCCACATCCTGCACGCCCTCGTCAGCGACCCTCCGCTTTGCTGCCTCGAGGTCGGGTCCCTCACCCGCAACCAGCAGCCGCACGCGGGGCAGCCGGGACCTCACCCGGGCAAATGCGTCGAGCGCCGCGAAGACCCCCTTGGCTGCCTCCACCCGACTCAGGAACAGGACGTTGACCGCGTTCCCCTGCTTGCCGTCTCCGGTGTCCCGGCGAAGCTCATCCTCCGGGATACGGAAGACCTCTTCATCGACCGCGGTGGTTTCCACGATCACGGGACGTTCGAATCCGCGCTCTCGAAGGAAGTCAGCAAAGCGGGACGCCAGCACCGCGATTGTGTCCGCCCTGAAGAACGTCGCCCGAAACAGGCTTCCCAGCACTCCTTCGATCCTGTCCTGGAGTCCCACGTCCCATCCGTGGAAGAAGACGAGCACGCGCTTGCCCGAGAGCGCTGCAGCAAGCACGAACATTCCATCTCTGACCAGCGCTTTGGGCACGAACGACGGATTCAGGTGAACGACGTCGTGTCCTCCGCTGCGCAGCTTCGACCGGAACCGCCACAAGTCACCGGCCATCCTCATCATCGTGGCCGGAACCGACTCCCGGCCGCTGCGGGAGCCGACCGTGAAGAACTCGGCCTCGTCCCCGAGAAACGGCCGGATGGTGCGGAAGAAGTTCGCCACTCCCCCCTGCATGCTCAGTTCCGGCGTAGCGATCAGGATCTTCATGCGCCTGCCCCCACGAGCATCCGAAACAGCTCCAGGTATCGCCCGGCCACGGCCGCTGCCGAATGATGTCTCTCGACATACGCCATGGCTCTCCTCCCCGCGGCCTCCCGTTCAGCCGGGTTTGCCAGCAGGTCGCGGACATGCTCCGCCATCCGGTCCAGGTGGCCGCCCGACACTCGCCCCAACCCGTGTGTCGAGATGACCGCCCCCGGGTCGGCCTGGAGGCTCACCACGGGAATCCCAAGCTGCCATGCCTGCAGGAATACGTTGGGGAAACCCTCGTTGCGGGAAGTGCTCACCACGACCCGGGCCGCAGAGAAGCGGGCGAATGCCTGCTCGTAGGGCAACGGTCCGCTGAAACGGAGATTCGGCCTGACTCCTGCCGTCTCGACCAGCTCGTCCCGCCACGCAGGCTCGGTGCATCCGGCCATGATCATCTCGAAGCGGACGTGGGGCAACAGGGCTGCCAACGCCAGGAACAGCTCAGGCTGTTTCACCCGTGCGCACGAGCCTACCCAGAGGACATCCGTCTCCTTCGGTCCGAATGGAGCAAGTCCGGCAGGAAGTGAATGGGCCATGTTCGGAATCACGACTCCGCGCAGCCCACGCACACGCCTGGCCCGCTCCTGCTGCTCCTCGGTCTGAAACACCATGGCATCCATCCACCGCGTCCCGGCCGTGTACAACCTGGCCGGAAGCCCTGGCTCCGGCTCGGCTATGTCCGTGACGTCAGCCACGACCTTGACGAGCTTCCCGCCGAACAGCCGCCGGTACACCCCCAGCCCGAACAGCAGCGCCTTGGGTCCCTTGAGCACTACCACGTCCGCACCGATCCGACGCAGAGTCGACAAGAGCATCGGCGTATCGGTGAAGAAACGCCAGTTCGGCCCTCCGAAGTAGCGGAACGGGCACCCGACGACGCGCAAGCCAGCGACCTTGCCGGCGATTCCTGGAAAGCTGCCCTGGTCGACGACGAATGTGACGTCGCAACCGGCCCGGGCGAGCTCCCGCCCGAGGAGAACCTGCTGGACCTCGGCCCCCCCGAAATGGCTGGAGCTGCTTCCTGCGATCACGGGCCCCGCATGCGGGCTCACGAATGCGACCGATGGCTGGCTGCTCATGCTCCCCGCCCGTTGCGCAATGACCGGATGAAGGCCTCCAGAGGCCCTGCATGCACCCGGTAGTCGAAACACTGCAAGGCCTTGTCCCGCCCCCGCTGCCCGACTTCTCTCCCCTTGTCCGGCAACAACAGGACATCCCGAAGACGCCGTGCGAACGATTCCGCGCTGTCCGGCTCGCAGAAGAAGACCTCCTTCCCGTCTTCGAGCCAGTCGCCCAGCTCACCGACCCTCGTAGCAACCACCGGATTGCCCGTGGCCAGGTACTCGCCCAGCTTCGTCGGGAACCCCCCCTTTGCCTGGAGACTCGTCGGTCGCGCCAGTGCCAGGATGTCCGCTTCGCCCAGCAACCTCGGAACCTCGGTCCCGGAGACCCGCCCCGTGAATACCACCCGCTCACCGATTCCGAGCTCCTCCGCCGTCTTGCGAAGCCCGTCCAGGACTCCCGGAACGTACGAGTCGCCGACGACCCACAGCCTCGCCATCGGGAATTGCGGGGCCACACGGCCGAACGCCTCGAGCAGAATCGGCACACCGTCCTTTCGGCCGTAGGGGTCACCGCAGTAGACCACCCGTACCTCGGCCGAACGATCCCGGTCCACCGGCGAGAACCTCGAGAAGTCCACGAGGATCGGGATGCGAAGGAACCGTGTCGAGCGCCCTGCGACGCGACCGAAATAGCTCTGGAGCTCGCCCGAGATCACGATGATCCCGTCGTAGCACAGCCACGTGACCGCCTCCTCGAGCCTGGCCAGGAGCCGGTTCGACAGGAGCCCGCGCTCGGGAAACGGGAACTCGTTCTTCTCCGACACGATCGGGATCCGATGGGCAGCGGCAACCGCCTTGACCGCCAGGTCCACCCACGCGGGGACGGCATATGAGATGACTGCGTCGACTCCCCCGGCCCGGCGGCGGCGCACGATCTCCGCGACCCCGCCCGCACCCCCGCTCAATTCGAGCAACCGCCGCTCGAAGAACCGTCGTGCGCTCTCCGCCTGCCCCGACGTCCACTCGTACTCGACCCCGTCCAGGCTTCCCCGCGGGGGCACCCTCCCCTCCGGCCTTCCCGGCTCCAGTACCGCCCGCACGCACAGCACGGTGACCCGGTTCCCACGCTCGACCAATCCCCGGGCATACGCGTGCACCCGGTTGGCCGGCGCGGACGAGTGGGGGTAGGCGAACCCCACCAGGAACACCACGTGGAGACCTCGGGGCGACGCATCGCCCGTGCCTGCCCGCCTACCCTCGATGCTCATCCCGGACCCCGCCCCGGGATCCAGCGCGATGCTGTCATGTCCGCTCCCCGCGCCGCCGCGCTCGTGCCTGGAACTCCGGAGCCTCCTTCATGGCCCCGCCCAGCACCTTCAACGACTTCAGGATCATCTTCGCCGTGGCCGGGTTCAGCCGTGTCGGCGTGTCACCCACGTCTGCAAAGCCCCGGGTCCCCAGGTCGTCC
>VGRX01000371.1 GCA_016875215.1 Deltaproteobacteria bacterium
GGGGTCCCTCACCGAGGAGCGCGAGGCCGCGAAAGCGAAGCTGGAAACGAAGCTCCAGGAACGGGAAGCGCTCGCCGAGGAGCAGAAGCAGACCTCCGACGAGCTGCAGTCCAAGCTGGCCGAGCTGGGTACGAAGCTCCAGGAGCGGGACGCAGAGATTGAAGAGCTGCTCACCCGCTCCATCGCCCTCGAAGATGACAAGGCGCAGGTGGAGAAGGGCGCTGCCGCCCGGCAGGCGGAGCTTGAGGCCGAGAGGGAAGCGCTGGTCGCTGCCGAGAAGGGGAGGGCCGCAGAGCTGGCCACCCGCTGCCGGGAGCTGGACACCCGGATCGCAGAGCTGACGGGCGGGCTCGAGGAGCGCGATGCCCTGATCGCACAGCACAGCGGGAAGGCGGCGGGGCTAGCGGCCCGCACCGAGGAGCTCGAGGCTGCGAACGCGAAGCTGGCCGAGCTGGGTACGAAGCTCCAGGAGGCCGAGGAGAGGGCCGACCGTCTGCAGGTCCAGGTCGGGGATTTCATTCTGGCCCGCGATTCGCTGACGGCCGAGGTGGAGCGGCTCTCCCAGGCCGGTGCCGCGGCTGCGGAAGAGGGAGCGCGTCTCCACGATGAGCTCGATTCCGCCCGGGGACAGGTTGCCCTTCTCGAGGCGGAGCTGGGGCAGGCCGGCGAGGAGTCGGCCAGCACCAAGGCTCTGCTTGTCGATCTCCAGCGGGACGCGGAGGCGGGGAGGGAGGCCACTGTCCGCTGTCGGCAGCTCGATGCCCGGGTGGAAGAGCTCCAGGCCGAAGCCGAGATGGCGGCTGAGCGCCTCAACCGTGACGAGGGGGAGGCGGCACGGCTCAGGCTCGATCTTCTCGGGATGCAGCAGTCCGTCCGAACGTTCGAAGAGAATGCGGCGGCCCGCGAGCAGGTCCTGGAAGAGTCCCGGAAGGAGACCGAGTGCCGCCGGAAGGCCCAGGAGAAGCTGGCGCGGACCCTCGATGCAGCCTTGCAGCGGCATGCCGAGCTCCTGCACCTGATCTCGGAGCGCGATTCGCACATCGATTCCCTGGCCCGCTTGCTGGCCGAGGAGACTCGGCGGGCCGACGAGGCGGGGGGCGAAGCACGCACACAGCAGGAGCAGTTCCTCCAGCTCCAGGAGACGATTGCCGCGCTGCAGACCGAGAAGCGCAGGCTCGCTTCCTCGCTGAAGGAGACCGAGAACCGCCTCGCCGTCATGGAGCGCTCCCACGGCGAGAAGGAGGCGCTCGCCAAGGTCATCGACAAGCTGCGGCGGGAGCTCGACGACAAGGAGAAGCTGGCCGGCGAGCTTGCATCATCGCAACGCCGCGCCAAGCTGGCGGACCAGGAGATCTCCGGCCTCAAGGGACGGCTCGTCGAGGCCGAGCGCCTGGCCGCGGGGCTGACCCGGGAGGCCGACAAGGTGCCCGTCCTGGAGCTCGACCTCGCTGCTCTCAAGCAGGAGGTTGAGGAGGGACGGCAGGCCGCCAAGCTGCTCAAGCAGAGCTCGAACCGGGTCGACCAGCTCGAGCGGAAGGTCGCGTCGATGCTGAGCGAGCTCGACCTCGCCAAGGAGACCGAGGCCCGCCTGGCCGAGAAGGTCGAGCGGGTCCGCTCTCTCGAACAGGAGAACGTGGTTCTGCGGAAGCGCTCGTCCGAGGCCGAGCTCGTTTCCGGCCAGAGAGACACGCTGCGCCGCCAGCTCGATGATGCCAACCGCCAGATGGTCGAGCAGCAGGAGCGTCTTGCTGCCTTGCAGGCCCGGGCCCAGGAGCTGGACGACCAGCTTCGCCGCACCCGGGAGACAGCGTCCCAGCGGGAAGGGTTCTCCACGCAGATTGCAGCCCTGCGCGAGCAGCTTCGCCAGAAGGAGGAGCTGTTCCGCGTCTTCGAGGAGGAGATGGGGGTGGCCGAGGAGCTGCGGGCCGAGCTGGACGTGGCACGGTCCCGCCAGACCGAGCTCGAGACGGAGCTTGAGAAGACCCGCACACGCACCGTTCACGAGCGCAAGCTGTTCATGGAGCTCGAGGAGAACTACAAGTCGACCATCATGGGGCTCAACAACGACAAGGAGGAGGCGCTCATCCGACTGTCGGAGCTGGAAGAGCGCACCCGTCGCCTCGAGCGGGCGCTCAAGCTGTCCCGGGATGTCGCAATCAGGGCCGGCCAGGCCGCACGGTCCATGCTGCGGATCCGCAAGCAGCTTCGAGATACCATCGTGACCTGGGTCGAGCGCTCCAATTCGTAGGTTCGTCTACTGGTCGAGCTCGAAGTCCGACGCCCCTTCCGGCGCCTGAGACCCGCCCGCAGCAAAGGCATGCTGGAGGTCGTCGGCGAACTTCCTGGCCGAGTCGTACCGGTCCTCCCGCTTCTTGGCAACGCACCTGAGGATGACGTCGCCGACCGGCAGCGGGATGGCCTTGTTGATGGTGGTCGGGTGGGGGGGCTGCGTGAACTGGTGGTGCGCCAGGATGTTGGCTGCCGGGAACGGCGTTCGCCCCGCAAACATCTGGAACACCATGATCCCGAGCGAGTAGATGTCGCTGAGATGATCCACGAAGTCCCCCACGATCTGCTCGGGGGACATGTAGAGCGGCGTGCCGCAGATGATCAGCGTCTTGTGAGGGTTCTCGTCCAGCGCCTTGGCGAGCCCGAAGTCCATCAGCTTCACCAGGTCCTTCGCAGAGCCGGTCAACATCACGTTGCCCGGCTTGATGTCGCGATGGATGATGTTCTTGTCGTGCGCGTACTGCAGCGCGTCGCACAACTGGCTGATCAGGCTCAACGAAGTCTCGAACGGGAGCCTGTCGCCGGCATCCCGCATGAGCTGCTCGAGCGTCACCCCGTCGATGAACTCCATGGCGATGTACAGGTTGTCTCCCACCTGCCCCATGTCGTACAGCGTGACGATGTTGGGATGGTTCAACGAGGCGGTCGTCTTGGCCTCACGAAGGAAGTAGCGCCGCGCCATCTCCGACGGTACCTGGTTCCGGAAGAGGAACTTCAGCACCACCTCCCGCCCGAGGATCTTGTCGAATGCCTTGTAGATGACGCCGTGTCCGCCCTGGCCGATCTTGTCCACGGTCTCGTAGCGGTCCGCGATGCTCGCCCGCTGGGGAAGCCCCACGTCGACCTTGGCCGAGGTCTTCACTTCGTCTTCGTTTGCAACCTCGAGCCCCACCGCCATCGTCTGAGCGGCCGAAATCACCATCTGCTCGAGGCGGCTTTCCCAGTTCTTCGCCTTGTCGCCGACCGGACCGCTGGCCCGGAACTGGCGAAGGAACTGCAGGGCCTGCCCGGGATTGTTCGACTTCTCGCACAGCGTGCACAGCGCAAACAGCGCGGGCGCATTGCCGACGTTGAGCCCCTTGAACTCCAGCAGCTCGCTGTACTTGCGCATCGCGCCATCCAGATCCCCCTGCCCCTCGAGGATGCTGGCCGTTGACATGGCGGCTTCGTTGTACCCCTCGTCCAGGGGGGTCAGCCGCTTGAAGAACTCGAGCGCCAGGTCGTATTTCTCCAGGCGCATCATGATGTTGCCGAGCGCCAGCCAGTTCTTCTCCCGCTTGTAGCACTCGACCACCTTGTTCCACTTTCCGCCGGCCTCGAACAGCTTGATCGCCTCCCTGAGATCCCCCACCCGCTCCAGGTGCTCCGCAGCGGTATCGACATCCCCCGCCTGCAACCTGGCCCTGGCCGCCTCCCGGAACTCACCGACACGCTCGTAGATCTGCGCGGCCTTGTCAGGCAACCCGCCCCGCATGAACGCTTCGGCAGCCTCCTTCATCTTGCCCGCGACGAAGAAGCTCTTTCCAGCGTTCGTGTGGTCACCCACGGTCGTGTACCATGCGCCCAGGATCGCGGCAGCCTTCTTCTTCTCCCCCATCTCCACGTAGACGGCCGCTGCGTTCTGGAGCTGCCTCGCGGCCAGGTAGGCCCGGGCGGCATCGGGCAGCCGCCCCGCCTGCATGAAGATCCCGGCGGCCTTCTCGTGGTACCCCCCCTTCTCGTACTCGGCAGCCGCCCCGGCCGGATCGTTCGCCTTGAGCAGCGAGTTGGCCGCCGCATCGAAGTCCTTGACCGAAGAGAACAGCTCCGCTGCCTTCCTGTGCTCCCCCGTGTGCAGCAGGAGCTTGGCCGCCTCCCGCAGCCGCCGGTGCTGCAGAAGCAGCTCGATGGCCCGTGCGTGCTGCCCCGCTTCGACCAGCACACGCGAAGCCTCCTGGATCTTGTGTTCTTCAGCCAGCTTCCTCGCCACGTCCGCCGGTGTGGGCGGGGGCTTGCGCAGCATGAGGAGCAGGAACACCACAACGGCCAGGCCGCCCAGTGCCCCCACCCCCACGATCCACATCGGTATTGCCGCCATCGCCTCGTTTCTCCACGACCCCGACTGGACTCTAGACGATTTGCGATCACTTCGCAAGGGAATCGGCCCCCTTTTCTCCGTCCGGAATTCGCCTTTGACTTTCCTCCCGCACGCGGCTATTAATTGGCTGGTTCGGCGTATGGAAGCCGATTTGAACGCTCTAACCACACGGTGAGTTCGGTCCGCGACCTCTCAGCGAAACGGGGTGCCGACATGTCGCTGCGATTCAATCTTGCCACAACTTCCCTGGCTGTGGCCCTTCTCTTCTCGTTTCCAC
>VGRX01000372.1 GCA_016875215.1 Deltaproteobacteria bacterium
TTTTTCATCGTCGGGGGGATCTCCCGCCTCTACCGGCACCGAGATGAGATCTCCGGCCTCAGGTTCGTGTACGAGCCACCGGTCCTGCGCTTCTTCCAGGGACGTTTCGAGCCGCTCAGGCCGTGGGGTTTCTAGAACGCCGTTCGGCGCTCTGCACAGTCTCGCGTGTACCGTCGATCATTCCGGCCTCCGCCATGATTGCCGGCCAACAAGATACTGATCAGGATCCTTGTCTCGGCCGGACCCAGTCCGCGGGTGCGGTCCACGAAGAGACCGGTTTGAGCGCCCCCCGCCCCATCGCGTCGACGAGCTCGGCCGGTGTGGCTTCCACCCGTCCGGCGCCGGTGCGTGCGCCGGGGTCGGAGATCTCCGGTTCGAGAAGCCCGAGGGCGGCGCCAAGCGCTCCAAGCACCTGTTCCGGGCGGATTCCCGCCTCGCGCAGCTCCGCGACGGTCGAGCCGTGCCAGCGGGTCTGGTGCCTCTTGGCCAGCCGCTCTCCGTCCGGCCCCAGCACCACGGGAACGTGCAGGTACGCCGGAGGGGAGCAGCCCAGGAGGCGCGCCAGGAGGATCTGCCTGGCGGTGGAGGAGAGGAGGTCGTCTCCCCTCACGACCTCCGTAATCCCCATGGCAAGGTCGTCGACAGTCACGGCAAGCTGGTAGGAGAACTGGCCGTCAGCCCGGCGGAGCACGAAATCCCCGACTGCAGCCAGGACGTCCTGCTCCTGCGGGCCGCACACGAGATCCACGAAACGGACCGTGCGTGAGTCGTCGTCAGGGATGCGCAGGCGCGAAGCGGGCTTGCGGTCCGTGCGGCGGTGGGCCGGGTCGCGGCACAGCCCCGGGTAGACCGGCCCCTCCTCACCAACGTGCGGAGCCGAGGCGATACGAGCAATCTCGGTCCGACTGCACGTGCACGGATAGACGAGATCCCGCCGTGACAGGCGCCGCAGCGCGTCCTCGTAGAGAGCGAGCCGCTCCGACTGCACGTAGGGTGCGAACGGGCCCCCCGTGTCCGGGCCCTCGTCCCAGTCCAGTCCCAGCCACGCCAGGTCGGCCAGGATGCGCTCGACGGCCCCGGGCACCGTGCGCTGCGAATCCAGGTCCTCGACTCGGAGGACGAACGCACCTCCGGATGCCCGTACGCGCACCCATGCCGCAAGTGCCACGTAGGCTCCTCCCAGGTGCAGGTCTCCGGTTGGTGATGGTGCGAATCGGGCGCGCATCGAGGCACTCCGCCAGGTACCCGGGAGCACTGTACCACTCCCGCACCGGCAGCGCTACCTCCAGGATCAGAGGCGCTCAGCAGACTTGGTAGAACCATCGGATTCGACTACAATGCGTCGGGGCAGCTGCTGCCCGCTTGCCGGGAGGCTCGGGATGAGACACGTTCGTTGGGGGATGGTGGTCCTGGTGCTTTGCTGCCTGGCCTGTTCCAGCGGAGGCGGGGGTTCGGTCGACATCCAGGATACCGAGAAGGCTGGGGACGGTGGACTCGAGACCGGCGGCCACGATGTTGCCGGAGAGCTCGATCTTCAGGCCCCCCCGGAAGTCGCGGCCGAAGCCGACATCGAACCGGGGGAGGTGGACGAGACGCCCGGATGCGCCGGCGACTTCTGTGCGGCCGGGCCGGACTACGCACCCGATCCTTCGACCTGGGGCCCGTTCCCCGTCGGTGTCACCACGATGAGCGTGGACCTGTTCGATCAGTACGGAGAGCCGCGCACCGTGCGCGTCGAGATCTGGTACCCTGCGGTCGAAGAGGTGCGGAACGGCCCCTTCGAGACCATCGACATCTACGGGGATTGCCCGGAGAAGGAGAAACCGTTCTTCGAGAAGTTCAAGGAGCTGGTCCCTCCGCTGCCCACCCAGTCGGTTCGCGATGCACCGGCGAGGTTGTCGGACGGGCCCTATCCCGTCGTTCTCTTCAGCCACGGTGCCTACGGTGTCCGCTACCAGAGCGTCTTCTTCACCATCCCGCTGGCCAGTCACGGCTACGTGGTTGCGTCGATCGACCACACCGGCAACACGCTGTACGACATCATCGCGTACGGGTATGACATGGAGACGGTCGTCATGTCCTCCTTCAACCGGCCCTACGATGCCGTGGTGTCGCTTACCGCCGTGCTGGTGCGCACCGACACGCCGGGAGACCTGCTGTACCACACCATGGACACGGACCGCATCGGCATGAGCGGGCACTCGTTCGGCGGATTCCTGACGCTCCTCATGGCAACGCTCGACCCCAGGATCGAGGTCGGCGTGCCCATGGCCCCGTCCACCGGCTGGCTCGGAGTGATCGGCCACCCGCTCGAGAACGTGAAGATCCCGATCATGATGATGTGCGGCCTGGCTGACAAGACCCTGACACCCGAGCAGGAGATGTTGCCCGCGTACCCGAAGCTGAATCCCCCCAAGGCATTTCTCAAGTTCCCGACCGGCGGGCATTACACATTCTCCGACATCTGCCAGCTCGACCTCGAGAAGCTGGCCAAGGAAGCCAACTTCGGCGACGCAGAGGATGCCATCGAGGACGGCTGCGGCCAAGACAACGTCCCCGTCGAGATTGCGCACCCGATCATTCGTCAGTTCGGAATCGGAATCTTCAATTATTACCTTAGGAAAAGCCCAGGTTCCCTCAAGTACTTTGACAAGGCCGCTGCCGCTCCGTTCTCGGACGCGATGGAGTACGAGTTCGACTTCGAGTAGCGCTGCGGCGCACAAAAGACATGTTGCAATGCAGCAAATGCGGTGGTAGTGTCCGCTCGTGTCGGGTAGAGTCGCCGTGCGCTCCACGTCGCGGAACGTGCAGGACGGCCCCCGGGAGGAGACTTGATGAGCACGCCGAGCACACCCGTCGCCGCCGGACCGTTCGCGGAGCCGACCCCATTGGGCCTCATCGGGCTTGCCGTGGGTTGCGCGGCGCTGACCCCGATTGCGCTTGGAATGCCGCTGACACAGGCCGCTCTGAAGACGGCTGCCATGTTCTGCCTCCTGTTTGGAGGGGGATGTCAGCTCCTGGCCGGCCTGATGTGTTTCGCAAACCGGAACCTGCACGGGGGGACGCTGCTGACCGCGTTTTCGCTGAACTGGGTGATGAACTGGTGGGCGCTCGAGCAGATCGCGCAGGGCGTGATCCCGGACGGCAGCATCGTGCTGGCGGTGGACGTGCTGTTCCTGGTCGTCTTCGTGCTGATGACGTGGGTCTTCGGCTATTTCAGCAAGCTCCTCTTCTTCCTGCTGCTGGACATCGTCCTCCTGTTCGTCTTCCGGATCGGCAACGCGGTCCTGCACACGCAGCTGTTCGCGATTCCGGTGGCGGTCTGCACCGTGCTTCTCGGCCTTCTCGCACTCTGGATAGCGTTTGGGATGCTGGCGAACCCGGTGGCCGGTCGTGCCGTGTTCCCCTTCCCCGGGCCGATGTACATGCCTCGCACTCCGAAGAACTGAGGGTTGCAAGGCCGGTGGCCTGCGGAGATGGAAGGGGCGTGTGCCGGTCGTGGCTGCGCACTTGCCCTGCATCGAGGCGACTGCTATCCTTGAACCAGCGGAGGGGAAGTGTGATCGACGTCGAGAAACATGTGGCCTTCTGGCGTGAGGGTTCCAAGGACGACTGGTCGACGGTACGGGTTCTTCTGGATTCCGGGAAGGTCCGGCAGTCCCTGTTCTTCGGCCACTTGTCTCTGGAGAAGGCCCTGAAGGCCCTGGTGACTAGGCGGACGACTGAAGTGCCCCCGCGGGTGCACGACCTGCTTCGCTTGGCTCAGGTCGCCCTGGTGGAGTTGACAGAGGCTCAGGCTGCCTGCCTCAAGCTTGCCAACCGCTACTGCCTCGAAGGCCGGTACCCCGAGAGCTGGCCCGTCGCTCCCTCCAGAGGGCAGGCGGAGGCCGCAGTCGAGAAGATGGGCGAGGTGCTGCAATGGCTGCTGAACATGTAGTCGGGAGCGTTCGCCGGTATCTCGACGTCCTGCGGGACAACGGTATCGACGCGGCCTTTGCGGTGCTGTTCGGCTCGCAGGTCAAGGGGGATGCCGACGAATGGAGCGACATCGATCTTGTCGTAGTCGCCCCTTACTTCGACGGGCATAGGAACCATGACGACGTTACTCCGCTTTGGCTTCTCGCTATGCAAGTAGACCCTTCGATCGAGCCGATTGCATGCGGTCTCAAGGAGTGGAACGAAGATGACTCGCGGCCCATCCTGGAGGTGGCCAGACGCGAGGGGCGCCTGATCGGGCTCTCGGATTCCGGCTCCTGATTCCCCATGTGCCATCTTTGTGACATCAGCCGGCGTAGCTCGGGCCTATCCCTGCCAACTCCAGCCCACAAGTCGGGGTTATGCGCAATGGCCTGAAATGCGGGGGATCCGAGACTCCCAGGGGGGTTATGGCTCATGCCCGGGTTTGCATTGCAAGGCCGGTGTGTTGCTGATGCCGTGGTGGGACACGTCGGACGGCGCCAGTCGGACGAACGGCCGCTGGTGTGGGGATGAAGATGCACCTTGGGCGCAGGCAACGCGACGGCCGATGCGGTAGGACGGACCGTGGGCGCAGGCAACCCGACGGCCGATGCGCTTCCCGAGCCGTGAGTGGCGGACCAGCCCCGGGTTGGCCGGCAGGCCTACCCGGGGTGGAGCAGATGTG
>VGRX01000373.1 GCA_016875215.1 Deltaproteobacteria bacterium
GCGGCCTTCGAGAGGCTGCGACAGCGGGGCGGGCGGCGCATGGGCGGCCGGCGCACCTGGCGGGAGCTCGCTCCGTGGCGATTCGCTTGGGGTCGGAGCACGGGGCGGGGGGGCTCCCTGACCGCCGGTCTCCCGGCGCAGCTCCTGTAGCTCCGCCTGCAACGCGGAGTCGAAACGGCTCGTGGGCTCGATGTGCGGCTGCTGCTGCGCTGCAGGCTCCCTGTCCGTCGATGGGCCCAATCCCGGCCCGCCGGTCTGCCGCAGGGTCTGGGTCCGCAGGCGCAATCCGGCCTCGGCCGAGGACAGCGGAGGCAAGGGCACGGTGAGGGGAAGCGCTGCATGCTCCCGTACGGCGTCCTCGAGCGCGGCAGCAAACTCGGCCGCGGTCTGGAACCGGTCCGCCGGTTCCTTCTCGAGGGCGCGGGCGAGGAATGCCTCGATGCTCTTGGGAACCTGGATCCTGGGGTTGGCCTTTGTCAACGGAGGCACCGGATCCCGGACATGCGCCCACATGGTCTTCATGGGCGTTTCGTCGAGGAACGGCGGCCTTCCCGCCAGCATCTCGTAAAGGACGATGGCGAGGGAGTAGAGGTCGCTGGCCGGCACGACCGGGTTGCCGAGCGCCTGTTCCGGGCTCAGGTACTGCGGCGTGCCGATGATCATCCCGGTCCGCGTGACCGTCTCCCCGTGGGAATCGCCCACGAGCTTGGCGATTCCGAAGTCGAGGACCTTCAGCAGCTCCCGCCCCGCAGTCAGCCCTGTGGACGAGCCGGCCTTCTTCTCGACGAACAGGTTGTCCGGCTTGATGTCGCGGTGGAGGATTCCGTGTTCGTGTGCCTCGTCGAGCGACCGGCATGCCTGCAGCATGAGGTGTGCGGAGCGCACGTGGTCCAGCGGTCCCTCGTCCCGGATGATGCGGGAGAGCGGTCGTCCCTTCAGCAGCTCCATGGTGTAATAGAGAAGCCCGTCCCGCGTGACGCCGAAGTCGTGCAGCGTCACGGTGTGCTGGCTGTCCAGCGACGCGATGGCCCGCGCCTCGTTGAGGAAGCGCTTGACCGCGGTCTCGTCCTGGACGATCTCCCGGCGAAGCACCTTGAGCGCAACGATCCTTTTGATCAGGTGCTGCTCGGCCTTGTAGACGACACCCATGCCGCCCCTGCCGATCCGCTCGAGCACCGTGTAACGGTCGTCGAGGATCTCGCCGGTCAGATCCCGGTCCATGGGGGTGACGAGGTACGAGCCGTCGTCCGCGCACCGCTCCGCATCGGTCGGGTACTTCTTGAAGCATTTCGGACAGTACTTCTCCATTCCCCACGCTCGCTGTTCCGGGAGCATCATAGCGCGAACCGGGAAGATGGGAAAGGAGAAGGGAGCCGATGTACCGTGCAACGCCCTCGGTTTCAAGGTAAAATGCCGACGAACCATGGGGGAGCTCCATGACAAGACGGGTGTTCCGGTTGGGCATCGTGCCGGTGCTGAGGGCGCTGGTTCTGTATGCGATGACGGCCTGCAGCGGTGGGCAGGTCAACACGTTGGACCAGTCGGACGCAGCGGCCGACCTCCCGGGTACGGTGGACGCCGCAGCCGATCTGCCGGAGCCGGTCGACAGGACCGAGCAGACCGGTCTGCCCGAGGTGGGTCCCGACGTGCCCTGGACCGAGTGGGTGGAACCGGGCTGCGAGCCGGGAAGCGGCTGCTTCATGGACCCGTGCGAGGCGAACGACGACTGCTGGTCCGGTTTCTGTGTGTCGCACATGGGAGACCAGGTCTGCACCACCAACTGCGTGGAGGAATGCACGGACGGCTGGGTGTGCGGCCCTGTCCAGGGCCCGGCCCCGGACAGCGTGTTCGTGTGCAAGTCGCCATACCCGCAGCTCTGCACGCCGTGTCGGGAGAGCGGGGACTGCGGTACCCCGAGCGGCAGCTTCTGCGTCAGCTACGGGCAGTTCGGCGAAGAGGCCGGCAGCTTCTGCGGCGCGGATTGCGAGAAGACGCCGTGCCCCGCGGGGTTCTCGTGCGTCATGGCACCGACCATGGAGGGACAGATTCGTGCCCAGTGCGTGGCCACCGACGGGGAGTGCTTCTGCTCGAAGACGGCGGCTGCCAAGGAGCTGTCGACGGACTGCACGCAGTCCAACGAGGCGGGGACGTGCACCGGGATGCGGAAGTGTACGCCCGCCGGCCTCACCGAGTGCGATGCAGCGGTACCCGCCGAGGAGACATGCAACGGACTGGACGACGACTGTAACGGCGAAACCGACGAGGCCACGTGCGACGACGGCAATCCCTGCACCAAGGACTCCTGCGACCCGAATACGGGGTGCATCCAGGAATCGCTTGACGGGGGCTCATGCGACGACGGGGATGTGTGCACGCTGGCCGATCACTGCCAGGAAGCCGCGTGCGTGGGAACGACCATCGACTGCAACGACGGCAACCCGTGCACGTTCGACAACTGCAATCCGGTGGGAGGATGCAACTACACGTTCAGTGCGGCCCCCTGTGATGACGGAGACCCCTGCACCGTGGCCGACGTCTGCTCGCAGGGGAGCTGCAAGGGATTTGCCGTGGCGTGTGATTGCACGAGCGACCTCGACTGTCTGAAGCTGGAGGACGGCGATGCGTGCAACGGCACGTTGTTCTGTGACCAGGGGGAGGTGCCGTACAAGTGCAAGGTGGAGCCGGCGACGGTCGTGGTCTGTCCAGAGCTCAAGGGGGAGGCGGCCGCCTGCGCCAAGTCCGTGTGTGTCGCTGAGACCGGGCAGTGCGAGACCGTCCCGGCAAACGAAGGCAAGAGTTGCGAGGACGGTTCGGTCTGCACCGCCTGGGATTCTTGTAAAGGGGGAGCATGCATGCCGGGGTTGGCCGTGGGGTGTGATGATGCCAACGTGTGCACTACGGATGCGTGCGACACGAAGCTCGGGTGTACGTATGTGCCGGCTGACGGCGGGCCGTGCGACGACCTCAACGAGTGCACGACGGAAGATGCCTGTCTGGGGGGGATGTGCAAGGGGACCGGCTCCACGGAATGCGACGACTCGAATCCCTGCACCAAGGACATCTGCCTGCCGGGCGGAGGCTGCCAGCACGAGCCGGCCGCTGTGGCATGCAGCGACGGCAATGCGTGCACGTTGAACGACAAGTGCGTGGACGGGAAGTGCATTCCGGGAGCCATGCTGGACTGCAACGACGGCAACGTGTGCACGACCGATGCCTGCACCGGTGCCGGGGTTTGCACTCATGAGCCCAATGCCAAGCCGTGCAACGACTTCAACGAGTGCACGGCCGGGGATTCCTGCAAAGGGGGCGCATGTATGCCCGGGTTGCCCGTGGCCTGTGACGACGGCAACGTCTGCACGACCGATTCCTGCAATCCGGCGACGGGATGTGCCTACGTCGTGAACACCCTGGCCTGCGACGATGGCAACGCGTGCACGCTCAAGGACACCTGCTCCAAGGGGGGGTGCACGGGAGGTCCGGCCCCAAGCTGCGATGACGGCAATCCCTGCACCGACGATGCTTGTGAACCGGCTGCGGGGTGTAAGCATACACCCAATGCCAAGCCGTGCGACGACCTCAACGCATGTACCACGGTGGATGTGTGTGCGCAGGGAAAGTGCGTGGGTTCGGCCCCGCCGGACTGCGGCGACGGCAACGTGTGCACGGACGACTCCTGCGACCCTGTCAAGGGGTGCCAACACAAGCCCAACACGGCCCCGTGTGCGGACGGCGACGTGTGCACGCTGGGGGATGTCTGTGGCGGTGGCGCCTGCGTCCCGGGCAAGCCGATGGCGTGTGACGACGGAAACGAGTGCACTCTCGATGGCTGCGATCCGGTGCTTGCCTGCACCCACTCGCCGCTCGATGGGGCCTGTGACGACGGGAACCAGTGCACGAGCGGCGACGCGTGCGTAGCCGGCAAGTGCCAGGGGCTCAAAGGCGTCTCGTGTGACGACGGCAATCTCTGCACCGACGACTCGTGCCTGCCGCAGTCCGGCTGCCAGCACGAGAACAACAAGGCTCCGTGCGACGACAAGGACGTGTGTACGACGCTGGACACGTGCTTCCAGGGCGCGTGCATCGGTTCGGGAGACTTCTCGTGCGAGGACGGCAACGTCTGTACGGACGATGCGTGTGACCCCGTTGCAGGATGCCAGCACGACCCGCAGGAAGGCGGGTGCAACGACGGCAACGTCTGCACGTTGACCGATGTCTGCGTTGCAGGGGTATGCATCGGGAGCGGCAACCTGGATTGCAGCGATGGGAAGGCCTGCACAAAGGACACGTGCGACGCATCGAAGGGGTGCCAGCATGCCGACCTGGCCCCGTGCTGCAGCAACGGCGCCGTGGACGGGACCGAGGAGTGCGACGACGGGAACCTGGTTGCGGGGGACGGGTGCGATGCTTCATGCAAGGTGGAGACCCAGACATCGTGCCGAACGTTGCACGAGAAGATGCCCAACCTGCCGTCAGGAGTCTACACCATCGACCTGGACGGGGCCGGTCCGGCTGGGCCGCTCCAGGTTCGATGCGACATGACGCTGGACGGGGGAGGGTGGACGCTCGTCGCCGTGGCCCGTTTCGGTCAGCACGGCCAGCCCGGTTGGAACGACAACAACGATCTCAACCCCGCCCAGTTCC
>VGRX01000374.1 GCA_016875215.1 Deltaproteobacteria bacterium
GGGGACGTTCAAGGAGCTTGCCAACCTCTGCCTCGAGCGGGGGGACGAACGGGTAGACAGGATCTACGCAGACGTGCCCGAGGTCGTGGCCATCGCACAGGAAGGGGACGACCTCAAGGGGGAGCTGCTGCCGGCCTTCGGGAAGGACAGCGTGACCTACAACGTGCTCGGCCAGGTGGTTGCGGGGCTGGTCCCGTCCGACCTGGGGACTTCCCGGAATCCGCCATACCGGGTCGCTCTCACGATCCAGATCGTGGAGACCGGCAGCGGCACGGAGAGACGCAGGCTCCGCCTCAACCTGGGGGGCCTCACCCCCGAAGCCATCGGCGAGGCCGCCGGAGACTGTGCGCCGATCTCGCCGGCCGCGGCGCTGGCCCAGATCGTGCGCACGGCAAGGCAGAAGATCGATGGCATCGGACGACTGATGGTCCAGGCGGAGCGGATGGGCAAGCGCATGGAGCTCGCTCCCCAGGTCCGCCCCGTCCTGACCTGGCTCAAGGCCGACCTCGAACGAGCGTTCCGCCCGCGCACCTATCGCACGACCCACGCAACGGAGAGACACTCCGACGGCGAGCGCCCCGTGCGCAACGCCCTCACCGATGTCGAACGCGCCTCGGAAGAACGCTTCTATCTCGATGCCCGCAGCAACGCGCTGGTCGTGCTCGGCCCCAAGTCCAGAGCCCACGTCTTCTCCCTCGACGGCCGCCTCGTCACCAGCCTCCAGCTCGACCCCGGCGAGCTCGACCGCAAGATCCGCCAGCAGCGATGGATGCCCGTCGAGCCGGGCAAGGTCGAGGAGCTGCGCACGAGGATACTGAAGGCCAAAGCAGTGGAGTGAGTTCCGCTGCCGGGGCCGCTCGAGGCATCGGCCGTCGGGGTGCCCGCACCAACGGCCCATCTACCTCCTTCACCAGCGGCACATCTGCTCCACCCCGGGTAGGCCTGCCGGCCAACCCGGGGCTGGTCCGCCACCCACGGCCCGGGAAGCGCATCGGCCGTCGGGTTGCCTGCACCAGCGGCCATTCGTCCGACTGGCGCCGTCCGACGTGCCCGACGAGTCCGACTTCCGTTCGTGTGTCCGACGTGTCCGACTGGCGCCGTCCGACGTGTCCGACGAGTCCGACTTCCGTTCGTGTGTCCGACGTGTCCGACCGGCGCCGTCCGACGTGTCCCACCACGGCACCAGCAACACATCGGCCTCTCAACCCGAGTCCCTACTCCACCTTCAGCCTGGCAAACACGGACTCCCGGAAATCGAAGCCGAACGACTTGCGGGAGAGCTTGATGATCGGGGGGGACTGGATGCGCTTGTACGTCGTGGCCTCGATGGCCCGGAAGACCTCCCAGGCATACTGCTCGAAGCGGTCCGCTGTGAGCTTGTCGTAGACCGGACAGTCGCTGCGGACCGGCGTCCAGATGTCCGGGTCGAGCCGGCGCTGCTCGAACAGGGCTCTCAGCTCGGCCGGGGTGCGCTCCTGCTCGATCAGCTCCTGCCCCATGGGGGCCTCGATGTCGTAGTCGAACGGGTCGCCCAGGCCGCGGGTCACGTCCTGGGCCTCGCTCAGCTCTGCGGACGGAGGGATGGTCAGGATCTCGTCGGGGATGGGGGAGCCATGGCACTCGTTGATGTGGCGGGCCAGCCGGTATACGTCGGTCTTGGCCACGTCGCCCAGCGGCATCACGGCCCCGACGATGTCGCCGTAGAGGGTCGCATACCCCCGCTGGAACTCGGTCTTGTTGCCATTGCCGATGACCAGCCGCCCACGCTCCTGTGCGTAAGTCATCAGCACGTTGCCACGCTCACGGGCCTGAATGTTCTCGAAGGAGAGGCCCTTCATCTCGTTCCCCGAGATTGCCTCGAACTGCGCCTTCTTCCGCTGCACGATGTCGTCGATGCCGTGGACCGCGTACTCGATGCCCAGGCGGTGGGCCAGCTCCCCGGCAAGCTCCCGGGTCGTGGTGCTCGAGAAGCGGGTGGGCATGTTCACGGCCAGCACCTTGTCCCTTCCCAGCGCGGACACGAGGAGGCACGCGGACACTGCCGAATCGATGCCTCCGGACAGGCCGAGCACGGCCCCGTCGAACCCGGTCCGGCGGAAGAAGCCGGCCAGCCCGAATCGGAGCGCGTCGTCAAGCTCCTCGGCCCTCGACGGCCTCGGCAGGGCAGCAGGAGAACCGCTCGGGAGCAGGAACAACCCGTCCTCGAACGCTGGGCACAGCCCGGCCAGGCGGCCACCGGCATCCAGCAGGAAGCTGGCTCCGTCGAAGAGGATCACGTTCTTGCCGTTGTCCTGGACCCCGCACGTGTTGGCATACAGGAGCGGGAGCCCGGTCTCGACCGCTCGGCGCGCCGCAGTCTCGAGGCGCTGCGGCAGGCGCCGGCACCAGAACGGCGAGCTGTTGAGCACCACGAGGAGCTGCGCCCCCCGGTCGGCAAGCAGGCGGGATGGACGAACCGCCGAGAAGTCGTCCCACATGTCGTGGCAGATCTCGATTCCGAGGCGAACCGGCCCGGAACGGAGCGGCACCTCGACGGGCCGGATGTCCGCTTCCGAGGCCGGCAGGAAGTACCGGGAGTCGTAGAACACGCCATCGTCCACGAGCAACGACTTGGCTCCCCTGCCCACGACCTTGCCGTCCGCCAGCACGAGGAACGCGTTCCGGGCCCCGGCTGCCCCGCCCCCCAGGTTCCAGGCCGGCTCGGGCGCCACGAGCCCCACGACGACAGCGACCCCGCGGGAGGCCGGCGCCAGCCTCTGCTGTACGGCCGCCAGACTTTCTCTCACGAGAATCCGGTTGCGGTTGAGGTCGCCGATGCAGTAGCCGGTCACCGCCCCCTCCGGAAAGACCACCAGCTCCGCCCCCTGCCTGCCGGCCTGCGAGACCAGCTCCAGCATCCGTGCGGAGTTCCCGGCGATGTCCCCGGGTGCAGGGTCGAACTGTGCGACTGCGATTCGCGGCACCATGCGGGCACCTCCCGAGCCGATAGTACATCCTGCGGGGACTTCACGGCAACTGCAACCCGTCAGTCCCGGGCAACCGATCACGGCTGGGTTGACGAGCAGGCCTGCTGCGGCCCCTCCCTCACGGGCTCTGACAGTCTCCTGCTGCGCCCCGCAGTCAACCCGAGAGTGATGCCCTACCAGTCCTGGTTTGACCGAAAACGCCCACGGCCCCTCCGGACTTTCCTTTCCGCCCGGCAGGTTCGGGGGTAGTATGTGACGCATGATGCTCCGTCGGCTGTGGCCGCTGGCTCTATGCTCGGTTCTGTTCGTTGCGGGGTGCCCGTCTCCGACTCCGCGGCTCTCTTCCGGTCCCGCACTGTCCGACAAGGAGCTGGAGGCACTGGAAGCGGTCCAGCTTGCCTGGGACACGAGCCGGGCGCAAGGCTCTCAGCTCTGGCCCGGCTTCCTCCTCCACGAGGTGCCGCTGCTGATCTTCCGCCCCGGGAATCGGAGCTTCGCGGTGAACCCGGGGTTCGACCCCGAGCTGGCCACCCGGATCTCCGACCCGAGGTTCTCCGAGGTCGTCTGGATGCTCGACTCGAAGGCCCTGCCCTACTCCGCAGGGCTCCCGTTTGCCCGCGACGTCGAGTGGCAGGGGCATCGGTTCTTCCTGGTGCGCCACACGGATGGCTCGGAGCGGAAGAGCTGGTTCCGGCTCGTGGTGCACGAGATCTTCCACGAATGGCAGCAGAGCTGGCGCCCGGCCCAGTTCCCCGAAGCCTGCAGGTACCCGTATGGGGACGGTCAGAACGCTTTCGCTGCCCGTGCGGAAGAGATGATGCTTGCCCGCATGATGGTTCCCGCCAGGCCGGAGGAGCTCGACGGGCCGCTGGCCGAGTACCTGGCGGTCCGTTCTTCCCGCTACCGGTCAGGGGCCGGCGGCGCCGCTGCCGACGCCGCTGCGATCGAGGACTGGGAGGAGCGGATCGAGGGCACGGCCCGATACGTCGAGGAAGCCTATGCCGTGGCCGCGCACCTTGCCGCCCCGTCCGCTGCGGCCGAGGAGCTCGTCCGCTACTTCAAGACCTTCAGGCCGGGCGACCTCCAGAAATGGAAGTACTACCGGGTGGGGTTGGCCCTGGGCCGGCTCCTGGATTTGCTGGAAGACACGGACTGGAAGGATGCCTGCCGGGAGGGGCAGTCGCCGTTCCGGTATGCGTTGGGCCTGCTGGCGGACGAAACTGCGGAAAAGGTGGCCTCGGTTCCCACGGTCCTGGCTCGCTACCAGGGGGAACGGCAGGCGGTGGAGGATTCCCTGGCCGCGTACCTGGCCACCGAACAGGAGCTTATCGACACGTGGAAGGGGGAAGGACCTGTGCGGGTCGAGCTGGTCCTGCCGGCAGGCGGGCGGAACGCCTACTACTCCAACCGGGGGCCGACGATCCAGCTTCCCGACTGCCATCGCCTCGCCACCGGTGTGACCGCGTACGTGGACATCACCCACGGGCTCGAGATCCTGGCACGAGGAGTGGCCACGCGAAACGGGCCGCAGCTCGCCCGGGTCGTCTTCCACGCGGACATCGAGTCCGCCGTCGTCCACCTGGACGGAGAGAAGGTCGCGCCGGATGACATGGATCGGCCGTTCCAGCGTTCGATCGTGATCCAGGGAACCGGTTGGAAGCTCGACAGCCGGGGT
>VGRX01000375.1 GCA_016875215.1 Deltaproteobacteria bacterium
GCCGTCACCTCCCTGGCCGAAGGTCCCTGCGCTGGACGGGTTGCCGCCGACATCGGTCCCTTTCGCCCCGCCGCTCGACTGGGTTCCCCCGCCGCCACCGCCTGCCGGAGGGGGGTTGCCGTTGCTGTTCTGACCGGTCTCTCCCGTGAGCCCGCCACCGACACCGCCCGCGGCCTGGTGCCAGCCGCCATAGCCGAGGCTGTAGGGTGCATGCGCCCCGGCCCCGCCCGCGACGATCTTGCGGTCGGCCAGCCCCGTGCCGCCGTAGCGGACGTCCGACGCACCGCCGCCGCGGCCCTTCGGGTATCCCCCGTTGACCTTGCCGCCGCCGTTCCAGCCGCCGCTGTCGCCGCTGCCGCCGACGTAGATGTGGAGCGTGGCCCCCGGGGCGACTGCAAGCTTGCCCGTGGCCTTCCCTCCCAGCGGACCCGGTGCGGGTGGCGAGTTGGCGTTGCTGCTGCCCTGAGCCCCGTAGACCTCCAGGTCGACCGAGGTGACACACGACGGAACGGTCCATGTCTGGGCTCCCCCGGTGTAGTTGAACGTGACCGTCCCGTGCTGGCAGGCCGACTCGCACTTGCCCGCGATGCACTCCTTGTCCGCACCGCAGGGGGTGTGGTCCGCAACCGGCGTGTACAGGCAGCCCTTGCCCGCGTCGCACGAATCCGATGTGCAGGCGTTGGCATCAGCACAAGCGACAGGCTGACCGGGTTTGCACTTGCCGTCCGCGCACACGTCACCCGACGTGCAGGCGTTGCTGTCGTCACAGGCCGCGGTGTTGGGCTTGTACACGCATCCGTCCACCGGATGGCACGAATCGTCGGTACAGCCGTTGCCGTCGTTGCACGTCACCGGGATTCCGCCGCCGCAGACGCCCCCGGAGCAGAACTCGCTGCTCGTGCACGCGTTGGCGTCGTTGCACGGGGACTTGTTGTTGGTGTGCAGGCACCCCGCTGCCGGGTCGCACGAATCGTCGGTGCAGAGGTTCCCGTCCGAGCAGTCGACCGGCAATCCGGGCTGGCACTTGCCGGTCGCGCAGGCATCATCCTTGGTGCACTTGTTGCCGTCGTCGCATGGGGCCTTGTTGGGGAGGAAGCTGCACCCGGTCTTCGGGTCGCACGAGTCGTCGGTGCACGAATTCCCGTCCGCACACGTGAGCTTGCCGCTGGAGATGCACTGTCCGAGGTGGCAGTGGTCGCCGGTGGTGCAGACGTTGGCATCGTCGCAGGGGGCCTGGTTGAGCTTGTGGACGCAGCCTGACTTGGGGTCACACCAGTCCGTGGTGCAGACGTCGGCGTCGTCGCACAGCAGCGGGTCGCCGCCGACGCACTTGCCCTGGACGCACTGATCGCCGGAGGTGCAGGCGTTGCCGTCGTCGCAGGCACCGGCCGACGGCTGGTGCAGGCAAAGCCCGGCGTCGCCGCAGGAATCCGCGGTGCAGGGGTTTGCGTCGTCGCAATTTGCGAGGGGACCGGCTACGCACTTGCCCTGAGAGCAGAAATCCCCCACGGTGCAGGGATTCCCGTCGCTGCACCCGCCGGCAGCGGGGGCGTGAGTGCAGCCGGTCTTGGGCGAGCAGCCGTCCTTCGTGCACGGATTCGCATCGTCGCAATCCTCCAGCCCGGCGGAAATGCAATTGCCTCCCGCACACTGGTCCGCCAGCGTGCAGGCGTTTCCGTCGTCACACACCGCGGAATTGGCCTGGTGCACACACCCGCTCTTCCCGTCGCACGAGTCGTCAGTGCAGGGATTCGCGTCGTCGCAGGCCAAGCTCCCGGGCCCGACGCACTTGCCCTGCGTGCACTGGTCACCCAGCGTGCAGGCATCGGAGTCGCTGCATGCGAGCCCTTCGTGATCGGGAACGACTCCGCACTTGCCCGTCTGCGGGTTGCACCCGGGCTGACTGCAGTAGGGGTCCGTCCCGGCGGGAAGCTCGCACGCCACGACCGAGTCCGGCTTCACCACGCACTTGTAAGGGAATGCCGTCTTATCGCAATGCAGAATGCCGTTGCAGACATCGCCATCCTCGAGGGCCTTGCAGTCGTCGTCGTCCTGGCAGTCGCACGGGATCCCCACGCCTTTGCACTTGCCCTCCGCACACTCGTCGGCCACGGTGCACGGATCCTCGTCATCACAGTCCGCGGTGTTGAACGCGTACTTGCACCCCCCGAGCCCGTCGCAGGAATCATCGGTGCACGGGTTGCCGTCGTCGCATCCGATCGGCGTACCGATGCACTCCCCCTGCGAGCAGTGGTCGCCTACCGTGCACGCGTCGCCGTCCTTGCACTCGCCGGCATCCAGCGCCTCGAGCTCGCAGCCGCTCTCCCCATGACAGATGTCCTTGGTGCACTCGTTTCCGTCATCGCAGACCCCGACGAATTCGTTCGCGGTGAGCTCCCCCTCGTCCACGTCACCGTCGCAGTCGTCGTCAAGACCGTTGCACACCTCGCCGGAAGGGACCGTCGCGCTGCAGTCGGACAGGCCTGTCTCGGTGCAGACCCGCTTGCCCGTGCATTCGCCGAACTCGTTGCTCAACTCACACGGTGTCGAAAGGCCGGCAGCGGCGGACTTGGCTGTGCACGGGCAGGCACCGGTTTCCGCCACGCACTGGAGCATGGCAGCCCCGTCGACGGTGAGCGATTCCTTGCACTGAAACCCCCACGGGCAGTCGCCGCTGTTGTCGCACGCACCGCCGCAGAAGCTCCCCTCGGCCCCGTAGGACACGCACGCGTTCTCGGCTCCGCCAGGGCTCTTGCAGTCCGCCGCACTGGCGCACGGTTTGCACAGGTTCGCGAAATCGGAGATGCAGACGTAGACCGGATCTGCTCCTGTTCCGGCCAGGAGACGACAGGTCCATCCCTGCGGGCACTCCTCGGTGCAGGTCACTGTGCAGACGCCGTCCCCCATGTGCTCGACGCACCAGCCCGACGCGCAGGTGCCGTTCTCCGCACACTTGTCCAGGAAGCACCCCTCGCCCGGGTCGCACGCCCGCTCGACGACCTCGGCATCGGGCGATGGTGCCAGCTCGAACGGCAGGTCGGGCGTTGCGTCGGGTCCGGGCAGATCCGGTCCCACGTCCGCGCCCACGTCCGTCTTCTCCACGAGATCCTGCCCGGTATCGGGCACCTGCACCACTGATCCACCGGAACTGCAGGCCGAAGCGAAAAGGCCTGCCCCCATCACAGCGATGCCTGCTGCCACCAGGGCCGTCGATCCTGCACACATCTTCATCCGGGTCTCTCCTTCGCCGTCGTTCCCGTCTGGCACGCCGTGGGAAGACGACAACGAGCCCGAGCATACCAGAGGAAACGACTTCCGGCCACGTCGGACCACCGCCCAAGTCCACCGTCAGGGCCCGCTGAGGAAGAACCAGATCGAACCGAGGGCGTCGAGACCCCATGGTTGCAAGGCGCGGGAATGCACGGCGACCGCAGGCGTGCCTTGAGGCACGTCGAGCAAGAGAACGTCGAGCACCGCGGGCCGTCGGTGCGGGCAACCCGACGGCCGATGCACCTCGCGGGCCGTCGGTGCGGGCAACCCGGCGGCCGATGCGCCCCGCGGGCCGCCGGTGCGGGCAACCCGGCGGCCGATGCGCCCCGCGGGCCGCCGGTGCGGGCAACCCGGCGGCCGACGGCCGATGCGGCGCAGCGCGGCCCGTCGCTTACGCTCCGGGTGGTGTGGGGGGCCGCACCATCGGCCAGCCGCCCCGCATCGGCTGCGGGGGGTTCTCCCACAGTCTGCTTGTCGGTCGAGTTGACCGCAGTCCTTCCCGGCGGTACGGTTGGGGCGGCGACGGAGGACTGGATGAGCCGCACGACGCAAGAGGGGGAGGGGGCGAGAAGGAGGAAGCTCTTCCCCGCCCATCGGTTCACCATTGCAGCCTGGCTCTGTCCTGCCCATCGGCCGGCCGCCGCACCGTGGCTCCGTTCCTCCCCCCGGCTGGTTGCTGCACCGCGGCTTGCCGCCCCTTCTCGCTTCTCCGCCCTGCCATGGCTCGCCGCCCTTTCTCGGTTCTCCGCCCTACCATGCCTTGCCGCCCTTTCTCGGTTCTCCGCCCTGCCATGGCTTGCCGCCCTTTCTCGGTTCTCCGCCCTGCCATGCCTTGCCGCGCTCCTCGCTGCCACGTTGCTGCTCGGCGGATGCCGGGACAAACCGCGCGAAGCTCCCGGGACCCCGGAGCCGGCACGGAAGGCCGCCGACGTGATCTCCGCCGGCCCCGGTGCAGCACAGCCCATCGATGATGACGGGAGGCAGGTGTTCCTCCCTCACGTCACGGAGGAGATGTTGACCGCAGACTTCTGGATCGACCGCATGGCAGAGGCGGAGCCGCCGTCTTCCCCGGGCGAGGTCCGCCTGACTCCGCACTGGACCCGCCTCACCCCGGACCGGGCCCGCCTCACCCCGGACGAGGTGGCGGCCTACTCCCGGCTCGTGCTGGAGTCCTCGAACGGAGCGTTGCAGGATCTCGCTGCGTTCCCCGAGAGCCTGCCCCGTGACGAGCTGCTCAGACGTACGACCTCGTGGAAACCGGGGGATCCTCCCTTCTTCCGGGATGGCCTCGAGATCGACCGGACGGAGCTCGACGCCGTGGCGCTCAATCGCAACGAGGCGGGAATCCTGGACTCCAATCCGG
>VGRX01000376.1 GCA_016875215.1 Deltaproteobacteria bacterium
CGCCCTTGCCGCCGCCGCCGCCGCCGCCACCACCACCACCGCCGCCGCCGGCATCCGGGGTCGCGTCGCACGCATCCGCCGCATCAAAGCCCGAGCCGCCGCCGCCGCCGGCCCCCGAGCCGCCGCAATCGCCGTTGCCTCCGCTCGCCCCGGCAGCCGCACAGAGGTAGGCGCCGCACTGGGTCTGCGCCTGGGTCCCGCCCTTGCCGTTCAGGCCCAGCGCACCGGCTTTGCCGTTGCCGCCCGTGCCGCCCGCCAGGTCACACCCCTTGGCCGCGCCCACACCGGCAGCACCGCTGAGGAAGCCGCCGGTCTTGCCATCCGCACCGCCCGCCAGGTAGCCGCCGCTGCCGCCCGCACCGCCTCCGGCATACGCGCAACCCGAGGCCCCTGCACCGCCTGCACCGCCAGCCCCTCCGGGACCGCCGTTGGCCTTGCCCGCACCGCCGGCAATGCCCGTGCTGCCCACGCTCCCGTCCGACCCCAGCGACCCGTTGGTTCCCGGGCCGCCATTGCCGGCCTGGAAGGTGCACCCATAGGCCTTGAGCTCGGGACAGGAGCCGACCACGGCCCCGAATGAGCCACCGGCGGCCTGCCCGTTGTTGCCCGACACGAGCTTCAGGTCCCACAGCGTCACGCGGGTCGTGCAGGAGCTGACCACCAGCGTGGCCACGTTCCCCGATGCCCCGGGTGTGCCGTTGGAGACCGTGGTCACGTGCGTGACGGCCTTGCGCTGCCAGTCGAGCGCAGCACCGTAGGCCCCGGCGACGACGAAGTCGCCGGCGAGCACGACCTTCTCCGAGTAGGTCCCCTCGTCCACCAGGATCTGCGAGAGCCCTTGCAGTGTGGCCAGAGTCACGCAATCCGAGATGGTCTTGAGCGGGTCATCCTTCGTCCCGGCCCCGCTTGCAGACCCGAGGGCAGCGCTGACGAAGCAGGCATCGGCCTCGTCGCCGTCGATGCCGTCGCAGTTCGAGTCGACGTAGGACGCATCGGGCAGGTCCTCCGCCCCCGGATTGATCGTGGCATCCAGAGGCGCGCAGTCGTCCACGTCCGGCCAGCCGTCGTTGTCCAGGTCGGAATCGCACGCGTCGCCGATCCCGTCCTTGTCGCCGTCGAGCTGGTTTGCATTCGAAACCTTCGGGCAGTTGTCACAGGCATCGCCCAGGCCGTCCTTGTCCGTGTCGAGCTGGGGCTGGTTCGCCTTGAGCGGGCAGTTGTCCGCTCCGTCCAGCACCGAGTCGTTGTCGTCATCCGGGTCGCAGGCATCGGACACGCCGTCTCCGTCCGAATCCGGCGTCCCTTCGTCCACGAGCGCGTCGCAGTCGTCGTCCATGCCGTTGCACAGTTCCTTGGCCCCGGGGTAGATCTTCGGATCGAGCGGCTCGCAGTCGACCGTGTCCGGGCTCTTGTCGTTGTCGTCATCGGTGTCACACGCGTTGCCGAGCAGGTCCGTGTCGTGGTTCTCCTGCCCCGGGTTGACCACCAGCGGGCAGTTGTCCGTGTCGTCCGGAATCCCGTCGTTGTCGTCGTCCGCGTCGGCACAGTCCGCCTTGCCGTCCTTGTCCGTGTCGGGGAACCCCTCGTCGTACTGGCCGTTGCAGTTCTCGTCCTTGGGGTTGCCGCAGATCTCGGGCTTGCCCGGTGCGACCGTCGGATCGAGCGGCTCGCAGTCGGCCCCGTCCAGGCTCCCGTCGTTGTCGTCATCCGGGTCCACGCAGTCGGCAAGCCCGTCCTTGTCCGTGTCCACGGAGCCGTTGTCCTTGATGCCGTCGCAGTTGTCATCCTTGCCGTTGCAGAGCTCCACCGCACCCGGGAAGACCGTCTTGTCGAGCGGCGCACAATCCGCCGCATCCAGCGCTCCGTCGTTGTCGTCGTCCGGGTCGAGGCAGTCCAGGATCTTGTCGCCGTCCGTGTCGGGGAAACCCTCGTCGATGAAGCCGTCGCAGTCCTCGTCGACGCCGTTGCACTTCTCCGGCACGGTGTGCCCCTTGTTCGGATCGAACGGCGCACAGTCCGAAACGTCGGGATCCTTGTCGTTGTCGTCGTCCGGGTCCACGCAGTCCGCGATCTTGTCGCCGTCGAAGTCGGGCGAGTCGTTGTCCACGATGCCGTCGCAGTCGTCGTCCTTGCCGTTGCAGAACTCCTCGGCCTTGTGGTTGACGAGCGGATCGAGCGGCGCACAGTCGGTCACGTCCATGTCCCCGTCGTTGTCGTCGTCCGGGTCCACGCAGTCGAGGATCAGGTCGCCGTCGGCATCGGGGAAGCCCTCGTCGATGACGAAGTCGCAGTCGTCGTCCTTGCCGTTGCACAGCTCGGGCAGGCCGTGGCCGATGGTCTTGTCGAGCGGTGCGCAGTCGGTCACGTCCGGATCCTTGTCGTTGTCGTCGTCGGTATCCACGCAGTCGGCCTTGCCGTCGAGGTCGGTATCCTCGAACCCTTCGTCCTTCGCCTCGTCGCAGTCGTTGTCCTTGCCGTCGCAGACCTCCTTGGCCCCGGGGTAGACCGTCTTGTCGAGCGGAGCGCAGTCCGCTCCGTCCGGCACCAGGTCGCCGTCGTCATCCGGGTCGAGGCAGTCCGTGACCCCGTCCTTGTCCGTGTCGGGGAAGCCTTCATCCACGGTAGCGTCGCAGTCGTCGTCCTTGCCGTTGCACACCTCTTTGACCGTGTGGCCGACGGCCGGGTCGAAGGGCTCGCAATCGGTGACATCCGGGTCCTTGTCGTTGTCGTCGTCCGGGTCCACGCAGTCGGCCTTGCCGTCGAGGTCGGTATCGAGGTAGGCCTCGTCGATCTGGCCGTCGCAGTCATCGTCCTTGCCGTTGCACCCTTCCATGGCCCCGGGGTAGATCGTGGCGTCGAGAGGTGCGCAATCGGTAGCGTCGGGTGTCCCGTCGTTGTCGTCGTCCGAATCCTGGCAGTCTGCGATCTTGTCGCCGTCGAAGTCCGGGAAGCCGTCATCCGCGATGCCGTCGCAGTCCTCGTCGATGCCGTTGCACTTCTCCTTGACCGTGTTGCCGACCTCGGGATTCAGCGGCTGGCAGTCGGAGAAGTCGGGATCCTTGTCGCCGTCATCGTCGTCGTCCACACAGTCCTTGGACTTGTCTCCGTCGAAGTCGGGGAACCCTTCGTCCAGGGCGCCGTTGCAGTTGTTGTCCTTTCCATCGCAGGCCTCGAGCGCCCACTGGTTGATCTTGGCGTCGAGCGGTGCACAGTCGGTGGTATCGGGATCCGAGTCGTTGTCGTCATCGGTATCCAGGCAATCCTTGATGCCGTCCGAGTCGGTATCCGGGAAGCCCTCGTCCACGACGTTGTCGCAGTCGTTGTCCTTGCCGTCGCACGTCTCCTTGATCGTGTTGCCCTTGGCCGGGTCGAGCGGTGCGCAGTCGGTGACGTCGGGGTCGGCGTCGTTGTCGTCGTCCGCATCCGCACAGTCCCGGATTCCGTCGCCGTCGAAGTCCGGGAAGCCGTCATCCTTGACCCCGTCGCAATCGTCGTCCTTGCCGTTGCAGACCTCTACGGCGCCGGGGTAGATCCCCGCATCGAGGGGAGCGCAATCGGCGGTATCGGACGTCCCGTCGTTGTCATCGTCGCTGTCGATGCAGTCCTTGATGCCGTCGCCGTCGGTGTCCTTGAAGCCCTCGTCGACGACGCCGTCGCAGTTCTGGTCCTTGCCGTCGCACTTCTCCGCGATGCCGGGGTAGATGAGCGGGTCGGTCGGCGCGCAATCCTGGGCATCCGGAATCGGGTCGTTGTCGTCGTTGTCGTCGCACGCGTCCCCATAGGGGTCGTTGTCGCTGTTGAGCTGGTCCGGGTTGGCAGCGAACGGGCAGTTGTCCTGCTTGTCGGCCAGGCCGTCGTTGTCATCGTCCCAGTCGCACTGGTCGCCGACCTTGTCCTTGTCGTTGTCCTTCTGGTCCGGATTGAAGATCAGCGGGCAGTTGTCCTGTGCGTCGAGCGCTCCGTCGTTGTCGTCATCCGTATCGCAGGCATCTCCCAACTTGTCCTGGTCGAAGTTGGCCTGGTCCGGGTTGAAGTCCTGCGGGCAGTTGTCGACCTCGTCGAGCAGTCCGTCGCCGTCATCGTCACCCGTGCAGGCATCCCCCACGCCGTCCTTGTTGGCATCCTTCTGATCTGCGTTGGGCGTGCCGGGGCAGTTGTCCTTGGCGTTGGCCACGCCGTCGCCGTCCATGTCCGGGTCGCACGGGTCGCCGAGCCCATCCTTGTCCATGTCGGTCTGGAGCGCGTTGGCCACCTCGGGACAGTTGTCCCCCGCGTCCTCCAGGCCGTCGTTGTCGTCGTCGTTGTCGCACGCGTTGCCCATGCCGTCCAGGTCCGAGTCCTTCTGGTCCGGGTTGGCAGCGAGCGGGCAGTTGTCCTTGGTATCGGGCACGCCGTCGTTGTCGTCGTCGTTGTCGCAGGCATCGCCCAGGCCATCCTTGTCGGTATCCTTCTGCAGCAGGTTGTAGACGGTCGGGCAGTTGTCCTTGCCGTCGAGGATGCCGTCCGCGTCGTCGTCCTCGTCGCACGCGTTGCCGAGGCCGTCCTTGTCGGTATCGAGCTGGTCCGGGTTGGCCGCGAGCGGGCAGTTGTCCGCGACATCGAGGATGCCGTCGTTGTCAAAA
>VGRX01000377.1 GCA_016875215.1 Deltaproteobacteria bacterium
CTGCTCTGCCGGCACTGCCCCTGGGCGTTGCAGGTGAAGTTGGGGGGGCAGGTTCCGCAGGTTCCGCCGCAGCCGTCCGAGCCGCACTGCTTGCCGAGGCAGTTGGGCTGGCACCCCTGCTGGCACTGCCCCTGGGCGTTGCAGGTGAAGTTGGGGGGGCAGGTTCCGCAGGTTCCGCCGCAGCCGTCCGAGCCGCACTGCTTGCCGGCGCACTTCGGAACGCAGACGCCGCACTGGGCCTTGCACGGGTCCTTCGCCTCGGAGGCGCAGAGGTTGTCCCAGGTGATGTTGCAGCAGAACGAGTCGATCTGGCAGACGCAGACCTCGATGTTCTCGTCGTCGCATCCGGCCGTTCCGTTCGCCACGCAGCAGTCGCCGCCGCACGAGCCGCACTGGTCCGCTTCTCCGGCGCACAGGCCGTCCCAGGAGTTGTTGCAGCAGAACGGGTCCATGGCGCAGACGCAGTCCTGGACCGCCTTGTCCTTGCAACCCGGCGCCTGGTGGGCCAGGCAGCACGAGTCGGTCGAGGGGCAGGCGCCGCAATCCTGGGGGCACGAAGTGCAGGTCTCCTTGTAGTTGGGTTCACACTGGCCGTTGCCGCAGCAGTTGCCGCAATCCTGCGCACAGGTGCTGCAGTTCTCGGTACCGTTGCACTTGCCGTCACCGCACACGGGAGCGACGTTGCAGCTTCCACACCCGAAGTCCTTGACCCCCTGGACGCACAGGCTGTCCCACGCGGTCAGGCAGCAGAAGGTATCCTTCGGGCAGACGCACTGCTCGATGTTCTCGTCGTCGCATCCGGGGTTGCCGTGCGCGGTGCAGCAGTCGCCGTTGCACGAGCCGCACTGGTCCGCCTCTCCGGCACAGATCGAATCCCAGGAGTTGTTGCAGCAGAAGGGGTCCATGGCGCAGACGCAGTCCTGCACCGCCTTGTCCTTGCAGCCGGGGGTCCCGTGGGGCAGACAGCACGATTCCGTGGTCTGGCAGGCCCCGCAATCGTTGGGGCAGGACTGGCAGGTCTCGCCGTAGTTGGCCTCGCACGCACCGTTGCCGCAGCAGTTGCCGCAGTCCTGGGCGCAGTTGCTGCAGTTCTCGTTGCCGTTGCACTTGCCGTCGCCGCAGATCGGCGGGCACTGCCCGCAGACCGCACATGCGTTTCCGCAGCAGTCGCCCGCAGCGACGCACACGGGGTCGCACCAGCAGTTGCCGCCGTTGCCGCCGCACTGGCAGGGGGAGCAGGAGTTGGGGTCGTCCGGGCAATCCTGCGGACACTTGCAGGAATCCTCTCCTGCTTGGCACTGGCCGTTGCCGCACACCGGAACCCCCCCCGCACAGCCCAGGCTCGTGATCTCGTTGACGCACAACGAGTCCCATGCCACGTCACAGCAGAACATGTCGTTCGGGCAGACGCACTGCTCGATCTTCTCGTCATCGCATCCCGGGGTGGAGTGGGGCTGGTAGCAGCTCCCGTTGCAGGAGCCGCACTGATCCGCCTCGGCTGCGCAGAGGCCGTCCCACTGGACGTTGCAGCAGAACGGGTCCATTCCACAGACGCAGCTCTGGACGTTGGGCTTGTTGCACCCGGGGCTCGGGTGCGGAATGCAGCACGAGGTCTGGGCAAAGGCAGCCCCCTCGCAGAGGACCGCGGCAACCACCGAAACAGCCAGGAGCAGCTTCCACATGGGCGACCTCCACACCTCTTCCGACCCGAGCCAGATCGTACCCGCAGGCATCCCTTAATTCAAGCGTCGCGTGCGAAAAAATGCATTGACTCGCTCCCTCGGGCATCAGTAGAATTGGCGTACTTGCCCTGAGGGGTGTATCCCGCAGGGCCGATGACTAGTGAGGAGGTTCTCATGAGACTTGAGCGCTTTGCCGGGATGTTGCGGTGGGTTGTCGTCCTGGGGTTGGGTGGTCTTCTGAGCGTTGCCTGCGGCGACGACGGCGGCGGCGGCGACGACGGCGGCGGCGGTGGCGGCACGGGCACCGGCAGGTACCCGGTCATCGAGATGCTCCCGGCCGACATGTGCCAGAAGAGCGGAGATGCCCTGACCAACTGCAAGTACCAGTTCGACCAGGGCCAGGTTCTCGTCGGCGAGGAGATCAAGACCACG
The DNA here is from genome assembly GCA_016875215.1 of Deltaproteobacteria bacterium. GTDB lineage: Bacteria > Myxococcota_A > UBA9042 > CAIXZC01 > CAIXZC01 > CAITUV01. The sequence goes on from VGRX01000377.1 coordinate 2,115, forward strand.
CTGACCATCAAGAACTCGGGAGAACGCGACCTGTGGGTCAAGGGCGTCGCACTCGAGAACTACCAGGCGGGGGTAGGGGCCGAAGAGGAGCAGCCGGCCTACCGCATCGAGCTCCCGCCCAACTTCACCACAGCGCTTGACGGCGGGAGCAAGTTCTACGTGGCACAGGCCGGCAAGGGCACGGCGGAGACCCCCGAAGCCCTCGACATCCGCGTGGTGTTCACCCGCCCGGCCGACGAAGCCGATCGTACCGCAGACATCGTCGTGACCAGCGATGCCTCCAACTCGCCGACGGTGAAGATCCGCCTCTCCACAGCTCAGGGCTTCCCCAAGATCCAGGTGGCGCCGGAGTGGGTCGACTTCGCCCAGGTCGGCATGGGGGAAACCACGGAGAAGAAGGTCAACATCCTCAATACCGGTGCGGCCGACCTGGCCCTCTCCGGCTTCAGGCTGTCCGGCAGCGAGTACTACACCCTGGTCGTCCAGGGGACCGACTACCCGGTCAGCTCCGCGACAGCGGATCCCGGCGTCTCCTTCGAGGAGCCCATCGTCATCGCCCCGGGCAATGCCACATTCATCAAGGTCCGCTTCGAGCCCAAGGATGACAAGCCGGCAACAGCCAAGCTGATCCTCTATTCCAACGACCCCGGTGCGGTAGACGGAACCGAGGTGAAGATCACCGGCAACGAGTCGGTACCCTGCATCGCGGTCAACCCCTCCAAGGTCAACTTCGGCGGCAAGAAGTACGGTGAGAAGGCCATCGTCCCGCTCGAGATCAGCGCCTGCGGCGAGGCCCCTCTCGAAGTCTACGCCATCTACATCAAGGAAGGATCGAGCCCCGACTTCGACGTGGACTTCTCCACGATCGAGGTTCCGCCTTCCAAGGAGACCCCCGTGGTCGTTCCGATCGGCGCCTCCGTGCTGGTCAACGTCGTGTTCGTTCCCGATGCCCCGAACCCGGTCAACGAGGATGGCACGCTCATCCTCGATACAGGCTCCCTCATCGTCGAGAACAACTCCTTCGACAAGGAGAAGGAAGTCCCGATCTCCGGAGCAGGCGTCGAGATCGAGTGCCCCACCGCGATCATCAAGTGCGCGGAAGGCGAAGAGGTCATTCCGCAGACCGTGCTCCACCTGTTCGGTGACGAGTCGTACGCGTCCAACGGCACCATCCAGAAGTGGGAATGGGACGTCGATCAGCCGGCCGGCTCCGCCTCCGTCTTCGTGCCCTCCTACACGTTCCCGAACCCGACCTTCGAGGCCAACGTGGCCGGCGTCTACACGTTCTACCTGACCGTGTACGACCAGACCAACACCCCGTCCTGCTTCCCGGCTACGTACGAAGTGGTCGTCATTCCGGACGAGGCCATCCACATCGAGCTCCTCTGGCACACCCCCGAGGATCAGGACGAGACCGATACCGGGCCCGAAGCCGGCTCCGACGTCGACCTCCACTTCCTCCACCCGTGGGCCGCAGGTCCCGATCTGGACGGCGACGGCGCGCCGGACGGCTACTTCGACATCCCGTTCGATGCCTTCTGGTTCAACGCTCATCCCAACTGGGGCAGCTACGACCCGGCCATCAACGATGACCCCGGCCTCGATCGTGACGATACCGATGGCGCCGGCCCCGAGAACATCAACCTCGACATCCCCGAGAACGTCGTCTACCGCGTCGGCGTGCACTACTGGAACGACCACGGCTACGGCGCAGCCTATGCCACGGTGCGTGTGTACATCTACGCCCAGCTCGTCTTCGAGGTCACCGACGTGATGCTGGTGGACAGCGACCTCTGGGAAGTGTGCACCGTCGAATGGCCCAGCGGCAAGGTCCAGGTCATCACCGACGAGGCGGGCCAGTACAAGATCGTCCCTGACTACCACAACCCCTACTTCTTCCAGTAGCCTGAGCAGCGCTCCGGCGCCGCCGGTGGCCCGAGATGTTGGATCTGGGGTCGCCAAACTTGTTGCGTCAACACAGGCCGTTAAGTAATATCTGGCGGGAACGGGCGCGCGCAGGAAGGGCGTGCGGCGCACGTGTGGGTATACCACAGAAGGCCGGGGGACCCGATGAACCGACTCGCAAGTTTGTTGATCCTTGGGTTGGCTGTTGCGGTTGCCGCTGCGTGCGGTGACGATCCTGCCGGCGGGGGGGGCGGCGGCGGGCTGGCCAAGCAGACTCTGGCCCAGATTGAGGTGAACCCGACCGAGCTGCGTTTCTCGCCACTGCCTCCGGGTGAGACGCAGACCCTCACGCTGACCATCACCAACACCGGCGACGGTGACGTTCTGAAGATCAAGTCTGTATACGTGCGTGACGAGGATTCCCCGTTCTCCGTGGAGCTGCCGGCCGAGACTGCGATTCCGGTCGACGAGCAGACCACCGTGGCCGTCACCTACACGGCCCCCGAGGGGCTCCCCGAGAACTCGGTGCTGGTGATCAAGAGCTCGGCGGCATCCCACCCGGAGGTCGAGGTTCCGCTGA
>VGRX01000378.1 GCA_016875215.1 Deltaproteobacteria bacterium
AAGGGGGGCGCTGAGAAGGGGGGCGCTGAGAAGGGGAGCCTCGGCGTGGGTTCGGCAGCAGGGGCCGGCCCGGCCTCCGGGACGGCAACGCCCCAGCGGGAGGACGAAGAAGGAGCACCGGCAAAGAGCCCCGGTCGACTTGCCGGCAAACGCTCAGATCAGCCGGGCAAGGGGTTCCTCACGATCCAGGCGGAGCCGTACGCATCGGCAACGGTCGACGGGAAAGGGTGGGGGGATACCCCGATCACGCACAAAGAGATCCCGGCGGGCAAGCACACCGTGGTGCTGCGTTACCTGGAACTCGAGCACGTCTGCAACGTCACCGTGGAACCCGGCGCCGAAGCGAAATGCACTCACGGTTTTCCGGTGGAGGAGTAGGGGCGGGCCCTGTGGGGCACGCGATCACACCACGCCGTGGTCCAGCATGGAATCCGCGACCTTGACGAAGCCGGCGATGTTGGCGCCGTTGACGTAGTTGATGAAGTTGCCGTCCTTGCCGTACTTCTCACACTGGGCGTGGATGGCCTTCATGATGTTGTGCAGGCGCTGGTCGACCTCCTCGCGGGTCCAGGAGAGGCGCAGGGAGTTCTGGCTCATCTCGAGGCCGGAAGTGGAGACGCCGCCCGCGTTGGCCGCCTTGCCGGGCCCGTAGAGGATCTTGTTCTCGATGTACACGTTGATGGCCTCGGGCATGGACGGCATGTTGGCGCCCTCCGACACCACGTAGACGCCGTTGCGGATGAGGTTCTGGGCATCCTTGCCGTTGACCTCGTTCTGGGTGGCGGACGGGAATGCCATGTCGGCCTTGTGGTTCCAGAGCGGGTTGTGGTCCCCGTTCGGGTCGATGGCCGTGTAGACCGCGGACTTGAACTGGTCCGCGTACTCCGCGATGCGGCCCCGGCGGACGTTCTTCAAGTTCATTACCCACGCGAGCTTCTCGTTGGTGATGCCTTCCTCGTCGTAGATGTAGCCGTTGGAGTCGGAAAGGGTGACGGGCCTGGCCCCCAGGGCGAGCAGCTTCTCGACGGTGTACTGGGCCACGTTGCCGGAGCCGGACACCAGGGCGACCTTGCCCGCCATGTCCTTGCCGCGCGTCTTGAGCATCTCGGCAGCGAAGTAGACCGACCCGTAGCCGGTGGCCTCCGGGCGGATCAGGCTCCCGCCCCACTTGAGCCCCTTGCCCGTCAGCACGCCGGTGAACTCGTTGTTCAGCTTCTTGTACACGCCGAAGAGGAAGCCGATCTCACGGCCGCCGACTCCGATGTCCCCGGCGGGGACGTCGGTGTTCGGCCCGATGTGGCGATACAGCTCGCTCATGAAGGACTGGCAGAAGCGCATCACTTCCATGTCCGACTTGCCCTTGGGATCGAAGTCGGAGCCGCCCTTTGCACCGCCCATGGGCAGCGTGGTGAGCGAGTTCTTGAACACCTGCTCGAACGCGAGGAACTTGAGGATGCCCAGGTTGACCGACGGATGGAACCTCAGGCCGCCCTTGTACGGGCCGATGGCGCTGTTCATCTGGATCCGGAAGCCGCGGTTGAGCTGGATCTCGCCCTTGTCATCGACCCAGGGTACCCGGAACATGAGCACGCGTTCCGGCTCAGCGATCCGCTCGAGGATCTTCGCTTTCCGGTAGTGCGGGTGCTTGTCGAGGAAGGGCCACAGGGACTCGGCCACTTCGTGGACGGCCTGGTGGAATTCCTTCTCTCCGGGATTCTTCGCCTTGATCCTCTCCATGAACTCCATGATGCCCTGAGACATTGTAACCTCCTAGAATTGTTCCTTTTTTCAGTCGGGACTTCGCCCGATTACGGCGGCATCATACGTCAGGGCAGGGCAAATGCAACCGAAATCCGCGGTCCGGGAAAGGGGGATAGATTATTATCCGTTGCAGGTGCGATCGATGAGGAAGCCGGGCTTCATGATCACGCCGAGCCCCTTGAGGTTGTCGATCGCGATATCGATCGGCTCGGGGAAGCGCAGCACCCGCACGAACGGGGTTTCGAGTATTGGGGGTTGCGCATCGAGCCAGGCGTAGTCGAGCAGGCCGCCGCCGCTTCCGAAGTTGACCGTGAAGTAGCCGATCCCGAGCGACGTGATGTTCTGGAAGAAGTGGGAGCCCTGGGAGGGCTCGACGGCCATGTCGTCCATGTCGGTCTCGACGATGCAACGTACGCCCGCAATCTGGGACCACGTGACGGGAATCCCGAGCCATCGATCGGAGCTGCCCCACCGTCCCTGTCCGATCAGGACGAACGGGCGCTCCTCCGAACGGAGTCTCTGGGTTGCCTGGCCGATCTCCCGTGCGATGTCCACGGTGCGTGAGCGGTCGAAGCGGTCGCGGCGCACGTAGACGATGTCGCACACGTCGGGGATCGCCCCGTGCCCCAGGGCCCTCCTGGACACGCACACGGTGTTGTCGGCATCGATCTTCTCGACGCTCAGGCCGTTGGAAGCGACGCAGCCGCCCTGCGAACGGACCTGGAGGAAACCGAACTGGTGGGGGCGGTCCGGCGCATCGGAGAGGCGCACTGCGAATTCCATCTCGATGGGGGTGGAGAAGCCGGCTTCACCGACCTCGAGGAGGAAGGAGAGGGTCTCGGCCAGGGGGAAGAGGTCGGACTTGAGGATCCCTGCCAGCGTGATGAGCCGGGGGCCTTCCCGCGAGATGCCGTCGTAGACCGCATCGTTATCGGGGCTGTAGACGGACCCGACGGCGTGCAGGGTCCCGTGCTCCTCGGCATTCTCCAGGCCCAGGCGGGAAAGGTTGTCATAGGTCTCGTCGGTCGTTCGGCCGGTGGGACCGCCTGCCGAGAGGTTGAGAGCGTAGAACTCGCGTTGGGAGCTTTGGAGGAGCTCCCGGACGGAGGACACGCCGAGCAGGGTGTGGGGATGGGCGGGGGAGAAGCGGACGCACCGTCCCCCCTCCATGACGATTCCGCCCAGTCCGAGCGCTGCCAGAGCGACGCCGTCTTCCGCCGTCATCCCCGGGGCGGGATAGACGTTGCGGGACCGGGCGATCCCGGAGACGTCCGGGTAGTGGTAGTTGCCGTGGCGGTTGCCCACGAGCTGCTGGATCACGACCGCCATCTTCTCCTCCTCCAGCCGGCTGGGGGTGGAGTCGACATAGGTCCGGGCATCCCGGTAGTAGGTGGACGCGTAGACGAGCCGGATGGCGATGCAGAGCTCCTCGAGCCGGACATCCAGCTCGGAGTTGTTGTTGGGCAGCATGTACGTCCGGTACACGCCGGCGAACGGCTGGAGAGACGCATCCTCGAGCAGGCTCGACGAGCGCACGGCGAGAGGGTAGCGGACCCGGGAGAGGAACGCCCGCAGGTCGGCCCGGACTGCGGCGGGCAGAGGTGCGGCGAGGAAGGCGTCCTTGATCTCGCCATCGGTGGAATTGCCGGACAGCACCAGGTCGAGCAGGCCGGGGTGCTCCATGAACTCGTCGAACACGCCGGTGGCCAGGATCGCGGTCGGAGGCACGGAGATCCGCACCGAGGGGACGTGGGACTTGATCTTGTAGGCATCCATGAGCGCATTCATGAATGCGAGCCCTCTCCCCTTTCCCCCCAGGGAACCCGGGCCGATTCGCACGAACATGCTGGCAGGCTTGAGCGAACGGGTCGAGAACTCGGCGACGACTCCGGCTGCGCTCCGCTCCTGCTGCTCCAGGACCGAGCGGAGGAGGTAGCGGCGCATGGCGGTCGCGTTTTCGAACTCCCAGACGCGGCGGGGGCGGAGGCGCCGGGCCAGGTCGAACTCGGTGCGGGCGAGCAGCCAGGCCGAGAAGTGGTTCCGGTTGGCATGGTACAGGAGACTCTCGTCCGGGACGGTCTGCAAGGCCTCGGTAAGCTCTCCCATGTCCCGGGCGCGGGCCACCACCTGGCCGTCGGGGCGGCGGAAGACGAAGTCGCCGAAGCCGAGGTGGTCCTGCATGAACTGTCCGAGCTCGGCCAGGAGCGAAGGGGACTGCTTGTGGATGAAGCGGGCGCCGATCTGGTGTGCGATGGCACCGTTTTTCAGCTCGGTGGACTGGATCAGGACCGGGCGGTCGGCATTGCCCGAGCGCACCATCCGGGCGAACTCGAAACCGATACCGTCCTCTTCCTTGCCCCCCCGGGGGAAGGACGCGTCGACGATGACCCCGAGGATGTAGGGGTCGAAGCGCCGGTAGAGCTCTGCGGCCTCCTCCCACGTCGTGGCCAGGAGGATCTTCGGCCGGGCCCTCATCCGCATCAGCTTCTGGAACCGGTTGGCCCCTTCGAACATGAGGGCCTGGGTCTGCTTCATCACCTCCTTGTACAGCATCGGGAGGTACGACGAGTAGAACCGGGCCGAGTCTTCCACCAGGAGGAGCACCTGGACTCCGGCGGTCTTGACGTCGTGCTCCACGTTGAGCTGGTCTTCCATGACCTTGACCATGGCGAAGAACAGCTCGTTGTCCCCCTGCCAGACAAAGGCCCGGTCGACGTGGGGGAGGCGGTTCATGGGGAAGAAGAGCTCGAGCTCCCGGGTGTTGTAGGCGAGGAAGACGAGTGGCAAGCCGGGTGCAAGCTGCTTGACCTCGCCCC
>VGRX01000379.1 GCA_016875215.1 Deltaproteobacteria bacterium
AGTTCGGCGACGCCCTGTCGTTGGGCCTTGGAGCGTTCTTCGGCACCGAGTACTTCTTCACGAAGCAGCTCAGCGTCGCGGGCGAGCTCGGCATTGCCATCAATTTCAAGAACGATTTCAACGATATCACGAGTCAGACGGGGACCGGAAATCTGTTCCTCCATTTCTACTTCTAGGAGCGGGGTCGAACATGAAGACATACGTGAGACTTGCGGCCGGACTCATCGCCGCGGGCTTCCTCGTTTCATGCGCCCTCGAAGATGCCGCGGACGGCGGATTCCCTTCGGGAGCCGGTGAAGGAGGGACTGCCCAGGGGTTCGGTACGGTCGGAGAGGGAGGGACCCAGCAGGGCTTCCCTGGTGGCGCCGGAGCCGGCGGCACCCAGCAGGGCTCTCCGGGGGGCGGTGGTTCCGGCGGAACCAAGAGCGGCTTCGAAGCCGTTGCCGGAGGCGGCGGAGGTGGCCTGAGCGGACTCTGCAAGCCGATTGCCGACTGCTACTACCAGAAGCATCTGGAGCTCGCAGGGGAAGGGGATGGGGACATGCCGACGGTCGAAGAATACGAGAAGAACCTCGCCATGTGCGAGTGCCTGGGCGTCTTCCCGGAAGCGGTGCAGTTCCTGACGAGCTCCAGCCTGATGGCCGATCTGAAGCCGCCAAGTTGCAACGACCCCCTGGAAATAGGGCAGGACAAGGAGTACTGGGCCCCCATCCTGAAGAAGTACTACACCGCGGAGTGCGACGAGGCCGGCGAATGGGAGGGCGACTTCAGGGATTGCGATTTCGAGCCTAACTCTCCCGAAGCCCTGGCGTTCGAGGGCTGCGTCGACGAGGTATGGGAATCAGACGCCGCCGCCGGGGGCGGGTTCGACGAATGAAGACGGGGTGAGTCGGGCACGACCGACCTTGAGCCGGGACAGGTTCTTCACTTGCGGCGCGGCCGGCAGTCGAGGCGACCCGAAGCACCGAGATTTGCGTCAGAAAACGCTTGACTTGCCGGGCAATTTCGCCTATCTATCCGTGCAACGTCTGGGCCGCTAGCTCAGTCGGTAGAGCAGCAGACTTTTAATCTGCGGGTCAAAGGTTCGATTCCTTTGCGGCTCACCCGAGATCTTTGGCACGTCCCCATCGTCTAGCCCGGTCAGGACATCGGCCTTTCACGCCGACAACAGGGGTTCGAATCCCCTTGGGGACGCAATGAGGGGCGCTCTTCGGAGCGCCCTTCGTCGTTTAACCGGCAAATCCAATCGGGCTGAAGACGACGTACAGGGCAAGGGTCAGGACGACGACCACGATGCCTGCGACGAGAGCGCCGCGGCTCTGGGTGAGGTCGATGCGGGTGTTGGTCTTGAACTCGATGGGGGCCTTCAGGGGACGTGTTAGGGTGAGCACGGCCATGACCGCGATGCAGAGGCCGAAGCAGAGGGCCATGCGGTTGAGGAACTGGATGTCCGGGACCGCGAGCTTGAGGGTTCCGTAGGCCACGATGTTCGTGACCAGGCCGACGACGCCGGCCATGGCCGGCGCCCGCCGCACGACCAGGCCGAAGACGAAGACGGCCAGGATGCCCGGCGAGATGAAGCCCTGACCTTCCTGGATGATGGTGAAGATGCTGTTGCTGATCTTCGGGTTGCCGAGCTGCGGTGCCAGGAAGATGGCGATGCCGGTGAACACGACGACGCACGCGCGGCCGAGGAACACGATGGCCTTCTGCGAGGCGTTGCGGCGGATGTAGCGGGTGTAGATGTCCATGGTGAAGATGGTCGAGGCGGCATTGAGCATGGCCGCAAGCGAGCTGACCACGGCTCCGAGCAGGGCGGCCAGCACGAAGCCCACGAAGCCGACTCCCTGGGGCAGGACGTTGCCGATGAGCTGCGCCATGGCCGTGTCGTACTTGTATGCGATGAGCTTCTCGGACGTGATCTGCGCACCCGTGGAGGCTGCGGAGGCGATGACACCGCGGTTGAACTCCTCCAGCTCCCGGGACAGGTCGGGGTAGACGCTGGCGAACGACTTGTCGTCGGTGGAGAAGGTCGAGTAGGGGACGGGAAGAGCGGCATCAAAGGCAGACTTCGTCATGGCCAGGACGTTGGGGCCGCTCGACCGGGTCTTGTCGAGCCGGGCCTGATCGCTCAGGACCGCCACGACCATCCGGTCCGCGGGCAGTGCTGCGAGCTGCTCGTCGGTCGGGTTCTCGACCACCGCAACGGCCTTGGAAGCCGGGTTGGCCTTCACGTACCGGGCTGCGACCACGGCATTGTCCCCCGTGCTGGTCTGCCGCATGTCCCCTGCAAACAGGTTGAACGCGATGATCCCGGGAATCACGATGACGAACGGGATGATGAGCTTCATGAACGCTGCGAACACGATTCCCTTCTGTCCCTGGGCCAGCGAGGCGGAGCCGAGCGTCCGCTGCGTGATGTACTGGTTCAGCCCCCAGTAGTAGAAGTTCGGGATCCAGAGGCCGAGGAGGAGCGCCGTCCAGGGCAGGATCGGGTCGCTCGCCGGGAGGAACATGTTGAGGCGGGGCGCGTTGAGATCCACGAAGCGCTCGAACGCGCCGGCATCGGGCGCAAGCTGCTGGATGGCAACCGCCCCGCTCTGGACGTCCACCACGTGAGCGGCCTCGGTGACCATGCCGAGCTTGCGGAATGCGAAGAACATGATCACCGCGCCCCCGACGATCAGGGCGCTTCCCTGGATCAGATCGGCCCATGCGCACGCCTTCAGTCCGCCGATGGCCACGTAGACCATGGCGATGAGACCGATGACCGTCGCCCCGGCAAACAGGCTCACGGAGTAGCCCATCTTGGCCGCCAGCGTGCTGATCGTGACCGCTCCGGCATAAGTGACCGCCCCCAGCAGCAGCATGTAGATGCAGATGGTGGCAGCGGCCATGATCGTCCGGGCGGCCGCGTTGTACCGGACCTCGAGGAATTCCGGGATGGTGTAGATCCCCGCCCTCAGGAAGTAAGGAAGGAACGCGAACGCCACCACCACCAGGGTGATGGCTGCCATCCATTCGTAGCTGGCGATGGCCAGCCCCACGTGGCTCGCCGCGTTGCCGCTCATCCCCACGAACTGCTCGGTGGAGATGTTGGCCGCAATCAGGGAGAAGCCGATGAGCCACCAGTGCAACCCGCGGCCTGCGAGGAAGTAGTCCTCGCCCGACGCCTCCCGCTTGCTCTTGAGGAGCCCGACCGTGATCACGGACGCCACGAACACCACGAACACCACCAGATCCGCTATCCCGAAGGTCATCTCGTTCCCCCTAGAAATTCACCAGAGTTCCGAACTGGAAGCCGTGAATCTGGCTCGTCTCCTCCATGTTGTTCGTGTGGGTGAAGGCCGCTGCGGCCCGCCCTGGAAGCACGAGCTGTCCTGCCGCGACGAGCCATGCGTGCCGCACGAGCCGGAACCGGATCACGAGGTCGGTCTCGAAGCCCGCATACCGGTTGCCGGCCGCGTTGTCCGGTGCCAGGACGATTCCCACTCCCCCCACGAGCTGCGCGCTCAGCCAGTCGGTGACCGCACCGGTCACGGTCACGTCGGTGACCGACAGGCCGGCACGATTCCGGAAGAAGCTGAATCCGCCCCACGGGCCGCCCATCTGCTCGTCCAGGTTGTCGTAGCGGTCGCGGATCTCGTCCTCGGTCAGCAGCAGGGTAGGGGAGGAGTTCTTGCCCGAGTAGAGGAATGCCCCCATGTGGCCGTTGCCGTCATACTCGTCGTCTGCGGACAGGGCGAAGGTGTTGAAGCCGAGGTCGATCGGCCCGAACGTCATGCCGATTCCTGCGGTGGCCGCCCAGGCCAGGATCTCCTGGTTGATGCCCCCCACGCCGCTGTTGTCCCAGGCGCCGGCCTGCAGCAGGCCGTACAGCCGCGCTCTGAAATCTTCGGTCTTGAACGAGAGGCCGGCGTACGGGACGGCCAGGAACAGAGGCTTGCGCACCACCCGCGTGTCGTAGACGAAGTACGCACCGGCGTCCAGGGTCAGCTCCTCCATGATCAGGTCGTAGGACAGCGACAGCCCGGTCGTCAGGTTGTCATGGATGAAGTTGTTGCGGCGGACATCCACCCCCTCGTAGGTGGAATCCGGAAGCTGGCCGATGAGCGCCCGGGCGCGGATCCGCATCAGGTCCACGCCGAGCGACAGGGCCCCCATCCAGTGCGACAGGAACAGGTCGGACGGGGCGCGCACCCGCTGGTATCCGGCCTTCAGGTCCACGAAGTCGACCTGGACCCGGCTCCAGATCTCCCGGTGCTTGTAGACCATGAAGTCGTCTGCGGCCGGATACCACTGGTCCGGGTTGTTGCGTGAGAGGAAGTTGAGGCCGAGCTCCCCTTCGTAGAACAGCTCGATGGAGGGGGTCGGGCGAAGCGTGATGTCCGGCTTGAAGAAGCTGGTCACCGCGCCGACGGACTGCCCCTCTTCTCCGTAGTAGGGCACGGTCCGATCGAAGTCGGCATCGTTTCGCCACAGCAGCAGGTTGGAGAGCTCGCCGTGCAGCTCGACGGTGGGCTCCTCC
>VGRX01000380.1 GCA_016875215.1 Deltaproteobacteria bacterium
GGGGGCCGACGCGGACTGCACCAACCCCGACTCGTGCCTCAAGGGCAAGTGCAACAAGGTCGCCGGCACCTGCTCGTTCGACCCGATTCCGGGCTGCTGCCACAACGATGCGGAGTGCGACGACGGCGACGACAAGTGCACGGACGACAAGTGTATCGACAGCAAGTGCAAGTACACGAACACCGGTGCCGAAGGCTGCTGCGAGGAGTTCACCTGGAAGCAGAGCTTCGATGCCGGGGATGACGGCGGCTTCACGTTCGTCAATTCCATGGACATGGGCATCGGCATCCCCGGGTTCGACTTCGCCATCGGCTGGAAGGTGGCGGGGGATTGCGGCTTCGTCTCATCGCCGGCGGCCCTCTACTACGGCATGACCGAAGGGATGTTCGGGGCGTGCATGTACACGATCAACCTCGGAATCCCGCTGCCCCTGCCCAACAATGGCACCGCGACCTCCAAGACCATGACGCTGCCCGCAACCCAGACCTACACGCTGACGTTCAAGGTCCAGGCCGACATCGCGGCGGGAAATGCGTCGGATGCGCTGGATCTCAACGTGATGGTCGGCAACACCCCGACCACTGTGTGGACCAAGGCCGATCTGAAGAACGGAACCGGTCCCAACTGGGAAGACGTGTCGGTCGACTTGTCCGAGTTCGCGGGCAAGACCATCAGCCTCCAGTTCTCGTTCGACACGCTGGACGGGGAGAGTTCGGCCGGCGTGGGTGTGCTGGTCGACGACATGTCGCTGACCGCGGACTGCAACCCCTGAGAGCAGCCCGCCACACAGCGCCGGCACATGCAGTGGACAACACAGCCCCGACCACGCGGGAGGGGCCGTGGAGATGGGCCGTGGGCCCTCGGTGCGCCGGCACATGCAGTGGGCAACACAGCCCCGACCACGCGGGAGGGGCCGTGGAGATGGGCCGTGGGCCCTCGGTGCGCCGGCACATGCAGTGGGCAACACAGCCCCGACCACGCGGGAGGGGCCCTCGGTGCGCCGGCACATGCAGTGGGCAACACAGCCCCGACCACGCGGGAGGGGCCCTCGGTGCGCCGGCACAGGCCGTGGGCCCTCGGTGCGCTGGCACACGCAGTGGGCCGCGGCACAAACCAACGGTAGGAGCGTGACATGCCATCAGCTTTGGTGACCGGAGGAGCGGGGTACATCGGCAGCGTGACAGCCAGGCTGCTGCTGGACCGAGGCTGGAGCGTGATGATCCTGGACAATCTTTCGGCCGGCCACCGTTCTGCGGTGCCCGACGGGGCGCGATTCGTGCAGGGGCATGTCGGCGACCGCTCGGTGGTGCGGGCGACGCTGGCGGCCTGCGCTCCGGACTGCCTGCTCCACTTCGCTGCGCTGACCTACGTGGGGCATTCGTTCGAGCAGGCGCACGACTACTTTGCGGTGAACATCGGCGGCACGGCCCAGCTCCTGGTCGAGCTGGTGAAGTCCGGGACGACGCGCGTGGTCTTCTCGTCCTCGTGCACGGTATACGGCGAGCCGGACTCGCTTCCCATCGACGAGTCGGCCCCGGTGAAGCCCGCCGGCAGCCCGTACGGCCAGTCCAAGCAGACCTGCGAGACCATGCTGTCCTGGCTGGCATCCACCGGAAAGCTGTCGTTCTCGTCGCTGCGTTACTTCAACGCGGCCGGTGCCACCGAGACGCTGGGCGAGGATCACCGCCCTGAGACCCACCTGATCCCGCTGGTCATCGATGCGGCCCTGGGCCGCAGACCGGCGCTCGAGATCTTCGGGAGCGACTACCCTACCCGGGACGGAACGTGCATCCGGGACTACGTGCACGTCCAGGACCTGGCGGAAGCGCACGTGGCAGCGGCCGAACTGCTGCTGGCTCCGACGACGCCGGTGGGCACCGCTCACTTCGTCAACCTCGGGACCGGTACGGGCAGCAGCAACCTCGAGGTGGTGGATGCTGTGCGACGGGTCACCGGCAAGGAAGTCCCGCACCGCTTTGCTCCCCGCCGCCCGGGGGATGCTCCCGCGCTCGTCGCGTCCAACGCCCATGCCCGCAAGCTGCTCGGCTGGAATCCACGCTTCACCACGATCGAGTCGGTGGTCGAGACCGCGTGGAAGTGGCGGGTGGAGCATCCGGATGGGTATGGGCCGTAGCCGAGCCGCCCCCGCCTTCCTGGCACACCCCTTGCATCTCTCCCCCTCGGATTTGGGAACGAGGGGGACTCCAATGGCCGACCCGATGACCGTGCGAAACCCGTTGACCCGCAGCCCGGCTCTGCGGGATGATGGGCTCTGACGGCTCGCCGGGTCGCCCGGCGGGCCCCATGGAACCGTAAACAAGGTGCACATCAAGGAGGTGCAGCGATGAGAAAGATCACAGTCGTCGCCGCATGGCTGCTCCTGGCACTCCCGGTCTGGGGGTGCGGCCAGGAGGTGGAGGAGATTCCGCCCGGGGACGTCCTCACGGCGGGTCCCGTCACCCTGGACGAGAGCAGCATGTCGGCCAAAGTGGTCGGGGGGGCGCTCGAGATCTACTTCCCCCTGACCAACACCGGCGGCAAGGAAGTCCCGGGCAATACCGAGATCACCTGCCGCCATCTCACGGAGGAAGAGAAGTACACGGGGAGCGGCTCGTTCGTCCTCCAGCCGGGGGAAGACACGGTCGCGATCCACGTGAAAGGGGCCCCCGCGCTGGAATCCCCGGGCGAGGAGGCCGAGTACGTGGTCTCCTACCGCATCGAGACCAACTCGGGCGTGATCACGGGCAAGCGCTCGCTCTTCATGCTCATCGACAAGGCCGACCTGGTCGTCATGGTCCCGGACAAGCTTCTCAAGGGGCAGACCACGAAGCTGCGGGCTTTCCTGCACGACCCGAGAAACGGCAAGGCACTGGCCGGCAAGAAGATCGAGCTGACCGCCACCCTGGCCGGCAAGGACTACCGTCTCGAGGGGACGACCGACGACTACGGTCTCGTGGTCCTCGACCTGCCGGCAGAGGAGGAAGGGACCCTCGAGGTCAAGGCCCAGGTGATGGGAGACGGCGCGCAGGGGAGCATCTCCACCCAGGTGACCGTGGTCCGGGAGAGCAAACTCCTGCTCACTTCTGACAAGCCGATCTACCAGCCGGGCCAGACCATGCACCTGCGGGCGCTGGCGCTCAACCGCTTCGACAAGGCCCCGCTTGCAGACCAGGACATCCTGTTCGAAGTCATGGATTCCAAGGGCAACAAGGTCTTCAAGCGGCTGGACAAGACCAACGAGTTCGGCATCGGCTGGGCGCAGTTCGAGCTGGCGACGCAGGTGCTGATGGGCTCGTACACGCTGCGGGCCACCATCGGCGAGGTGGTGAGCGAGAAGACGGTCACGGTGGACCGGTACGCGCTGCCCAAGTTCAAGGTGAACGCCACCCTGGACAAGGCCTTCTACCAGCCGGGGCAGACGCTGTCCGGCGAAGTCCAGGCCGACTACTTCTTCGGCAAGCCGGTGGACGGCGGTGCGGTCAAGGTGACCGTGTTCCAGTACATCGCGGAGTGGTCGCCGGCGACGGTCATCGACGGCACGACCAACGAGTCCGGCCTGTACAAGTTCACCTACACGCTGCCCGACTACCTGATCGGACAGCCGCTCGAGGACGGCAAGGCCCTCCTGATGGTCGAGATTGCGGTCACGGATACTGCGGAGCATGAACAGAAGGTGGTCAAGACCGTGGTGGTTGCCAACAGCCTGCTCGATATCGTGCTCATCCCGGAATCGGGCGAGGTGGTCCCGGACGTGTGGAACGTGTTCTACCTGTTCGTGACCGACCCCACCGGTTCTCCGGTCAAGTCGACCTGCACGCTGACGGTCAACGGGGCCGAGCTCGACGACGAGGCAGACCAGGTCCAGGTCGGCGAGGGGGGACCGGGCACGGTCCAGCTCCTGCCGCACAAGGGGGCGCTCTCGGTCGAGGTGGCAGCGGTCACCGCGGAAGGCGACAGCGCTGCCCGCAAGTTCGACTATGATACCGGGACCAGTGAGGCCCACGTCCTGCTGCGCACCGACAAGGCCATCTACAAGGTCGGCGAGATGCTGACCGTCGATGCCTGGGTGACCGGCGGGTACGAGCACATCTTCCTCGACATCGTCCGCAAGAACCAGACGGTGCTCACCAAGACCCTCCAGGTCGAGGAGGGGAAGACGCAGCTCCTGGTGGACCTCGATTCCGAGCTCACCGAGGACCTCGTGGTGGATGCGTACATGCTGGCCGACAGCGGGCAGTTCATCCGGGACACCCGCCTGATCTTCGTGCAACCTGCGGACGACCTGGCCGTGACGGTCAAGACGGACAAGGAGGAGTACCTCCCGGGCGAGAATGCGAAGATCGAGTTCGAGGTCAAGGATGCCGCAGGCAAGCCCGCACCGTCCGCGCTGGGCATCCAGGTGGTGGACGAGGCGGTGTTCGCACTGGCCGAGTCGCAGCCCGGGCTCATGAAGCTGTACTTCATGCTCGAGGACGAGCTGCAGCAGCCGACCTACCAGATCGGGCCTGCGGGCGGGTTCTCCC
>VGRX01000381.1 GCA_016875215.1 Deltaproteobacteria bacterium
ACAAACCTGCGGGAGGAGACCGGCCCAGCGCGAAGCCGCAGCCGCATCGGTGGAATGCTGAACTCCTACTACCGCGAAGCTGCGTAGGACCCCGTCGCTATTAGGTCCTTGCCGCGACTTCGGCCTCCCCACGTGCGGCCTCGTGGACCGCGGTCACGCTGCGGATCCGAGAGCCATCGCACCATCTGACCACCCGGCCAACCCGGTTTCTGGAACACCGAACGCTTCACCTTTCCCTCGATCGCGTGGCCGCACCTCCGCTTTCCGGGCCGAGTTGGTGCTCGTTTCGGTTTTGGCACAGGACGGGAAGAACTACCTCTTCGTGGGCCACGAAGAAGCGGGCGAGAACCTGGCGGGCCTGCTGTCGCTGCTGATGACCTGCGAAGCGTGCGGGGTCAACCCGCAGGCGTGGCTGGCCGACATCCTGCTGCGGGTCCAGACCCCCCCGCAGACCCAGCTCGACGACCTGCTGCCCGCCCGCGGGAAGGACCTCTTCGCTCCGCCCTCCCCATCCCTGTCCACGACCGCATCCCCGCAGAAGTCCTGACCTGGAGCAACTCCGTCGCCCCTGTCAACCACGCGTCACGTTGATAGGTTGCGACTGCCCCGAGGACAAGGAGAAGAGCCAACGCCGTGTTCATGGAGTCCCCCCGGCGTTCACTCGTCCAGGATGATCCTGGCACGCCTCACCGGCCACTCAAGAAGCCGGCGCTACTGGCAGGTCACCACGAGGGACTTGAGATCGGACACGTTCGGACCCACCCCGCTCGTAAAGACCACGACCGCGTGGGTGGGGCTCGTGATGGCCCCAGAGGGGCCGGAAAGGTTCGGGACGGTCGGGATCCACGGCATCGGTGTAGCTTCGGTCACGTCCATGATCGCGAACCCGCTCGACCAGGCGACCAGACGCATCCCCGACTCGTCAGACACGTGGTGGTGACCGACGCCCGGGTTGCCGGGACACACCGGGAAGGGCCCGAGGATCATGGAGCCGCCCCACCCCAGGGTGCCCGTCTTGACACCTCCGTCGTAGTACCATGCGAAATCCACCAAACCGGACGGGTTGCCGTCCAGGTCGCTCGTGGATTCGGAGGGCGCTGCCATCGCTTTGGATGTCTGGATTGCGCCGCTTTCCAGGAGCTGCGCGAACTTGTAGCTGGTGTTGGACTTCCACAGCGCGTAAAAGTACTCTCCGGCGGCGGTGACCTTCGCGGCCTTCGCTGTGTACAAGGTGCTCCCGTCCAACAGCTTCGGCTGGACCGTCACGGTGCCAGACTGGTTCAAAGCTGCGAATCGCACGCCCCCCTTGGTCGAGGTGGACGAGACCCGGTCCGTGTAGAAGACTCCAATACGGTTCCCGTTCCAGGCCACT
Source organism: Deltaproteobacteria bacterium (assembly GCA_016875215.1). Lineage (GTDB taxonomy): Bacteria > Myxococcota_A > UBA9042 > CAIXZC01 > CAIXZC01 > CAITUV01. Next base: position 1,373 of record VGRX01000381.1, read on the forward strand.
GAGACGTCGTCCGGGTTCTGGTCGCACTTGCAACCGACCAGCATCTTGTACTGAACCGACGTCCCGTCGGTACTGAGAATTCCGACCCACACCGCGGCGTGCCACGGATCCCCACCGCAGTTCGCACCAGCGGAGCAGGACCCCGTGTCCGTGTCGGCCCATCCGAGTACGAAGCGATCGCCGGTCCAGACAAGCCCGGGGAGCGGCGACAAGTTGTACACCTGCCCGCCAAGGGCTAGGCTCGGCCCGACCGGTACTCCGTCCAAGTCGAGCCTCTGGAAACGTACCTGGCCACCGCTCGCACCGGCCTTGATCCAGGCAACCCCCAGCTGGGAGATCTCCGGAGCCGGCACGATCACGGAGTTGAAGTTGTCGTCTCCCGACGCGATGGTGAGCGGGTCGCCCAGCGTGCACGATGGCACATCGGGTGTGCAGGCCCCCTCCGTACAGAGGTAGCCAGGATCGCAGGCGCCGCACTCAAGGCTGTCTCCGCATCCATCGGGGACCGTGCCGCAGTCGATGCCCAGGTCGGTGCAGGTCTCCGGCACACAGGTACAGACATTCGAAACGCACGCGTAACCGGCCTCGCAGTCTCCGTCTCCCAGGCACTCGACGCAAAGCCCCTGGGGAAGGCAGAAGGGCTGTTCCGCCGTGCACCCGGGCCCGCAAGGGCACCCGACGAAGGTTCCGCACTGCTTGCCTGCACAGACGTACCCGCAGTCCGTTTCGCAGAAACCTCCCTCGCACTTGGTTCCCGTAGAACATGCGCCGCAGGATGCGGTTCCGCCGCATCCGTCATCCCAGTCGCCGCACTCCTTGGACAGGCCGTTGCAGTCCTCGGGAACGCACTGGCACTGACCACCGAGGCACTGGTCCTGGAGGCCTGAACACGTGCCACAGTTACACTCGGCGGTGACAAGACCGCACTCCACGCTCAGCAGGCTGCATACCTGGTCGCAGGGAAGAGGCTCGCAATCGCCGTCTGCACACTCCAGGAGGTTGGGGCAATCCGAGTCACTCTCGCACTCGACGCACTGCCCACCGATGCAGAACGGGGTTGCCTGCCCGCAGTATCCGCAGGTTCCCCCGCACCCGTCTCCGCCGCACTCCTTGCCATCGCAGATGGGGACACACGGCGTGTCCACCGGGCCATCCTGGATCGCGCCGGAATCCACCGGCGCGTCGGAGGTCGTGTCGACGATGGCGTCCGTACCCTGCTGGTCCGGAACACCCCCGTCTGTGCCCTCGGCCCCATCCGCGCCCTGGTCGCCCCCAGGCACATCCAGAGGGAGCAATGCGTCTGAGTTCGTTTCCCCCGCATCCGGAATAAGCCCATCGTCTAGCACCAGATCCGAGCCTCGCTCGTCTGTGGAGTCCTGAATGCCGCACGCCGTGGCGTAGTCCTCGTGGCAGATGTGGCAGTAGCACTTCAGCGGGGTGATGCAATCACCGGTGGCATCACACGCCTCGCCCAGACCCGCTGGCGTTCCTGTAGAGTCCTGGACGGTCGACATGTCTCCAGTTCCAGAATCGGCCGGACCGCCAGAACTCGAAGTTCCGTCGCAGCCCGCGATCAGGAACAGTGTCGCAGCAAGACTAGCTCTCATCATGACCTCCTCCGTCGTCTCGACCAGGTTGACCTCCACGGACATCAACGCCGCTCAAGTACCAGGAAGCCCCTCGCAGCACTTGTCCGGAGGACAGTACCCCCAGACTCCAGTCGTACCCCCCTTGGACAGCATCCAGGCTTCGCAGTTGGCCTTCGTGACTGGGTCGTAGCCCGCACAGGGGAATGGACATGTGCTTGCTCCGCACTTGTACTTACCAACAAGGGAGCAGTCCAGCGGCTGCTCTCCGGTGCATTCGCTGTTCCCCGTGATGCACTCCTTGCCAATCGAGGCACACTCTAAGGACGACGCAGTGACGCAGCATCCGTTTGACACTGTGCAGGAGTAGAGGACGTTTCCCTCGCACCGCGACTTGCCTTCGCACAGGCCGAGATCGTAGTTGTAGCCTCCACAGTGCGGATCCGGCGGGAAGCAGGGGTCGGACCCGCCCGTGCACGTGTCGTTCTCGCAGATGCCTCCGGTCGGGCAGCCGTATGCCTTGCCCACGAGGCAGCCCTGCTGCATCACACACTGGAGGTACTGGTCCTCCGGGAGGCTGCCGAGGCAGTGCGTCGAGTTCTCGGCCCATCCGTTCTGGGTGCAGATGTCCTCCACACAGGGAGCGGGCAAGGTCGCGATGGCCTTCCCCCCACAGACGCTGTCCGGACACGCAGCGCTCCCTGCGAACGTCGCATAGACTCCGTAACTCGCGGTCTGCCCGGGCTGGATGGCGTGGTCGTCGCACTGGGTGGCCGAGGAGCCCACATCGCAGACATGGTCCGCACCCGGAGGGGGACAGCCCGCTACGGACCCGACGACGCGCGTCACGAAGTACCCGGTCGCGTTGGGCACCGAGTACCAGGACAGGTGGATGTGGTCGTCCACCGCCGCCGCGGCGAACCCCGATGGGCCGGGCGACTGCAGGACGCACTTGTCGTTGAGGCACCCACACAGGCACTCCTGAAACTGCGCCCCCACGTTCCCGCAGGAGTCGACCTCGTGCAGATTGCCCAGGTGGCAGACCTTGGCAACAGCAGGGACGGGCGCGATGCAGGCAGTCTCCGAACATCCGCACCCCATGCAATCGATCGCGAGGCCCTTGTCGATGCCGCAGCCATCGTAGAGGTGAACGTCTCCGGTGACCGGGTCACACCAGTTGAAGAACACGACGTCGCACACGGACTCGATGCACTGTCCCGTCTGCTCCGCACAGCCGTCCGGACAGGTCTGGGCCGGACCGGCCTTCACGCATCCTGTGGCCGATTCCTGGCAGGGGGCAGACTTCTCGTCGATGCAGACGTGTTCGCCGGTCTGTTTCCCGTCGCAGGGGTCGGACGGGCAGCACGTCTTCCCATCCGCGCTGCACCCACTGCACGCCAGGAAGCCGGTGGACTCCATGCACCCGGAGGATCCGTTCATGAGACACGTGAACTGCTCGAACGCCTGGCCCGACGCGACGCAGTGAGTCCCCTCGACGTCGCCAAAGGGGAGACAGTAGG
>VGRX01000382.1 GCA_016875215.1 Deltaproteobacteria bacterium
TTGGCGGCGCTGGGCATCTTTCTTCTCTCGCGCCGCAAGGTCCCTGCCTCCGCCGAGGTTGCCTGACGGCGGGGCCGCCTGCTCCGAGGACGGGAGAGGAGCTGGGAAGGAGGGAATCCGCCCATGGAACGTCGTCATCTGCTGTTCGGCCTCTGCGTTTCGCTTGCACTGCTCTGCTGTCGCGAGAATACGCCGGCCCCGGCGGGGCCTGCCCGGGGTACGCCGAGTGCCGTCGTTGGCGAGACCGGAGCCGGCGACGGGGCAGCGGGAAAGGGGGCTCGGGGCACGGAATCCCCCACTCCGGACAGCTCCATCGTGGTGATTCCGACGTCCAAGCCCGCAGCCGGAGAGGGGGCAGCGGGAAAGGTGGCTGGGGGCACGGAATCCCCCACTCCGGACAGCTCCATCGAGGTGATTCCGGCGCCCAAGCCCGCTGTGCCGGAGGGGGAGGAGAAGGTGAGGCGGTCGGTTCTGGCCGGGAGTTGGTACGAGGGGGACGCTGAGCGGCTGGCTGCGTCCGTCGATCGGTACCTCGCCCTCGGAGGTGCGCCGCCCGGCCATCCCATTGCGCTGGTGGCGCCTCATGCGGGGCACCGGTACTCCGGCGGAATCGCGGGACAGGCCTACTCCGGGCTGAGAGGCCGCACCTACGGGCGGGTCTTCCTCCTCGGGCCCTCGCACCGCGTGCCGTTCCGGGGAGTTGCGCTGCCGGCCGACACGCATTTCGAGACTCCGCTGGGCAGGATCCCGGTGGACCTGGCGACGGTCAAGGCCCTCCTTGCGGAGAAGCCATTCCTGAGCCACCCCGAGGCGCACGCCGAAGAGCATTCCATCGAGATCCACCTTCCATTCCTGCAGAGGGTTCTGCCCCCGTTCCAACTGGTCCCCATGGTCGTGTCCGGACTGACGGACGAGGACGTGGCCCAGGTGTCGCTCGTTCTTCGCCGGACGATCCGACCGGGGGATCTGGTCATCGCGTCCTCGGACTTCACCCACTACGGTCCTCGCTTCGACTATTTCGGCCCGCCGGACGACTTGATTCCGGTCGACGAAGCGAAGGAGAGGCTGCACGATCTGATGGTGCAGGCGTGGCAGCTCATTCGGGCACAGGAGGGCCTGGGCCTGCTGAGCCACGTTCGCAGGACGGGTGACACCATCTGCGGGGCGCTGCCGATAGCGGTGCTTCTCGGGGTCCTTCCCCCAGGGGTCCAGCCCCATCGGATCGCAATGGACACGTCCGGGGCAATCACGGGCGACTACACGGACTCCGTCAGCTACATGGCGGCCCAGTTCTCGGGTCTGTGGCCCTACACCACGGTGGATGGGGCCGGGGCGTTGACCGACGCCGAGAAGGACGATCTCCTCCGGCTGGCGAGGTTCACCCTGGAGACCGTCGTGAAAGAGGGACGCAAACCCGGGGCGGAGGAGGCCGGCATCGTTGTCACCGACCGGCTCCGGCAGCTCTCGGGCGTCTTCGTCACCCTGAAGAAGGAAGGGGATCTCCGGGGGTGCATCGGGAACATCGCACCGGTCAAGCCGCTGGTGGATGGCGTGATCGACAATGCCGTGAACGCCGCCCGGTTCGATCGGAGGTTCACGCCGGTCCAGCCGGACGAGCTGTCCGCAATCGAGGTGGAGGTATCGGTGCTCACGCCGCCGCGGCGGGCCTCCGGCGTGCAGGACATCATCCTCGGGCGGCACGGGGTCATCCTGGAGAAAGGGGACAGCTCGGCCGTGTTCCTGCCGCAGGTTGCGCCCGAGCAGGGCTGGACGGTTGCAGACACGCTCACGCACCTGTCGACGAAGGCGGGCCTTCCGCCGGATGCGTGGCGCGAGGGAGCGGATTTCGAGTTGTTCGAGGCCATCGTCTTCCATGAGGGGCGGTAGGTGAAGGGGCGCGGGCCATTCCTGTTCCTCGGCCTGCTCATCGGGTTCTTCTCGCTGGCAGCGCAGTCGCTCCTGTTTCGCGAGCACCTGCTCGCGTACGCGGGCAACGAGGCGGGGATCGCCGTCTTCCTCTCTGCCTGGATGGTCTGGGTCGCGGTCGGCGGAGTTCTGGGTCGCGGGTTCCGCAAGGCGGAGGCGGCCGGTGAGAATCTGCCCTGGCTGCTGCTGCTCTACCCGGCTGCCTTCCTGGTGCAGCTCCTGCTCTTCTGGTCGCTGCGGCCCCTTTCCGGGGTGGGACCCACCGAGCAGCTCCCGATGGCCGCCCTCGTGGGATGGACCCTGACCCTGGCTGCGCCGGTGAGTCTGGTCACGGGCTTCCTGTTCACGCGCGTGGCTCGGGTACGGGAGGCTCAAGTCCGGGAAGGTGCGTCCGCCACAGCGGCCCGACTGTACGGAGCCGAGGCGTTGGGGGGGCCCCCGGGAGGGGCGTCCTACACCGCGGCCGTGCTGGCCGGGGCGCCGGTCCTTCCAACCGCCCTTGGACTGCTGCTGTTCTGGCTGCTGGCCTCGGCCTGGTTTTCCTACCGCAGCGAGGCCGCTGCCGCTGCCCGCGTCCACCTCCTCGTTGCCGTGGCGGCCAGTGCAGCCTGGCTTGCCGGCGGTCAGGCCGCCCTCGAACGCCGGCGGCTCGAAGCGCTCCCCGTCCCGGCCGGACTGGAGGTGTTGGAGACCGCCGATACCCCCTACCAGCACGTCCTGGTGGCAGCCTGGGGTCGGACGCGCTCCGTCTTTGCCAACGGTGAGCTGAGCGCGACGCTGCCCGGCGACGCGGACGTGACGGCTGAAGCCGCCCTGCTCCTCGCGGAGAAGCCCGATGCCCGGGAGATCCTCGTGCTCGGTGCCGGCGCCGAGCCGCTCGTCTGCGAGCTCCTGAGGGTTCCGGCCGTTCGTGTCACGCACGTGTCGGACGACGGGCGGATGGCGGAGCTGACGGCCCGGCACCTCCCCCGGGAGTTGTCCCGTTGCCTTGCCTCCCCCGCGCTCCGGCAGGTGACCTCCGACTCGCGCCGGTTCCTGTCGCAGGCTACGCCCCGGTTCGACGTGGTCGTGGCCCGGTTCGGGGAGCCCCGGACCGCACAGGCCGCCCGCTTCTATACCGCGGAGTTCTTCGGCCTGGCTCAATCCGCACTGGCCCCGGGAGGACTGTTCTCGGTCAGCATCTCCGCACCCCCGAACGTGCTCGCCGCAGCCAGCCTCGCCTACGCCGCGGGCGTCCACAAGACCCTGACCGGGGTGTTCGGGCAGGTCGTCTTCACCTCGGGAAGCCGGATGACCTTCCTGGCCGCAGCCGAGGCGGGCGCGGTCACCGACAGGCCCGACGAGCTCGAGCGGCGGTTCGAGCGGCTGCGCTCTCACCTTCCCGAAGTGGAGCCGGGAGTCCTTGCCACCCGCTTCGAGAGTGCCCGCATCGCGGCGCTCGAGCAGGGCTTCTCTCTGGCCGGCAGCGAGCTGACGGCGACGGACGAGAGCCCGTCCGTCTTCCTGTTGAACCTGATGGTGGAGTACCGCGCGACGAGGTTGTACGAGCTGTTCCGCTCCGTCCGGTCCAGGTTGCTGCCCGGATTCCTCCTCGGGCTCGCCTGCCTCGCCGTCGCCTTGCTGGTCGGCCGCGGTTTCGGCCTCCGTCGCGGGGAACCCGCCCCGGGCGGCGAAGGCCGGCTCGAAGGAACCGGGCTCCTGGCCCTGACCGGATTCTCCGGCATGCTCGGCCAGGTCGTGCTGCTGCTGGGATACCAGGTCCGGTTCGGGTCGCTCCTGGCGGAGTTCGGCCTCCTGAACGCGCTCTACATGCTGGGGCTCTTCGCCGGGACCGTCGTTGCCGGCCTGCCGAGGGTTTCCCGCGTGGGCCGCCGTTGCCTTGCGGCGACATCTCTGGCGGCGCTGGCGCTGTCGATAGCGCTCGTCTTCGGCCTGGTCGGAGGCGGGCTCTCCGCGGCATCCGAGGTGGTGCAGCGGGGTGCGTTCTTTGCAGTCTGCCTTGTCACCGGTTGCGCCGCAGCCGGGGTGATCGTGGCTGGAACCCGGTTGCTCGAAGAGGGGGGGATGACCGTGGCCGGCGTGGCCGCGACGGTCCAGGCGGCGGACAACGCCGGAGCGGTGGCCGGAGCACTTGGCGGCGGGCTCGTCCTCCTCCCGGCAGCAGGCCTGTCCGGGTGCGCTCTGGCCGCGTCGGCGCTTCCGGCCGTGCCGTTCCTGGCGATGCTCGTCGGCTCTCGTGCCTCCGGTCCCGGGAAGAGGCCCGCTCCGGTTCCCGGCCTTCTCCTGGGCCGGGTTCTCTTCTTCGCGTGGCTCCTGCTCGGTGCGTTCGGCTGGCTGCTTCCGGCCCTGGCTCCGGCCCCGGTCAGTGCGCCGTCCTCCGTTGCCGCCTCGGTGGACCTTCCCGGGACTGGAGCGGCCGGAGCCTCCCGGACCTCGGAGGAGGGCGTTGTTTCGCTCTCCTCCGCACAGGTGGCGCCCGGCATGGCCGGCTACGGCGGTCCGATGGACGTGGTGGTCGACCTGGAGCGGAACGAGCGGATCGGGG
>VGRX01000383.1 GCA_016875215.1 Deltaproteobacteria bacterium
GTCCGAGCACTTGTCGTCGCCGTCGTCGCACTCCTCGTCGCCGTGGCAGCAGTTGGGCACGTCCGCAAGGCCGCACTTGTGCTCGGCCGAGCAGGTGGGGGCCAGGCAGACGTCGGGCGTGTCGCAGTCCTCCGGCTTGAGGCAGCAGCCTTCCTCGCCCGTGAGCTGGTGCGCGCACTTGTTGTTGACACAGAGGTCGTCCGTACAGAAGTCGTCGCCGTCGTCGCAATCCTCGTCCGCGAGGCAGCAGTCGGGCAGATCCTCGTACGTGCACTTGTGCCCTGCGCTGCACGAGGTCTTCTGGCACGCGGTCCCGGGCGTGCAGTCCCCGATCTTGAGGCAGCAGTCCTTTACGTCCGTAAGCTGGTAGGAGCACTTGTTCGCAACGCACGTGTCCGCGGTGCAGACGTCGTCCTTGTCGTCGCAGTCCTTGTCCTTCTCGCAGCACCCCGGCCCCATGTCGAACAGGCAGTTCCCGTTGACGCAGTGAGGGATCTGGCACGAGATCGGCGGGATGCACTCGGAGTCCTTCTTGCAGCAGTCCGGCTTGTCCTCGTAGACGCACTTGTTGTCGATGCACTTGTCGATGGTGCACACCTGGGAGTCGTTGCACTGCCCCTGGTCCACGCAGCAGCCGGGGATGAAGTCGTGGGGGCCGCACTTCCCGTTCTGGCAGACGTCCTTGGTGCACAGGTTGTCGTCGTTGCAGTCCGAGTCGACCTTGCAGCACCCCTCGACTTCCCAGTAGAAGCACTGCTTGGCCGTGCACTGGTCATCGGTGCAGGGGTTGCCGTCCTCGCAGTCCGCGTCGACGTTGCAGCAGCCGATCGTCGGCTCGTAGTCGCACACGCCGGCGTTGCAGACCGCCATGTGGCACTTCTTGTCCGGAGGGGGGCAGTCGTCGGGGCCGTGGCAGCACCCCTCGCTCAGCGCCACCCAGTCGCACCGGTAGTTGGCGCACACGTCCTGGGTGCACTCGATCTTGTCATCGCACTCGGAGTTCTCGAGGCAGCACCCTGCCTGGCCGATGTTGGGGTCATGCTGGCAAGCGTTGTCCACGCACGAATCAAGCGTACACTCGTTGGAATCGTCGCACTCCTCGTCGCTCTTGCAGCAGCCCCCTTGAGCAAACTCGATCACGCAGTGGCCGGCGAGGCACTGGTCCGGTGTGCAGGGATCCAAATCGTCACAGTCCGCCACCGTCTTGCAGACCTTGACGAACTGGTTGACGCAACGGAACTCCTTGCACGTGTCCTGAGTGGTCGTGTCGGAATCGTTGCAGTCCGAGTCCTCCGAGCAGCACCCGTCGACCGGCATGCCGGCGGACGTGAACTCCTCGTAGATGCACTTCTGGTTGATGCACTTGTCCAGGGTGCAGTCGTTGAGATCCTCGCATTCCGGCGTTCCGCCGCACTCGCACCCGGAGACCGAGCTGTCGATGGGATGGACGCACATCCCGAACACGCACCGGTCCGAGCTGCACGGATTGGAGTCGTTGCAGTCCGCATTGCCTTGGCAGCAGTCGGCAAGAGGTGTGAAAGCGCACACCCCGTCTTTGCACGCGTTCTGCGTGCAGACGTCGAGATCGTCGCAGTGCGTGTCGTCGACGCAGCAGAGCGCGTCGGGCCACTCGTAGATGCACATTCCGTCCGTGCAGGTCTCGGTCGTGCACGGGTTGGAATCATCGCAGTCCATCGGGACCTCGCAGCACCCATCCCCTCCGACGAATGCGTACTGGCAGAACCCTTCGATGCAGGTCCCTTCCATGCACATGTTCCCGGTGTCGCAGGCCTCGTCGGTCTCGCACGGAACCGGCACCTCGCACTCCGGCGCGGTCGCGGTGCATACAGCGTCGGCTTCGCAGCCGCAGACTTCCCCCAGCGCATCCTTCTCCCCATTCGTGCCGGAGCAGCCGGAAATCAGCGCAAGCGCAGCAAACAGGCCAACACGGACCAGAATCGACTGACGGGTCATCGCGCTCCTCCTCGTTCAAAACCTCGGCACATATTATTCAACTAGGACGCGGGGCGCAAGGACTGCTCTCGCCGCAGGATTGCTCTCGCCCCCCACTTCGGCATCGGCATCGCAATCGATGTCGCCATTCCTCTACAGCAGTCTCAACAGCCGCACCGCGTTGGGGATGGTGCTGAACACCACACTCCGCCGGTACCCGTGGGCATCTCCCCCGATCTGGAACGGAACCTCGACGTCGGTGGGGGGCTCCACCTCCTCGACCAGCCAATCCTGGATTCCGCCCGGCTGCTCCCCCTTCCAGATCAACGGAAGCTGCGCCAGGATCGAGGCCGCCATCATGTGCCCGATGCGCAGGTTCATCTTCCCCGGCTCTCGAGTGGCGAACGGCAGGATCCGGAATCCGTACCCATAGTACGGGACGGTCCCGGCCAGCGCAATGGTCATGGGCCCTTCGTAGAGCAGGTCGCCCGGACCATGGGTTCGCAGCACCTGTCCCTCCGGCCCCAGCTTGACCGCTTCGCCTCGCCTCACAACCGCCCGAACCATCGGGATCTGCCCCTTGAACGCCTTGACCGTCCGGGCGGGGAGGGTCCGGGTGAAGATGGCGAGGAAGTAGCCGGCCAGCGTCTGCACCACCGGCTTCATCTTCCCGCCGCCCAGCTTCTCCTTCGTGATCCTGTAGTCGTTAAGGATCTCTGCGTCCAGGCCGATGCCGGCAAACGGGCAGAGGGTGCCTTCGGTCTCCACGAGAGAGATGGGGACCACCTCCCGGGTCGCGCTCCGGATGTACGGGGTGAGGTCCCCCTTCAGGTTGCCCGAACTCACCATCCGAGCCATGGCGTTGCCCGTACCGAGCATCAGGATGCCCACCGCGGGCTGCTTCTCCAGCGGGTAGCGGGCGAGCTGGTTGATCAGGTGCATGACCGTGCCGTCGCCGCCGCCTGCGAACACGGTCTCGTAGCCACGCCCGATGATCGTGCGCGCGATCTCCTGCGAGTCCTCTGCTGATGCGGACAGGAACAAGTCCTCCGGCGGGACCAGCTCGCCAGACATCTCCGCAACTTCCTTCGTGACCTTCTTCGCATTGCGGTTGAGGACCACTGCGAATCTCCTCATCCCGCCTCCTGCCTCGGGGCTCATGATGCCTCCTCGCTCGCATCAAGAAGTCGGAGCATAGCGCACCGCAGGGAAACGATCAACCGGAGGTTCGCTCCGTGCCGTTTGCCGCAGTTGGCACACCGGTGCATCTGAAGTACAATGGCTGTCCGTTGCATGGAGGGAGGCAGATGGGATCGGTGAAGCGTTCGGCAACCTTGCGGGGCATGGCGATCACGGCGGGTCTGAGCTTTGCGGCCCTTCTGGCTTTCTCAGCGTGCGGGGGAGGAAAGGAGAAGGTGGCGGTCGCTGATGCCAAGGACACGGGGGACTCGATTGCGGACCTCGATGCACGGGGTGGGAAGGACGGCACGATGCCGGACGCGGCCCGCGTCGATGTGGGGGGGGAACTCTGCGTCCCGAAGTGTGGAGACAAGGAGTGCGGGCCGGACGGCTGCGGCGGCGAGTGCGGCCAGTGCCCCGCTGCGGCCCCGGAGTGCAAGGGGGGCTATTGCACCGTCCCGTGCAGTCCGGACTGCGAAGGAAAGGAATGCGGGCCGGACGGCTGCGGCGGCGAGTGCGGGAAATGTCCCGCTGCGGCTCCCTACTGTGTGGACTCCGCCTGCTCGGTAGATTGCACCCCCGACTGCGAGGGAAAGCAGTGCGGGCCGGACGGCTGCGGCGGGAGCTGCGGCTGGTGCGGGGCTCAGGAGCTGTGCTCCGACGGCCTGTGCGTCTGCCAGCCCGACTGCGCGGCCAAGGAGTGCGGCAGCGACGAGTGTGGGGGAAGCTGCGGCTTGTGCCCGGCGGAGAAGCCCTTCTGCGACGGTCATTTCTGCACCGACGACTGCCAGCCGGACTGTGCGGGGAAGGAGTGCGGCGATGACGGGTGCGGCGGCGGCTGCGGCGAGTGCACGACCCCCCAGGAGAAGTGCCAGGAAGGTCAGTGCGTGTGCGTGCCGATCTGCGGGCAGAAGGAGTGCGGCGACGACGGCTGCGGCGGCTCGTGCGGGACGTGTCAGGCCGGGAGCACCTGCATCGGCGGCAAGTGCATGGGGGGATGCCCGGCCGCTGAGAAGGCCGGCACCCACCTGGGGTGCGAGTTCTTCGCCGTCGACCTGGACAACGTGGAAGGGGGACAGTACCAGCCCGTGGCCGTGGTCGTGATTGCCCCATCCGGCAACATCGCCCCTGCGATCGTCGAGATCGTGAACTTTGCAGAAACGCCGCCCGCTGTATTGAGCCCGGAGACCCTGATGGTGGACGACATGGGGGTCGCGCCCGGGAAGGCCAAGTACTTCATGCTGCCGACCCAGTACGGTATCGATGGGACGGTGCTGACGAACAAGACCTTCCGGGTCAAGTCCACGCAGCCGGTGGGGG
>VGRX01000384.1 GCA_016875215.1 Deltaproteobacteria bacterium
CGATGTCCGCGGGGACGGGTTCTCTGACAGTGTGTCGGACGAGCCCGACGGATTCGGGGATGCCGACGGCGCGACCGAATCGAGCCCGGATCCGGGAGGTGGGCCCGACGTCGGCGACGCGGACGGAGGCACTCCGCCGGAAGTCGACGTGGCGGAGCTCGTGGACGCGGCAGCGGAGGCCGACGATGGCTCGGACTCGGGTGATGGAGGGGGGGGCGACGATGTCCCGCCGTTCGAGCTGGCGGAGGTATGCCAGGTCGTCCAGACCGCTCCCGTCCCGCTGGGCGGACCGGTTCCCTACTTCCTGTGCATGGATCGCAACAGCAGCTCGGCGGGGTACCTCAAGGGATTTTCGCCGCCCCTCCTGTCGGAGAAGGTCTGGATTGCGTATTTCGGGGCCTGCACCTGAGGGTACTGCCAGCAGCAGGCTGCTGCTCTCGAGGCCGTGTTGAAGGAGCACCCGGAGTGGTCGGGCAAGGTTGCGGGGCTCATGGTGAACCAGTCCCTTGCCGAATCAGGGCTCGAGGCCTGCTCACAGTCGACCACCCTGCCCATCGGGCAGGATGACGAGGCGGGCGTGCTGTGGGCTGCGTTGGGAGCGACCTACAATTCGGTGGCGATCGTGGATGCCAAAGGGAAGCTGGTGCACCGGATCGAGCCTGTGGCGTTCCCGGCCGACGCGGACGTGGTTGCCGGCGTGGTGAAGGCGCTGCTGAAGTAGAGGGAGGCGTTGCCGGGAGGGGGCAAGCAGGGGTTGCGGGGCGCAGCGGGGGGCAGCCCGGCGGTGCGGCGTCGAAGGGCCGTGGCCGCACAATGCAGGGCCGGCAGGCCGGAGAGTGGGACGAGTCGGGGTTGAACGGTGGAACGAGGACAGATGACGGGAAGAGCAGGGGGCTGGCTGGTCATCTCGATCTCACTGCTGCTTGCGGGCAGTCCGGCCCGTGCGCAGAGCATCCGGACGGAATCCGGGGCGGCAGAGGGGGAAAGGCCGGGCAGCCCTCCGCCTTCCGGCCCGAATGCGGAATCCGAGGTCGCAGGGGAAGGTGCGGATTCTCTCGGACCCGGGCAGGACGGGCTGTTCCTGCGGACCTGCGACCCGTCGCTTCCGGAGACGCTTGCCGCTGACCCGCAGGCAGCCGAGGAGCTGGCCCGCCAACGGGCCGGCGTTGCAGCCAAGGGGTGGCGCTGCCGGGCAGCCCTGGCCGAGGTCTTCGTCCGGAACGGGAACTACTTCTGGGCGCTCACCACGCTCAACGAAGCTTCGGCCGATGCCGGAGACGAAGCGAGTGAGCGGGAGAAGGATTCCCTGGCGCTCCTCACCTGCGCAGCGCTTTCGGGCTCGGGGCAGTGGGAGGAAGCGAGGTCGTGGTGCCTGGGGGAGGAGGGGGCCGGAGGGCGCAACGCACTGTCCCGCTACTACGGAGGGATAGCGGCTTTCCGGGCCGGAGACGACCGGGCCGGTATTTCGGCGTTGCGGCCGGATGGGCTGGTCGGGCTCTCCCTGCCGATGCGGGACTCGGCGTCCGCGTTCAGGACGCTCGCCTTCGGTCGGGTCATGGGGGCCAGGCCGGGCGTGCGGGTTGCCGCGGGCGCCGGGGCCGCCTATGACTCGAACGCGCTCATGGCCCCCGAGGACCGGGCGCTGGTCGGTCTTTCCGGAGAGGCGCCCGGGGCCTTTCGAACGTCGATCTGGGGCACGCTGGGGTACCAGCCGGCCAACGTCGGCCGATTCGTCTTCGATCTGGACGGCAACGTCTTCCGGAGCTTCTACCATGCGACCCCGGCTGACTCGATCAACACGACCGACCTGTCGGCGAGCGCGGCTGCCAGGCGGTTCGGGCTCTGGTCCCGAGGTCGCTCCGCCCTCGAACTGAAGTATGTCTACCGTTTGACGCTTCTCGACGGGGGCCGGGCCACGCTGGATGACGAGCTTTTCGGGTTCCTGGAATCGCACTCGGTGTCGTTCGGACCCTCGGTGTGGAAGGAGGGGGCCGGGGCGTTCAGTTTCCGCTACACGGGATCCTACCAGCGCTTCGCCGAGCTGGCTCGCAACGGCTGGGCCCACTCGGCTGCCATCGGCGAGGAGTTCGCGCTGGCCGAGGGGCTCTCGCTGACCCTTGCGCAGAGCGCATCGGTGTTCCTGGGAAGCGGGGCCTACTCCCGCTATGGGGGCTCGCTGGGGACATTCCTCGCCTGGCAGCCGATACCCCGCTGGGTGGTTGCCGCGCGGGGCACCGTGCAATACGACGACTATCACGGTTCCAGGGGCTATTTCGACGAAGCGGAGAAGCGGGTCGACTGGCCGTGGGCGGCCCGCGGAGAAGTGCACTTCGACATCGGCCGGGGTTTCATGGCCGGCGTGTTCGGCGGCGGGAGCGGCAGAAGCTCGAACATCCCGGTGCTGGACTACTCCAAGTGGGAGGCCGGTCTCACGCTCAATTTCGGGCAGGAGGGGATCCGATGAGACCGCTATCTGTACCGGAGCTGGGCCGGAATCGGATGGGGCGGCCGCATTCGGGCCGGAGGTGTGCCATGGCGAGGTGGTTCCTGCTTCTCTCCCTGTTTGGCGGGTGTGCCACCGGGGCCACGGTGGAGAGGACCGGGGGCATGCCCGTGTTCGTCCCGGACGAGGAGGACGAGCTGCGGGCGTACTCGCCCGAGATCTACCTGACGCAGGTGGCGGGGCATGGGGTGGGCGGCGGAATGGACCTTTCCGCGGCCTGCGGTTGTGCGGAGACCGGCTCCGCCTCTCCTTCATCCCCTTCCGGTCCGTCGGTCATCCCCGGGGTCGAGCACACCGGAAAGATGAAGCTCCATGTCACGGTGACCGTTCCTCCGCCTCCGAAGTAGCCGGGGTACCCCGCTACGCAGCGGGCCCAAGGCAGAGCAACCCGACGTAGGGAGCCAGGACGGCCGGCTCGTCGAGGGCGGCAAGGGCCTCCTCCACCGTGCGGAATGGGCGGGCCGCAACCAGGCGGGCGGCCCGTTTCTTCCCGATGCCAGGCAGGGCAGCAAGGGCCTTGTCCGGCAGCGAGTTGATCGGGATGGGGAAAGGGAGCGCAGTCACCGAGCGGTAGCCGTGGTCCACCACCACGACATCGAGTACCGAGCGCAGAGGGAGTCGAAGCGGGAGGCCCACCAGGAGCGGGTACGAAGCGAGCTGCCGACCGAACGTCACGTCTCCGTCATGGAACTCGGTGACCAGGCCTGAAAGCACTGTGCCCACCGGAGCGACCCGGCGCAGCATGGGCCGTTCGATCTCCTCCTGGATGCGCTGCTTCCATTTCTGGAACCGCTGCTTGTTGATGCGCGGAGGTGCGCCCCCCGACAGATCGTGCAGCGGGGTTCCGGGAAAGGCCATGACCTGGCGTACGTTGATGCGGCGCAGCAGGAGCCCTTCTGCAGCGACTTCAAAGAGGAAGGCGAAGTTGCGCTCGTAGGTGGCAGCGGTCTCTCCGGGCAGCCCGTAGAGCAGGTTCACGCCGGGCAGGAGATGCGGGAGAGAGGGGCCCGACCGGTGCGCTCCGGCCCGGTTGAGGATCCGGATGGCCTCGAGGGTCTGCCGGGGGGTCGCCTTGAGCGAGTTGGCTGCGAGCACGGCCGAATCCGCGCTCTCGAGGCCCAGAGCCGCGACATCGCCCGGGGTATTGAGCGAGGCGATGGTCCCGGCGATCTCCACGCATTGGTCCGGGAAGGCCGAGACGAATCCGGGATTGACGTTGTCGAGGTGCAGGGTCCTGAGCTCCGGGGCCGCCCGTCGGATTGCGCGGTAGAGGCGCTCGACCTCGACCGGGGCGGGAATCGGCTCTCCGGCCACCGATCGCCTGCCCGGCCAGGCGAACAGGTTGGGCTGCTTGCCGAGCCGGAAGTGCCGGACCCCCGATGCGTAGAGCGCCTCAATCTCCGCCACGATGTCTTCCATGGGGCGGAAACGGGCGCTTCCGAGCAGCCCCTCGGTGCAGAAGGAGCAGTGCACCGAGCGTTCGCACCCGCGGGCCGTCTCGATTTCCACGATCACGTGCGGGAAGTCGGGGTGCTGGCGCACGAGCTCAGCGCCGGCCGGTGCGAGGGTAGCGAGGGACCGATACGGATCGTCCGGCTGGGGAGGCGGGAGCGGGGCGCCGTCGAGCCAGGCAGCGACGAAATCCTCGAGGTTGCCCGGGGCCAGCAGGGCGGGGGAGAGTGCCGCAGGAGAGTGAGAGGGGACGTTCGGGGATGCAGGGAACCAGGGGAGGGCGGCCGTGCCCCCGGTCAACGTGTACCCGTGACGGATGGGGCCGCCGAAAGTGGATTGGGCGGACGTGCGGCGAACGATGGACTGCAGCTCGGTAAGGGACAGCGGCGTTCCCCCACGGTAGTGTCCGGGCACGGTCAGTCCCGCAACGATGACCAGGAGGTCCGAGGAAGCGAGGCTTGCGACGGCCTCACGGATTGCGGGGTCTGATCGGGG
>VGRX01000385.1 GCA_016875215.1 Deltaproteobacteria bacterium
GCCCAGGAGCGCGACGAGCATCGGCAATGCGGCCGAGCTGGTCCGTCGGCCATGTCCACAGCCACCGCCTCCTCTCCCCGGAATCGACGAATCGACTCCGACCGGCTCCGAATCCGTGGGGTCGGAAGAAGCCGTCGTTTCGTCGCCCGAGTCAATGGGCACGGCAAGCTCGCTGCGGCTGTCGGACATCCGCCCGATATCGGCCACGTCGTTGAAGGCCTCGGGAGAGGGCTCGGAGAGTGCCTCGGGGAACGCTTCGGGGAATGCTTCGGGCGCGGGCTCGGGCGGTTCCGACACCGGCTGGAGTTGGAACAGCGGGTCGCCGAATACCACCATCATCCAGCAGTTGCGGGGAATGGCCCGGTACGCGGCCTCGGCCAGAGTCACGCGGTCGACGACGAATGCCTCGAGGAACCGGTCACCCTTCATGTACCACAGGATGTAGGGTTCCCAGACTGCTCCGGCGGTCGCCGTGATTCCTTTGGAGAGCGCCCCGGCGCACCAGGAGCCGGCCTCGCGGTAGTTCATAGCGGAAAACGAGTCGAGGTGGATGCCGGAAGCTCCCGTTGCCCATTCGAACGCATCGTTGTAGCTGAAGGCCTTGTACCAGCCGAAGTACCAGCGGGCATCAGGACAGGACAAGAGGGCCGGTTCAGTACCGAACTCGGCGTCATTGGAATCGAGGTGCACCGTCCATCCGGCCTCGGTCAGGAGGTCGGCAGCGTGCTGGATCTGTCCGTTGCCGTCGGTACCGGCCCCGGCGATTACCCCTCGGTCCACTGGATTGTCCCCATTCGGCTCCAGGTCGAGGTAGGCAGTCCCCGTCAATTCGGGAGAGTCCGCTCCCGGTGCCTGTGCACGGTCCACCAGGTCCATGGCAACGTCCACCGTCGGGCCGTCCAGTCGTGTGACCAGGTACCCCTGGAAGCCGTTCTCGCGGGTGAATCGCTTCGTCGACTTGAAGTACGGGTTCTCTGCATACTCGAGCTCGCCGTGCAGGTCGAACAGGAACGAGTCGACCGACGTGAGGTCCTGTCCCAGCACCACCTCCCCCGCACCTGAGATGACCCCGGGGATTCCACGGGTCAGCACGATGAAGAGCACCTGGTCGGACAGCCCCTTCTGTTCGAGGCAATCCGCCAGCGGGGTCTTCAGGAGCGCCAGGAAGTCCTCGTAGGAAACCTGGTATTCGTCGGGGAGCTCGAGATCGCACCGATTGGCCGGGGGAAGATCGCGGGCCTGCTGGTAGTGGGTTGCAATGGCCAGTGATGCTGCGGAGGAGGAGTTGGCCACGACCAGGACGTTGGCGGGGCCGGGGCCCTGCGCAGCCTGCAGCGGCGAAGGCCGAAGGAAGAGCAGGAGTCCGGCGACAGCCATTGCCCGTGCGGCACCGAGCGCCTGGGCGGAGCATCCTCCGAGGCCGGAGCGCACGGTCGGACGGCCGGGACTCGGGCCTGCCACCCCACGATCCTCTGCCTTCCCTGTCATGCCAGACCTTGCGAGCCGGCCTCGGAACCGGCGACCATGCCCACTGACCATCGACCGTCACGGAAGACCGGCGGTCGACGAGAACCTGTCCGGAAGCGTACGGCGCACCCGATCACTGCTTCTTGTAGTTGGAGCAGTACAGGGCCAGGCCGGCAAACCCCTTGCTGTCGCTGATGTAGTGTGCCCGGACGCCGGTAGCGATCCTGCCGTCGGGACACGAGACCTTGTTGGACCACTCCTTGCAGTTGTTCAGCTCCTCCTTGTTGGGGGAGTTGTCATAGACGAGCTTTCCCGAGTCGTCGATGCGGGCGCTCCAGACCTTGAGCCCCTTGATCTTTGCCTTGGACAGGTCGTCCCTGCCGTTCAGGCAGACCTGGATAGCCGTGACGTAGTGGTCCTCATCTGCTGCAGCGTACCAAAGCTGCGGGAGCGTCAGGAAGCCGGGGTCCGCGTCGCGGACCTGGAGGTTGTGGCTGTCGCCGGCCTTGCAGTCGTTGTCGCACAGCTTCCGGGTTCCGACGCGGATGCTGACGGGATCGTCGGTCTTCTCGAAGAACACAAACTCTGAGACCCCCTCCTTGGTCGAGTTTGGTGCGAACTGCTTGTGCAGGGCATGTTTGACGCCCGAAACCTCCGTCCACGTACCGCTGGCGGCTAGGAAGTAGGCCGACGTGGCTGCCCATGCAACGGCAGCGAATGCCAGACAGCCGACGAGACCGAGAGCCAAAAACACCGTCCTTTTTCCATACACGCTACGCATCATGACTTCCTCCGATGAGAAGTTGTTGGGCTGATTCTAAGGACAGGCGGGGCTGTGCGCAAGAAAGAGACCAGTATGCGGGGCAAAGCACGCAGGATCGTTTGCAGGCGAACGAATGCAGTGTAGGATGCGCAGGTGGTTCGGGAGGCATCTCGGTAGCGATGGGACTGCAAACGGCCCTCTCGAGTGGGCCAGACACGGGGATGGAGGAACGCATGGCAAGGCTGGAACTGGCGGGCAGTTGGCGTCTTGGTGCGGGGCTCGTGCTCCTGCTGACTGTCTCGTGCAGCGGAGGAAACGAGACGGTCCAGTTCGATGCGGTGGCCGACGCGGAGGATACCTCGGTCCGGATTGTCCCTTCCTGCACCTCGGACTCCGAGTGTGATGATGACGACCCGTGCACGAAGGACTACTGCTCCGAAGCTGGGAAGTGTGCACAGGAGCCGTCCCCGGGCGAGGCCTGCGACGACGGCAATCCCTGCACCACAGGAGACCTGTGCGGCGACGACGGGACGTGCGGGGGGGGCGAGGCCCTGATCTGTGACGACGAGAACCCTTGCACCAATGACATCTGCAAGGTGGACGGAGGCTGCGTTTTCGAGCCTTCGGACAAGGACCTCGAGTGCGACGGGACGCCTTGCACCTTCGGCGACCAGTGCATTCAGGGGGCCTGCGTGGCCGGCGCGCTGGTCGAGTGCGATGACGCCAATCCCGACGACTGTACGTTCTTCACCTGCAATGCCGGCACGGGCGAGTGCACCGTGGCCCAGACTCACCTGCAGGGTTACCCCTGCGCAGACGGGAATCCGTGCACGGACAACGATGTGTGTGACGGCAAGGGGGTCTGCCAGCCAGGCACGCAGCACTCTTGTGTGTCTCAGCATCCCTGCAAGGCCGCCTGGTGCAACGACCAGGCCAAGGAGGGCACCAACCCGTGCGTGGCCGACTTCCTGCCCGAAGGGACTCCGTGCGACGATGGGAGCAAATGCACGGATGGGGACAAGTGCCAGGCTCCGGAGCCTGGCCCCATGCAGTGCACCGGAACGCCCATCGGCTGCGACGACGGCAATGCGTGCACGCTGGACACGTGCACCGAGGAAACGGGATGTGAGTTTTCCCCCAAGGCGGATGGCACGTTGTGCGGCGGCAACGACTTGTGTGGCGGCCAGGCCCCGTGCAAGGGGGGCCAGTGCCAGTGGGGGCAGGGGCAGGGATGCGACGACGGGATCGCCTGCACCCAGGACAACTGCCTTCCCGACGGGAGCTGCCAGAACGTGCCGGTCGACTCGGCCTGCAACGACAAGGATCCGTGCACCGGGGTGGAGACCTGCAAGGCCGGGCAGGGGTGCGTCGCAGGGGCACCGATCGTCTGCAACGATGGGGTGGCGTGCACCCAGGATGCCTGCCAGAACGGGCAGTGTGTCTACTCGCCGCAGTTCGGGGCGTGCAACGATGGAAACATCTGCACGGATGACGTCTGCCAGGTGCCGGCCGGTTGCTCGAACACGCCGAACAGCGTGAACTGCGACGACGGGAATCCCTGCACGTCGGGAGACCAGTGCATCGGCGGCTCTTGCCAGTCCGGCGGCGCGGCAAACTGCGACGACGGCAATTCGTGCACCGAGGATTCCTGCGACTTGCAGAAGGGATGTGTGCACATCCCGAAGGGCGCGGGCTGCGGTGCGTGCGACCCCTACAAGATCGAACCCTGCTACTCCGGTCCGGACGGAACCCAGGGAAAGGGAGCCTGCAAGGCCGGGTTCCGGCAGTGCCTTGCCACGGGGCTGGACTGGTCTCCCTGCTACGGGCAGGTCCTGCCGCTGAACACGGACATCTGCGGCAACAACCTGGACGATGATTGCGACGGCACTCAAGCCGACGAGGCTTGCTCCGACGTGCCCGACTCGGGTGTGTGGGCCGACTACGACTACGGCAGCGACGCCACCGGCAACGGCTCTTTCAAGAACCCCTTCAAGACCGCGACCAAAGCGGTCTCCACCGGCTCCAAGCTGGTCATGCTCAAGGCCGATGCCGATGGCACGATCTACCCCGAGGAGGTCAGCCTCGGCGCCGTGGTCAACGGCATCACGCTCAAGGGCTGGGGACCGCAGAGGCCCGTGATCCAGGGGCGCCTGTACCTGGTCCACTGCTACGACTGCGTGTTCGACAAAAA
>VGRX01000386.1 GCA_016875215.1 Deltaproteobacteria bacterium
CACACAGCCCCGACCACGCGGGAGGGGCCCTCGGGGCGCCGGCAGATGCAGTAGGGGGCGGCGGGGGCGGCGGGGGCGGCGGGAAGGCAATAGGACGAATAGGACGAATAGGACGGATAGGACGAATAGGACCCGCCGCTTGGGAAGACAGGAGGCCGCAGGGGAGAAGGATCTGCCGGTGCAAGGGTGGAGACCAGCCTGGCGGAAGCAAGGTGCGAGGGATCGGGGCGAAGCCCATCGGCCGAGGAGTCTTGGCCGACCCGTGGGTGCGGTGCGCCCGCGGCGCGATGGGTCCAGGCTCAGCCTGGCGAAAACAAAAGGGAATCTATCCTTCTGGCTACGGCTTTGCGACCTTCACTGCGAGCGAGCCGACGGCATCGAGCGAGCCGTCCTGGGCATACGCGGTGAGGTAGTAGGGCCCTGCCGGAACGGACTCCGGGACGGCCAGCTCGAGGGAGAATTTTCCGGCGGTGACAGTGGCTTGTCCGGTGGCCACGGTCTTATCCATGACCTTGTCCCAGTTGGCCTGCACCGCAGGCCAGCTCGCCTGCGCATCGGGGTCCTCCACGGGATCGACCGGGTGCAGGAACTGGGCCCTCGGGCACACCAGCGACACATCCACCGTCCCGTCCTGGAGGTTGTCCACCGCCCCCGAGACCTCCAGCGTTCCCCCGAGGGTCGCTTTTCCAGCGGTGACAGTCACTGTTCCCTCCGGGAGGCGCAGGCGCGTGGCCGGATCGCCCAGCAGGTTGTAGCTGTAGAGGTGATCGATGGGGACGTCCTCGATCTCGTCCCCGGTCATGTAGAGCACCGCGAAAGCGTCGATGGTTTCCCGCAGCTCGTCGGTGTGGTGGATGGTGCGGTCCTTCATGAGCCGGATAGCCTCCCCTGTGGTAGGGGCCTTGTCCACGAACACGGCGGACTCTAGCTCGAGCGCATCGAGCGCATTGCCGTACGGGTGCGTGGTGGTCTGCGAGACCAGCAGGGAGATCGGCCCGCCCGCCTGCTTCAACACCTTCTCCGAGTCGCTGTCGAACTGGCCGATGTAATCCCCGGTCCCGCACGCGAAGAACGCGTGGAGCGGAAACCGGTGCTGCATGACCACGTCGCTGAGGCTGCCGACATCCAGCTCGCCCCCGCCGTGCCCCATGTAGGTGACCATCACCGCTCCTTCGGTGACAAGGTCGAACACCTTCTCCTCGAACGGCATGTAGTAGTAAAGGCTGTCCGGATTCCGATAGGCGAACAGGATGTCGTAGTCGTACGGGACCGACTCGAGCCCCTTCTGCGCAATCGTCTCGATGAAGAAGTCGATGTCCTGGCCAAAGTCCCCCTCGCCGGCATACACGTGGATGCGGTGGTTCCACGGTCCCGGCTCGTACTCGGTTTCGTGCTGCTCCACCCGCTTCAGGATGGCGAGCCCCTCCTTGTCGGTCCGGACCGGGATTCTCCCCACGGCCAGGTCGGGCACGTGGTCTCCGTCCATGTCCGCGTAGAAGTTGTCCGAGTAGCACCCTTCCCAGCCGCCCTGCCACTTGCCGGCCGGGATGGTCGTTGCGGGATCGTTCTTCCCCTCGTTGGCATCGCCCACGAGCAGCAGGTAGAAGGGCCGGCTCTTGTCCCGCTTGCCCCAGAGCTGCTTCACATAGTCTTTGATCGAGGCAACCACCGCTGCATCGGTCATGGCCGCGGGCGGGATCAGCGTCGAGACCTTCACCACGAAGGTCGTGTGGCCGAGGGCCTGGCGCAGCTCGGCAAATCCCTCGGCCGTCTTCACCAGGTCATCCGCGGTGATCACCAGGTAGTCCAGCGATTCCGGCACGGGCAGCACATCCTCGCCCACGGTCTCGGCGGGCGGCTCCCGCTCGTCGGTCCCTCCCAGGTCACCCGCCGCTGCATCGCCCGGCGTGACGTCCCCGGTCACCTCCGTGCTTCCCCCGGTGTCGCCGGTGCCATCCGTTCCGCCGTCCCCGCCGCCGCAGCCCTGGACTGCCAGCACCGCCCACACCACCGCCGCCAACAACCCGAACCGGAAGATCCGCATGGTCCCACCTCCACGATCCGCGGCAGGATACCACAATCTGATGCGGGATGCTCGCACGACTCCGGTCTGTGCGGGCCGGTGTTCCCAGCCGCCTCCCTGATCCACCATCTCGGGCCACCTGCGGCGTTGCTCCGTCGCCGCCTCACTGCGACGTGGCTTAGGCCACGCCTCATTCGGCTGGCTCGGTCGCGCCTTGCATCTGGCACCAATCTGGTGGCCAGGGATTCCCCATACAGGCAGGCTCATCGCCCTCTGGACGCTGCTGATGGTGGATTTGGGGCCTGCCTGCGGGGTGACAGCCGGACGGAAATGCGCTACATTCCGGTGCGTGCGATTTCGATCATGGGGGGAGGGGACATGGAGCTGACGACGACGAGACAAGGACCGGTGGCCGTAGTGACTCTGAATGCCGGGGACAACCGGTTCAGCGGACCGCTGCTTTCCGAGGTCCGGGGCGAGCTGGCGAGGCTGGCAAAGGACCCGGAGGCCGGGGCCGTGGTGGTGACCGGAGGCAACGAGAAGTTCTTCAGCAACGGGCTCCACCTGGACTGGATGAAGGAGCAGAGCGCAGACACGATCAAGGCGTTCCTGCACGATGTGTCCGCGCTGCTCAAGGAGACGGTGACGTACAAGAAGCCGCTGATCGCTGCGGTGAACGGCCACGCGTTCGGTCTGGGGGCGATCTGGGCCTCGGGCATGGACTTCCGCTTCGTCCGGGAGGATCGGGGGTGGATCTGCTTCCCCGAGTTCGACATCAACATCCCGCTGACCCCGGGAATGCTGGCCGTGTGCGAGCTCGGTCTCGGCCGACAGGTCGTCCGGGAGATGGTCTGGAGCGCAAAGCGCTACAGCGGCTCCGAGGCGGTCGCTGTCGGCTGGGCCCGGGAAGCCTGTGCCCAGGCCGATCTGCTTCCGAAGGCCATCGAGCTGGCGACGTTCATGGCGGCCAAGAAGCAGCCGGCGTTCGCCATCACGAAGCGGCAGATGGCGCAGGATACGGTCCGCCTGATTGAGGAACGGGATCCGCCCGTGGTGGAGGCGTTCCGGCTCGGCTAGGGGGACAACGCCATGCAGGCTCTTGTTGACCGTCGATCATTTCTCAGGGGCGATGGCCTGTCCCGAGCGAGGTCGAGGGGGCGATGATTCCGGCGGCCAATCCTTGCCGGCTCTGGCGTGGCGGATCTGGCGTGATCGACGAACGAGCTGATGCTGTGTAGCCGGAGCGCAACCCTGCCGCCCCCGACGAATCCCGAACAACGAATCACGAACAACGAATCACGAACAACGAATCACGCTCCTACTTCCCTTCCTTGCACTTGCAGTCGGGCTTGCCGCAGGGGCAGTCGGGCTTGCCGGTGCATTCCTTGTCGCCGCAGCCGCAGGAGCCCTTGCCGTCGCAGTCTTTCTTTCCACAGCCGCAGGAGCCCTTGCCGTCGCAGTCTTTCTTTCCACAGCCGCAGGAGCCCTTGCCGTCGCAATCCTTGTGCTTCTTCCAACCGCCCTTCTTGCCGTGCTGGAGCCTGTAGAGAGCCATGCTCAGCTTGACCTGCTGCTTGGCGTTGAGCAGCTTGGCTGCCTCGGCGAACTCCTTCTCGTGGACGGCCTCGAGAGCCTTCTCCGCAGCCTGGAGCCGGGCCAGCCCCTTGGCATAGGCACCGTCATCGTTGGAATCGGCCTTGAGCAGATCCTTGAGCTCCTTGAGGGCCGCCTTTTTCTCCTTCTTGGCCTCCACGAACTCCTTGGCATGGGCCTCGAACACGGCCTCGACCTTCTTGGCGAGCTCCTCGTCCAGCCCGACGTGCGTCCGGAGCTTGTGTGCCAGCTTCTCCTTGAACGTCCACTTCTTGCCCTTCTCTCCCTTGTCGTGCGGGCAGGCGGCGGCAGCGGCCGAGACGGCCAGGAACAGGGTCGCGACAATCAGTGCACTCAGTCTGCGCATCTTCATCCTCCATGCTGGGTTCGATTCATGCGGCCCCGGGCCGCGTTCGGACGGACTATGGCACAGGCGGCCGGGAAGGTCCAGGAGGAAGAGGACAATGGGAGGCATAGGACGGATGGGAGGCATAGGACGGATGGGAGACATAGGACGAATGGAAGGCATAGGACGGATAGGACCTATAGGACGAATAGGACGGATAGGACGGATGGAAGACATAGGTGCGGCGCGGATCTAGGAGGTGGGTTTGGATGGCGGCCGATGGGGTTGCGGGGTGCGGGTTGCGGGTTGCGGGTTGCGGGTTGTGGGGTGCGGGGACCTTTTGCTCCGCTGCCGCTGCCCGTGGTACACTACCGGCCGATGACAACTCTGGGGGCGAGTACCATGAAGCGATTCGAGATTCTGGCGTTCGGGGTGATTCTAGCGGCCTGCTCGGG
>VGRX01000387.1 GCA_016875215.1 Deltaproteobacteria bacterium
AAAATTGCGAAGAGCGACAGGCCGCGGGTCCCGGACGGGGCGCCTTCGGCCCGGGCGAGGAGGATGTGGATCACGTTCTCGGTTCCATCGTGGTCCCCGCCGGTGATGAAGTTCTTCTGGCCGACGATCCTGTAGGACCCGTCCGGCTGCCTGAAGGCCTTGGTCTTGCTCGCCCCGACATCGCTGCCGGCCTGCGGCTCGGTCAGGCACATGGTGCCCATCCACTGCAGGCTGTACATCTTCTCGAGGCAGAGCTTGTTGAGCCACTGGGGGGCGTAGCGCTCCATGAGGTGGGCTGCCCCGGTGGTCAGCATCGGAACGAGGGACAGCGCGCAGTTGGCGCCGGTGAAGAACTCGTTGAGAATGGATGCCATGACGAGGGGGAGCCCCTGTCCGCCCCACTCGGCCTCTTCGATGAGCCCGCTCCACCCCTGCTCGCCCCACTTGCGGAGGGCGTCCTTGATCTCCTTGGAAAGGTAGACCTGCCCCCCTTCGTACCGGCACCCGATCCGATCGCCGACTTCGTTGACCGGGGCCAGCACCTCCCGGGCGAACTTGTAACCCTCGTCCATCACCATGTCGAGGGTTTCCTGGGTCGCCTCGGAATACCGCGCATGCTTTGCGAGCTCCTGGATCTTGAGCATCTCGAATGCCACGAACTTGATGTCCCGAATGTCGCTTCTGAAGTCCATCCTGTCCTCCTCCCCTCCGGGGTCTCCCCGTCAAGTCCGACCGAGTTTATGGCAATCAGCCCCCCTGCGCAAGGGTTGTTTTCGGACGGACTGGACCGTTGACACAGGCTTCGAATCCGGTCTATCATGCCCCTGTCGCGGCAGGTGGATTGCCCGATTCCAGCTCTCCGAGGAGGATGCGTCTCATGTTTCGCCTGAAACTGACTCTCCTGTATCTGTTCACGATAATCCTGGTGGTTGCGGTGATCTGGCTCATCATCGACCAGCAGCGCGACAACTACGTCAAGGAAGAAGTCTTCTCGTCGCTCAAGTCCGCGTCCAAGTCCTTCCCCTACAGGACCGAGCACGGCATAGCCCAGCTTCGACTGTACTCTGAAAGCCTGCTGGCCTCCGACCTCCCGGTCTACATCTCGCTGCTGAGCGATTTCCGGGAGGACGTCCGGACCATGAGTGGCAAGACCCGACAGGCGTTCCCGAACCGTAACGCCGTCCCTCCGGAGCGCCTCCTGGGCTTCGTGGAGACCGAGGGCAAGCCCATCCTGGACCGTTTCGAGAAGGAGGTCGATGCGCGGCTCCAGAAGAAGCTGAAGATGAAGGGGGGCTACGCCAGCTACCTGAGAGCCGTGATGACGAGCTGCATGGCGGAGGGGGATCCCTGGAGCGTCTGCTACTTCAAGCTGACGTACGTGCCGCTGTCCTCGATGATCTTCCCCGACCAGCAGAAGGAGCTTGGCGAGGCATTCCCGGAGCTGTTCGTGCCCGTGGACGAGAACAATACGGCAAGGCTGTTGTTCGACAAGCTGGATGCCTCCATCGGCCAGCTCAGGCAGGATGACCCCGACCAGGCCGCGATCCGGTACAAGGACCACATCGTGGAGAACTTCGACCAGGTCGCCGAGGTCGTCAAGCTGCTGCGTACCTCCTCCGATGCCTCCATCAGCAGCCACATGGCGCTTGCGGGCAACCGGGTGTTCGTGACCGTGGCCACGCGGCTCACTTCCGCAGACGGCAAGTACCTCGGCGCAATCATCGTCGGCTACGAGCTGGACAAGGGACGCGCCTGGCAGGATTCGGCGGTGGTGCTGGGCATCCGCCCGGTGCTGGAGCAGTGTATCGAGGCAGCGGCCCAGGCCAACCCGTCGCAGCCGACCAGCGAGAAGCTGTGCGAGTACGAGATGGGGCGCCAGCCGACCGGGCTTTCCTACGTCTTCCGCAACAAGCACGGGCAGATCGTCATGGCCGGGACGTCGCTCAGCGAGAGCTCTGCCTCCAAGTTGACCGGGTTTGCCCGCCCCCACCTGGGCAGTCACCCCACGTTCAGTTCCGAGGACTTCTTCGCCTCGGTCGTGACCCTGCCGACCGACTTCCACTCCGAGGCGGAGGGGCTTTACGCCATCCTGTCGGTGGACATCGACCTCGCTGTCGCGATGTTTGCGACCATGAAGTTCATCCTCGTGCTGCTCGGCATCGTTGTCTTCCTGGTCGGACTGGTGCTTCTCCACGTTCTGCTCCGCTCGTTCACCCGCCCGTTCGAGGAGATCGACGCGGGCGTCCACGAGATCATCGGCGGCAACTTCGACTACAGCTTCCCCTTCGCTTTCCAGGATGAGCTGCCCCGCTCCATGGCCCAGTCGCTCACGATCATGAAGGCCGTGCTGCTCGGCCAGCCCCTGCCCGAGGATCTCGAGCAGGACGGAAGCTGGGCCGAGAACCTCCGTATCGAATCGGACGTGGCAACCGTTGCCGATTCACCGGGTGGCGACTCGCAAAGCCCGCTCGAGGAGATCACCTCCGACCGGATCAAGGAGTCGGCCACCGAGTACTACCGCCGCGTCTACAGGGAGTATCTCGACGCCCGCAAGAGCACCGGTGAGGATGTCTCCGGAATCACCTACATCAAGTTCGTCGAGAAGATCGCCCGCACCGAGAAGAGCCTGCGTGACAGGTTCGGCTGCAAGCAGATCCTGTTCCGCGTGGAGATCAAGGACAGGCAGGTCGTGCTCGTCCCGATCCGTGTCGTCGAGAAGACGTAGTCCCTACGTGGACTCCACCACGGTCACCCCGTCCCCCCCTTCTTCGCGTCGCCCGGGGCGGAAGGTCACGGGGTAGCGGGTGGACGTCAGGTAGTCCCTCACCGCCTGGCGCATGCGTCCCGTCCCATGGCCGTGGACGACGAGCAGGACCGTTCCCGGGGAGAACATCGCCTGGTCCAGAGAACGTTCGAGGAGGGACAGCCCCTCATCCGCAGTCAGGCCGCGCAGGTCGACGCGACGCTCCGGTTGTGCGGGGATCTCAGCCCGCACGCTGCCCGAGGTCCCGCCCTCCTTCTCCGGGGCAGCCAAGGGGACCAGGTCGTCGACCGGGAGCCGCATCCGCATCGGCCCCATCTGGAGGGACACGGTCCCTTCCTCCGGGTGCAGCGCAACCACCTGGGCCTTCCGGGAATACCGGCGGACCCAGGCCTCGCCACCGACCAGGAAGGTCTGTGCGACCGCCCCCTTCCATGGCGGGACTTCGTCCTCGGCCAGCCTCTTCGCCTGCTCTCTCAGGCGGTCTCGGGTCTCGCCAAGCCTGTTGCGGGCCTCGCTGATCTGCTCAGCGTCGGGCCGGCCGCCCTGGAGCTTCGTGACCAGGCTGCCGACGAGCGCCAGCGCCTCGTCGACCTGCTTGACCCCCTCAGCGACGCGGCGGGCCACCCAGCGGTCCGCATGCCGTGCAAGCTCCTTGAGAGCGCGGGTACGACGCTGCTGGGTCGCCTCGGCTGCCTCCCGGGCCTCCCGGTTGAGACGGATCGCGTCGTCCAGCTCCGCCTCGCGCTTCGACAGCCGGGAGAGCGCTTCCTCCAGGAGCCCGCCACCCCGACCTTCCAGGATGTCGGTTGCCCTCTTCAGCACGGCCTCGGGGACCCGGAAACGCCGGGCGATCTCCAGCGTCCGCGACGACCCCGGCACCCCCATGACCAGCCGGTAGGTGGGGGCCAGCGATTCCCAGTCCATGGACATGGACGCGTTCCGGAAGCGGACATCGGCCATGGCCAGCGCCTTCAGGCGCTCATAGTGGGTGGCCACCATCCCCAGCGCACCGGTATCCGCAAGCTCGAGCAGGAATGCCGCACCGAGGGCCGAGCCCTGGTCAGGCTCCGTGCCCACCGTGATCTCGTCGATCAACACCAGGTGCCGCTCCCCGACCTCGGCCAGGACCCGGTTGAGCTCCTGGAGATGCCCGGAGAAGGTCGAGAGCTGCTCCTCCACATCCTCGAGATCGCCAGGGAGCGCGTGCAGGCCGTCCAGGACGGGCACATAGCTGTCCGCCGCCGCGGGAACCAGCAACCCGTGATGTACCATGAGGATGCACAGCCCGCACGTCTTGAGAGCCACCGACTTCCCGCCCGCGTTGGGGCCGGACAGGACCAGCATCGTGGGCCTGCTTCCCTCCAGGTCGACCCCGATCTCGATGTCGTTGGGAACGACCGGCCGCCCTTGCAGCAGCAGGAGCGGAAAGCGGGCGGACAGCAGCCGGACACGCGGCCCGCTCCCCACTTCGGGCACGTTGCACTCCAGCTCCGCAGCCAACCTTGCCCTCGCACACGTGCAGTCGAAGTGCTCGGACATGACCAGCGTCTCCCGGATGTCCGATGCCCGCCGGCCCACCTCCATCGACAGCTCCCGCAGCACCGCCAACTCCTCCCGGTGGATCTCCTCC
>VGRX01000388.1 GCA_016875215.1 Deltaproteobacteria bacterium
GGGGAGCGGAGCGAAGCTCTCCTGCCGCCTTGTCTTGTCCGGAATGTGGGTGCGGTGCGCCAGCGGCGTACTGGCACCGGGTCCTACCCGGCGGTGCGACGGCCAAGGACAGCCCCCTTGTTTCCTGATCACTCGCGCCCTGCGGCGGTGTTCTTTCCTACGTCGACTCGCAAGGGGGGGACATGAACCTGAGAGAATCCATGGCGATGCCTTTGCTGCTCTCGGTGGCCGCACTGATCGCGACAGGGTGTCCCCGGTCGGAGTTGGGGCCGACTCCTGGAATGGAGCACGACATGACCCCGTCGCAGGACTCGGGGCCGGACGGCACCGATCCCGGAGTCGATGTTCACGGGGCTGGAGATGGTGAAGATGGTGCCGGGGCGGAAACAGGCCGCGGTGAGGGTGTTGGCCTGGACGTCGCTCCCGGGGAACTGCTCCCCGATCCTGCGTCCTGCATCCAGGTCAACCCCGCCATGATCAACTTCGGCGGCAAGCTGGTGGGTGCCGTATCCACCGTTCCACTGGAGATCTCCTGTTGCGGCGACGTTCCACTGCTCGTGTACGGCATCGGGATGGCAGAGGGCTCCTCGCCCGACTTCAACGTGGAGCTGTACATGATGGACCACGGGCCGACCGCAGAGGATCCCGTGGTGGTGGCCCCCGGAGAATCGGTGCTGGTGGACGTCAGGTTCGTCCCCGACGTGGAGAACCCGGTGGGTGAGGACGGCGAGCTGGTCCTGGACGAGGGGGTGCTGCGGATCGACAGCAACGCCGTGGGCGCTCCCACCGATGTGCCGGTTCAGGCTGCGGGGGTCTGCAACTGCTGCCCCACCGCAGTTATCAAGGTAGCGGAAGGAGAAGAGGTCATCCCCCAGACCATGCTGCACCTGTTCGGGGACGAGAGCTTCGCATCAAACGGCACCATCCAGAAGTGGGAATGGGATGTGGACCAGCCGGTGGGGAGCATGTCGCTGTTCGCACCGTCCTACACGTTCCCGAGCCCCACCTTCGAGGCCAACGTGGCGGGGGTCTACACCTTCTACTTGACCGTCTATGACCAGACCAATACCCCTTCCTGTTTCCCCGCCACCTACGAGGTCGTGGTCATCCCGGACGAGACGATCCACATCGAGCTCCTGTGGCACACGCCTGGAGATCCTGACGAAACAAATACTGGTCCGGATGCAGGAAGCGACCTGGACCTCCATTTCCTTCACCCGTGGGCGGCAGGACCGGATCTGGACGGGGACGGGACCCCGGACGGATGGTTCGACATCCCGTTCGACTGCTTCTGGTTCAACGCACATCCCAACTGGGGCAGCTACGATCCTTCCACGACGGACGACCCCGGCCTCGACCGTGACGACACGGATGGGGCCGGCCCCGAGAACATCAACCTCGACATCCCCGAGAACGTGATCTACCGAATCGGCGTGAACTACTGGAACGACCATGGGTTCGGACCCGCTTTTGCCACGGTGCGGGTATACATCTATGCCCAGCTCGTGTTCGAGGCGGCGGACGTGGAGCTTCACGACAGCGACATGTGGTCCGTCTGCACTGTCGAGTGGCCGGCGGGCAAGGTCCAGCTCACCACTGACAAGGCTGGCGAGTACAAGATCGTCCCGGACTACCACAACCCGTACTTCTTCCAGTAGGCGGGGGTGCAGGTTCTCGCCAACTGGCGTACCTCTACCGCACACGGTCAGGCTCGCCAGAGCCATCCCTTTGAAGCCGCTCCAACCTGCGCCGCTGCCATTTGGCCGGCCATCTCGATACTTGCCCCCGGGACATGCGGTTTGGCATGCCTCTTGCTTTGGGTTCCGGCCGGATGGTCCGAACGACCGCTGCGGGGCGGACACCAGGGAGGGGCACATGCGGAACCGGCGCACATTGGACACGAGCAACGGATGGCTGGCACCGGGGACATTCAGCCTCCTGTCGATGCTGGCGGTCGGAGCATGTGCCTACGACAGCGACTACTGCGGGCCGAACGACTGCGGAGCGAAGGTCGCCCAAGGCCAGTCCTGCCTGCATGACTACCAATGCGAGGAGGGCCTCTACTGCCTCGCTGCCAACGACACCTGTGCCCAACTGGGGACCGAAGGCGCCCCATGCCAGAGCCACGCCGACTGCGACGAGGGACTGGACTGCTATGCCGAGTACCACTACGCAAATGTGTATGTCTGCCTGCCTCCCGGACTGTATGGGTACCCGTGCCCGGCAGGCAAGCCCGACTGTGCGGCGGGGTACGATTGCAGCGGGAGCTTCGCCCCGACGTGCCACAAGGAGCACCCCGAAGACTCGAATGCATCTCAGTCGTGCACCTGGAATTCGGACTGCCCAGCGGGTCTCGTTTGTAATTGGGGCTACTCCCCGCATGTCTGCACTCCGATGCAGGCGGTAGGAGGAACGTGCGGACATGACAACGAGTGCCTGGAACCGAACTTCTGCGACGAGGTCGCAGGCTTCTGCACTGGTCCAGCCGGCAAAGACGAATGGTGCAGCCCTGGCCTGTTCTCCGACTACCCGTGCGCCAATGGGCTGACCTGCTGGGAAATCGACGGCGGAGGAGGCGTGTGCACCGAGTTTGGCCACGAAGGGGATCTGTGCGAACTCCTCGTCCCGTGCAACGACGGCCTGGAGTGCGGCGTTGCTCCATTCCAGAAGATCTGCACCCCCGCAGGGGAAGGCAGCCCGTGCGGCCTGCTGATCAATGCCTGGGCGTGCCCGGATGGGATGTTGGAGGCCACTGCATCCACATGCAGGAAGGAGGACGACAAGGACATCGAAATCATCGAGCTCGTGCCCTGCCAGCCGGGGCTCACCTGCTCCACGCTCTCCGACCCGCCGATCTGCGTTGCGGAGTAGGCGGGCGTCTGACGCCGAGGGTGGGGGGGGCGGATGTGCCGTGGGTGCGGCCCCCCAATCGGCCACCATGCTCGGCAGGTCATCCTGAGCGACCCGGCCCTTCAGCCTGCAAAGTCGGATCCGCCGTGTTGCCGGGAGTGAAGGACCTCGGCCTCTCTTGTGTTCGCACGGCAGTGGGTCCTGCGGCCATGGCGGGAGTGAAGGACCTCGGCCTCTCTTGCGTTCGCACGGCAGTGGGTCCTGCGGCCATGGCGGGAGCGAAGGACCTCGGCCTCTCTCGTGTTCGCACGGCAGCGGGTGCACCCCCCCCCCACCACCCGGAGCGTAAGCGACGGGCCGCGCTGCGCCGCATCGGCCGTCGGGAGCAGGGTGCGGATGTGTTGCCGGTGCGGCATGGTTGAACGGCCTCCGAGTGTAGGATCAGACCCACGATCCAAGGGAAGTCCGGGAGCCCCCACCTCCCCCCGGCGCCCCGTGGCGCCGGGGTACTCCTCCGCCGGAGGAGAGGCTGCACCCAGGCCGCCATCCAGGCACGAGCCGAGCAAGGCGCCAGTACCGCCGCAGGAACCGCACCCTCGCAGGCCGTCGGGTTGCCCGCACCAACGGCCCGGGTGGTGCAGCGCGGCCCGTCGCTTACGCTCCGGGTGGTGATGGGGGCCGCACCAACGGCCCGGGCAGTGCAACGGCCATAGTGGTGCCCGCACCATCTGCCTTCGAGCAGAGCGAAGCTCACTGACCGCCTGGTCTTGTCCGAAATGTGGGTGTGGTGCGCCAGCGGCGTACTGGGTCCAGGCCAGCCTGGTGCCGGAGGAGGGGGTCGAACCCTCATGACCGCAAGGGTCGCGGGATTTTGAGTCCCGTAACAAAACGCCGCTAGGCCGCATAAATGCTGGCGCTGACGAATGGCACTTGACTCGGTGGTACTGGATTTGGTACATGCATCCTTGCGGCAGCATTTGCCGCTGACAGCCACTGGAGGGCGCCATGGGCAGGGCGAATCACGACAACGCTGGCAAGCAGCGTGGGGGGATAGTGAAGCGTGGTCAGTGCTGGTACGTCCGCATCATCCACAATGGGAAGGAAGTCAAGCGGTCGGCGGGGAGGTCAAAGCAGGCGGCACAGGAGTTGTTGGGCAAGCTCAGGGCCGACCTCGACCGGGAGGCCGCAGGATTGGCGCCGAAACCGAAGGGGACCGTGCTGCTGTGCGATTTCGTTCCGCAGTATCTCGCGTGGGCGCGTGTTCATAAGCGATCTGTCGCCAGGGACGAATGGTGCCTGCCTCAGCTGCAGAAGGTGTTCGGGCATCTCCGCTTGACGGAAATCACCAAGGCTCGAGTGGGAACGTTCATCCGGGACAGGAGCGCAGAGGCGGCGCCAGCAACCGTCAACCGGCAGGTCGCTCTGCTCCGCAAGGTGCTGTCGCTGGCCGTCGAGTACGGTGAGATCGAGAACAACCCGCTTCGAGGCATCAAGCTGCTGC
>VGRX01000389.1 GCA_016875215.1 Deltaproteobacteria bacterium
GACGACGATGGCGGGACCTGCTCCATGGGGAGCAACGGAAGCGGTCTGTCCGGGCTTGCGCTGCTTCTGGCGTTGGCCGGCCTGGCCCTGGTCCTGCGTCGCCGCACGGCCTGAGAGAGCAACTCATCCCGGCGACCGAGGCCGGGAAACCAACCGGAGAGGGGATCGATGTTTCGCTACGCGTCACTGTGGTTCGCCTGTGTCGTTTCGCTCGTCCTGCTCGTCGGTCCGGCAGCGGCCCAGGACAAGGAGAAGGTGAAGAAGGAGAGCAAGAGCTACAGCGCTGCCGAGATCAAGGCGGAAGCCCGCAGGCTGGCCAAGGCCTTGGAGATCGACAGCCACAAGAAGGCGGACCTGATGACCGCCCTGGACCGGGGGCTCAAGAGCGCGGACTTCAAGGACGCGGTCAAGGAGAAGCCGGTCGGCGCCGTGTTCGTCTACCGCGCCGGAGAAGGGGGCGTGATCGTGAAGTTCCTCAAGGGAGACGGCAAGATCTCTTTTGCCGGTGGGCGTCAGAAGGGGACGATCTACCTGAAAGCCATCAGCGCGGGGGCCCAGATCGGCGGCAGCGCGGTCTGGGGCGTCGGCCTGGTCATGGGGCTCAAGAAGGCCGAGGACTTCGGCGGTGACTACACCGGCAAGGCGACGCACGCGACCGCAGGCGACGACTCGGCCCCCGGCGGCCGGCGCCTCACACTCGACACGGAGGAAGAAGAGAAGAAGCACGACGTCCTCCTCCTCTTCTCCGGCCGCGGCCTCTCCGCCGGCGTGGGCGGCGAAACCCTCAGCCTCACCCCCGACTGGTAGGAATCGGCCAGACCGAACCACTGCAGTTTCGAAACGGAAGAATCCCGAGGGGCCGGGGGGGCCGCGGCTGCCTGGCCCGTAGGCGGGCCGGCGCTGGGCAGCTCTTGCGCCCGAGGAGCCGGCGCTGCGCACATCGGTTACCATGTGTAGGCAATTTTCCCGATTCGGTCGCGGGCAACCGGGCGGGATCCGGGCATGCGGATCCTTGCCAGACCCTCATGGCAGGCCCCTGTCCGCCATCCGGGCTGGAACGCCGGCTGTCGTGGCACGAAACTTGCTGAACGTCGACATGGTAGACAGAAGGCGTGCCGTCTGACAAGATGCAGGCGAACCGACGGAGGGGGAAATGAGAGCGAACATCCTGGGAGGGCTTTCTCGGGCGGCGGTAGTCGCGGTCGTGCTGGTGGCGGGGTGCAACGGGACGGCCGGGCTCTATGCCCCCGGCGAGATCTCGAACGAGGAGGATGCCAAAGAAGACAGCGGTCCCGGAATCCAGAGCGTCGAGCTCGGGCTGTACTCGCTCAAGCCGGCAGCGGACTGCGCAGAGGTGACTGCAGCCTGGCGCAAGGCCGCGGTCGCCTACATGGAGGCCCGCCTCGAGGAGAACCGGCAGCAGATCCTCAATCCCGAGGTCTGCTGGTACGACTACTACTACGGGTATGGCTACTCGGACTGCGCCTTGCCTGCAGCGGATGTGGTCTACGAGGGGGGAGAGGACGAAGAGGGGGCCAAGGAGTACTCCACGACCAACACCCAGGAGGCCGACGTCGACGAGGCCGACTTCATGAAGAACGACGGCACGTACATCTACATCCTGGCCAACGGCATGTTCCAGATCGTCGATGCCTGGCCCGCGGACGAGGCGCACCGGATCTCGACCACGAAGCTGGAAGGGGCACCCCGTTCGATGTTCGTGCACAAGGACCGGGCGGTGATCTACACCTCGCTGGGAGGCGACTACAACTTCCAGCCGTGCACGTACGGGTACGACTGCGAGTTCACCGGCGACGGGAAGGATCTCCAGATCGAGATCTTCGACCTTGCGGACAAGACCCAACCCAAGCTCATCCGCAAGACCATGTTCAAGGGGTCGTACCTGAGCTCCCGCCGGGTCGAGGACTTCGTCTACACAGCGGTCTACTTCCCCGAGCCCCCGATGCCCGTGATGGAGTACATCCCCGAAGAGTACCAGGAGTACCTCTGGAAGTGCGTGGAGAACGAGGGGGACAAGCACGACATCGACGAGGATGACCTGAACGAGGCGTTCGATGCGCTCAAGGCCGAGAACATCAAGAAGCTCGACGAGATGACGATGGAGCAGTGGTTGCCGCAGGTGACCGACGAGGTGCTGGTGAGCGGCAAGTTCCAGGCGCTGGCGAGCCCGCTGGAGCAGTGCGGCGGCTACTACCTGTCGCAGACGGGTGACGGGGCATCGCTGCTCTCGCTGGTGTCGTTCGACCTGACGGGAACGGCCTCGATGGCGGCCAGCACTGCGGTAGCGCGGCCCGGTGCCGTGTACGCGTCGAAGCAGGCGTTCTACGTGGCTTCCCGGCACTACAAGTACGAGGCCCCGTACTGGTTCGAGGAGATGGCCGATGCGGACGAGTCGACCACGGTGCACAAGTTCCTGATGGCGGCCGATTCGCCCAAGACAGCGTATGCCGGCTCCGGGCTGGTCAAGGGGCGGCTGCTCAACCAGTTCGCGATGAGCGACTACGAGGGCTACCTTCGGGTGGCCAGCACCACGGGGCACCTGCCCGGGCCCGCGTACAACACGATCTCGGTCCTCCAGGTGAAGGACGGGACGCTCGTCACGGTGGGGCTGCTGGACAACCTGGCCCCCAACGAGGACATCCGCTCCGTGCGGTTCGGGACCGATTTGGGCTTCGTCGTGACGTTCAAGAAGACCGATCCGCTGTTCGTGATCGACCTGTCCGATCCGACCAAGCCGACGGTGAAGGGGGAGCTGAAGATCCCGGGCTTCTCCACCTACATGCACTTCCTGGACAAGACCCACCTGCTGACGATCGGCTACGACGCCGACGACCAGGGCGACTTCGCCTGGTTCCAGGGAATCCAGCTCCAGGTCATCGACGTGACCGACATCACCAATCCCACGCTGCTGCACAAGGAAGTCATCGGAACCCGCGGTTCCAGCTCCGATGCGGCCACGGATCACATGGCGTTCAACTTCTTCAAGCCCAAGGAGGCACTGGCGATCCCGATGGTCGTCTGCGAGGGCGGTGAAGGCGGCGACCACGGCGACATCATGACCTTCAACGGGCTCATGGTCTACAACGTGACCGTCGCAGACGGGTTCAAGTACAAGGGGGGCATCCCGCACGCAATGCCGGAGCCGGACGGGGAGTACTACTACGACAACGCGTGCTGGGGCTGGTGGACCGAGTCCAACTCGACGG
Organism: Deltaproteobacteria bacterium; assembly: GCA_016875215.1. GTDB lineage: Bacteria > Myxococcota_A > UBA9042 > CAIXZC01 > CAIXZC01 > CAITUV01. The sequence continues at coordinate 3,228 of VGRX01000389.1, forward strand.
TCAAGCGCAGCGTGTTCATGGACGACTGGGTCTACTCGGTGGCCATGGACGAGATCAAGATCTCCGCCCTCAACAAACTCGATGCTCCCGTGGCGTCCGTGTCGCTGGAGTAGTCAGACCACCTTCACGAGAATGACCTTGCCGTCGCCGGGGGCGTAGAAGTCCTCGACGACCGCTTCGACCTGGTAACCGATCCTGAGGTAGAACTCCCGGGTAGGGACGTACTGCTCCCGGGACGAGGTCTCGATGTAGACCCGGTGGCCGCCGGCCGCGCGGATCGCCTCCTCGGTACGGGCCGTGAGCTGCTTGCCGAGTCCCCTTCCCCGCAGATCCGGGTGCACGGCGAGCCAGAAGAAATCATAGCTCTCCTGAGTGCCCAGGATGTGGCCGAAGCAGGAGCAGCCGACCGTGCGGCCGTCCAGGTCGAGAAACAGGTGCTATCTGTCTGCGGCCAGGCACTCCTCGATGACCCTGCTCATGAGCTGCGGAAGCGTCATGCCCGCCTGCCGGAACATGGCGGTGAAGCCGGAATCGGGCGAGATGCACGGGTTGGTGTTGACCTCGAGCACGTAGGGGTTGCCCTCCGCGTCGACCCGGAAGTCGACCCGGTTGTACCCTGCAAGGGCAAAGGCATGCCAGCACCGTATGGAGATCTCCTTCAGCCGTTCGACCAGGGGAGCATCCTCCGGGGCCAGGTCGAAGGCGCGGACGGTGTTCTTGTACTCGAACGCGTTCTCGTCCCACTTGGCCTTGTATCCGACCATCTTGGGGCGGCCGTCCTCGTAGCCGACGAAGCGCATCTCAGCGACCGGAAGGACCTCGGGGTCGCTGCTGCCCGGCCGGGTGACCAGCGCGACGTTGAACTCGCGGCCGTCGATGAAGCGCTCGGCAAAGCAGGTCCCGCCGAGCGATTCCCTGCGGGCGAGCATCCGGGAAGCCAGCATCGAGAGATCGTGGACGATGCTGTCGTCATCGAGGCCGACCGAGGCGTGCTCCCAGACTGACTTGATGATCAGGGGCGGCGCCGCCAGGATCTCTCCGGCCATGGCCTGCTCGAACGTCACCCACTCCGGCGTCGGAATCCCCGCAGACTTCATCACCTGCTTGGCCACGATCCCC
>VGRX01000390.1 GCA_016875215.1 Deltaproteobacteria bacterium
CTCGAGTGTGATTCCGGCAAGCGTGGGCGGGTGGACTTCTCCAACCTCGTGATGACCGTTGGCGAGGAGGCGGCCGCCATGCCGTCCCTGGTCCTGGCGTCCGGGGCGGTGCTGGGGGATTCGCCGCTCTTCAACTACCTCGTGCGGCAGGGGCCCACGGGAATCCGGGGGGCAGCATCCCTGCTGGCCCCGGCCGGAGCCGCCCTGTTCGTGCCGGGCCTCGAGGAGTTCTCCATCCCGTTTCGCGGGTTCCTCGAGTACCTGCCCGACCTGGAGGCCGAGGGGGTGCGATTCCGGGTCCGCAACCTGGCCTGTGCGGGAAAGGACCCCGCCTGCAACCTGCTGGCATCGCATTCCGACGAGCTGTTCCGGGTGGGGGAGGTCATGGTGGGCGTCATCCCGCTGACGTCGGCCGACGTGGGGAAGGTCGTCCACCCCGAGAACGTGCGCGGGCTGGAGTTCGCGGATCCGGTCGCGGTCGCTGTGTCCGAGACCGAGCGCCTCCGCAAGGAGGGGGCCGACCTGGTCGTTCTCCTCGTGGACATGGAGGCCGGCGGAGTGCCCGGGAGCCGCACCCTCGAGCTGTTGGGCCGGGACGCCGGTGCGGACCTGATCATCGCCGGCGGGCTCGTCCGCCCATCGACCGGGGAGCCGTTGCTGATCAGCGCACGCGGGGGCAAGGAAGGAGGAACCGTGCTCGTTGCCTCCCCCCGTGCACCGGGGGCCATCGGCCGGGGGACTCTCTCGCTCAAGCGGAAAGGGGGCCGATGGGTCATCGAGCGGGCCGAACCGGAAGTCCGGCGTGTCAGTCCGTTCCGCCGCCTGGATTCTGCAGCAGGCACGCTCAGCCGGCTCGTCTCCGAGTTCTGCTCCCTCGGGCAGCGGACGCTGCGCCGGGGGAAGATCGACCCTCGGATGGGACGCTCCGACTTCGTGCAGTACGTGATGGAGATCCTGCGGCGGAAGACCCGAGCCGATGTGGCCCTGCTTTCTCTCGACAGCGTGCGCCTCGAGGAATCCGTTCGCATCGGAGGGGACGTCACCTCCGGCCTGCTCTTCCGGACGTTCTCCATGCACGAGGTCGTCGTGCTCGATGTCGCAGGGGACGAGCTTGCCGCCTACGTCGGCTGGTACCTCGACCCCGCAGCCCCGGACCGGAGGGCCGAGCTGTTCCTTCTCGGGGCTTCACGGGACGTGGACGGGACCATCCGGATCAACGATCGGCCCCTGAACCCGAAGCTCCGTTACGAGATCGCGACCACCGACTTCATCGCCAGCGGGGGAAGAGGCTTCGGACAGCCCCTGATCTCGTCGATCCGCACCGACCGCACCTCCACCGGGTACTTCCTCGAGGAGGTTGTGACCGAGCACTTCGACCGCGCCGACCGGCCCGCAGAGAAGATCGCTTTGGCCACCGATTTCACCCCGCTATGGGAGCGTCCGATGTGGGAGGGCAGCACGTCTGCCACCGGGAGCTTCTCGAACATCTCCATCCAGAACCCGTCCGCCTATGACCAGGCCCAGCTCTCCCGCTCCACGTTCAACGGCTTCAAGGGAGAAGGGCAGCTCTGGCTGACCATGTCCACGCGCGACCACAAGGTCTCCGACTTCACCAAGGCCCAGTACGGAATGGCCCGGACAGGGGATGCCGACCTCTTGGAGACGCAGGACCTGGCCATCCAGGAGCTCACCTACTCCTGGACCTGCCTGAGGAACCTCTATGGCAAGGAGCGCTTCTACGTGCCTGCGCCGGTGGTCCGCGGACGGCTCGAGTCCGAGTTCTCGCAGGCCGAAGGCGCGGATTACCACCACCTCGAAGGCACCGGCACTGCAGGGCTCGAGTGGCTCTTCGGAACCAAGGCCAGCGCTGGCGTCACCTACGGTCTGAGGCGGGAGCTGATGAAGGACGACGACACGCTGCACGCCGGTATCAACGTCTTCTACCAGGTCAACAGCCTGCCGCTCGTCACGTTCAACCCGTGGAGCGCTATAACGCTGGACTCCCGCTTCGAGCTGTTCTACTCGGACTGGACGAGCACGAACACCCTCAAGGGAATCGGGAGCACGAAGCTCTCTGCCACCCTCATGAGCAACCTGGCGGTGACCCTCGGCGTCGACCTGTTCCTGTTCCGGGAAGGGGAGGGGGGGCTCGCCTGGTCGCTCGATTCCACAGCAGGGTTGACCGTGGGCTGGGACACGGCGTTGCAGCAGTTCTGAGGGGATGACCGTGAGCGGGATTTCCGTGCTCTTTCTGCAGGACAACGGGATCAACGAGTCGCTGGCGTTGACCGAGCTGTCCGCAGTGCTCAAGCAGCAGGGACATGCCGTGAACCTGCTCATCGAGCGCGACGAGTCAAGGCGCTTCGAACAGGCGGTCAAGTCCGCCCGTCCGGACCTCGTCATCGTCCCCTGCAACGTCTATGCGCAGGGGTACGTGCTCGACCTCGTGGCCCGGGTGCGCAGGTGGCTGCCGCAAACCCGGGTCCTCGTCGGAGGAACCCATCCGACGTTCAGCCCGGACTTCATCAACGAGGACGTCATCGACCTGGAGCTCGTGGGGGAGGCCGATGTGGCCGTGCCGCAACTCGCGGATTGTCTGGCTCGGGGGAAGGAGCCGACGGGAATCCCAGGGATCTGGGTCAAGGACGCGGCCGGCAACGTGGCAAAGACAGGCCCGGGGCCGCGGGTGGAGAACCTCGATTCCATGCCGCTGCCGGACCGGGGGCTCTACTACCGCTACCCCTACCAGGCACGGTTTCCCTGGAAGAAGTTCACTACCGGCCGGGGATGCGCCAACGACTGCGCGTTCTGCTACAACCACTTCGTCCGCGAAGTCTACGGCGGGAGCCACTTCGTCCGTCGCAAGAGCCCCTCCCGGGTGCTGGAGGAGGTCGCAGACGTCGCGCGCCAGGCCAGCCTCGACTGGGTTCACTTTGCAGACGACCTGTTCGTGACCGACCTCGACTGGCTGAGCGAGCTCTCCCGGCTCTACCCCGCCTCGTTCAAGCTGCCGTTCTCGTGCAACAGCTCGGCCGAGCGCCTAACATCCCAGGCCACAGCGCTGCTGTCGAAGGCCGGCTGCCGCGTCGTGGCCATGGGGGTCGAGACCGCGGACGAGGCCTTCCGCATCCGGCTGATGAACAAGCCGGCCACGGATCGGGTGCTCTTCGAGGCTGCTGAGAACGTGCACAGGCACGGGATGAAGCTCGTCGTGTTTTTCATGCTCGGACTGCCGGGAGAACGCCCCGAGCAGGCCGCTGCCACGCTTCGCCTCGCCAGGACGCTCAGGGCCGATGCCACCCGACTGATGATGGCCGTGCCCCTTCCGGGAACGCGCATGACCCGACAGGCCGCAGAGCAAGGCTACATCGACGCCCATGTCGCCGCGGACTTCGACGCCGCCGTCGACTTCATCCGGGATCCTTTCGGCCCCTATTATCGGCTCGACGAGCCCGGAGCGATCGAGACGCTGGGAAACACGGCCCCCTGGGCATCGCTCGTGCCGTCACCCGCGATCATGGCAGCGATTGCACGCCGCATCCCGAGGCGCCTGACCCGTCCGTTGCGCCTCTGGATGTCGTTCCAGGAGAAGCGCATCTTCGGCTTCTCCCTGGTCGATGGGTTGCGGCACTACCTGCACGTCGGAAACCCGATGCGACGCACGACGAACTACGTGACGCTGATCTGAATCGTCTGATGATGTCGTGCCCGAAGGGGGGGGGCTGTGGCCGCCAGCAGCCCGTCAATCTCCTCGTCGGAGAGGGGCGTCCCGCAGAAACCGCAAGGGTGGTTCGGGAGAGGGCAGAAGCGGATCTCGGCCTGGGGACAGACTGTGCGCCGCACGGTCGGGGCAGACCTCGCCCTTGCGGCCATTGGCCGTGTCAAGCGACAGTTAGTCCTGCGCGGCGCAGATCCTCGTTTTTTCAGGTATCAGTATGCCATAGAGGTGGAGCCTTGTCAACAGCAAGTCAGTGCAATATCATGGGAGAATGGTGCCACGCAAATCAATCAATTTGTCTTCTAGCCTAAATGAGCCTTGTTGGAGTGTTGCCATCAGCCAACCGCTCAAGCTTGCGGAGGTCCGCCTTCGTCCACTGGTCGCCGTGATGTGTCGGGGTCTTCTTCATCTCCTCCTCCCTCGGAAAACCTGCGCCGTTCAAGGCACTTCACGTCCCAGAACATCCCGGAACGAGTCAAACGTCATCTTGAACCGGTGCTTGGCCAGGACCACCTTCAGGCGATCCGCTTCGTCGATGTCGAGGATCCCGGCCTTGATAGCGAGCAGCATGAGGCCGGGCGTTGTCACCAGCCGGCCCCTGCCCAGCAGATCCTCTGCCTTCCGAAAC
>VGRX01000391.1 GCA_016875215.1 Deltaproteobacteria bacterium
GGGGCCGCCGCCGAGCAGATCCATGATCGAGGAGGGGTTGAGGCAGATGCCGCCGCCGCCGGCCAGTCCGCCGAGCATGTCACCCAGCATGGGGATGGCCGCGGGGTCGATGCAGATGGCATCGCCGAAGCAGCCGCCGGGCGGGCAGCCGCCCATGAACAGGCAGAGCAGCGCATCCGCCCCCACCGGCTCGGAGCAGGTGCAGATGCCGAACGCGGACCCTTCGGGCATGCCGGGCATGCCGGGTATGCCGCCCATGCCGCCCATGAGCAGGTCCATCAAGCCGAGGCACTCGGAACCGGCGCCGCTGTCGCACATGGACTCGACGCCGTCGCACCATCCCTTCACGTCATAGCAGCAGCCGCTGGCCGTGTCGCAGGCAAGTGTCTTGTCCCCCATGGCGGAGAGGCACTGGCTGTCGTTGGTGCACGTCCCGCAGCCGCCGCCCCCCTTGCACGCGAACAGCGACAGGTCGCACTCGCCACCGCCGCAGTAGGTGCTGTCGGTGCACTGGACGCACGACCACACGCCGTTGATCTGCGTGCAGGCCGGGTACGGGGCCACGCAGTAGGAGCACTCATCCGGCTGGTCGAGCTTCTCGCACTTGTGAGTGGCCTGGTTGCAGCCGTACTCCGGGCCGAGGGCCGTGCAGTGGGTGGAATTCAGGCACTCCACGCAGGTCCCGTTGAAGTCGTACGGGGTGGGCGGCTGGCAGTTGTTGGACTGGCAGACCTTGTCGGGCGCGCAGTTCTCGTTGGCGCCGCAGTGCGCGTCGCTGAGGCACTCGACGCACTTCCCGTTGTAGGCATGCGGGGTTTCGGGCGGGCAGGCGTTGCCGCAGGCGTCGCCGTAGCAGCACTGGGCGCTGCCGGAGACGCACAGCTTGACCTTCAGGGTGTTGACTTCCTGGCAGTTGCCGTTCTTGGGGCAGACGTCATCGGGGCACACCGGAGCGCAGTACTTGCCGTCCTGGTAGCACTTGTACCCTTCCTGGCAGTCCCAGTCCTGGGCGCACGCGCCGCACTCGGGCTTGCCGGCCACGCAGGCGCCGGTCTCCTGGTTGCAGACCTGGCCGGCCGGGCAGCCGTCCTTGAGGCATTCGGCATCGCAGTTGAAGGCCATGGGGATGCACTGCTGGCCCTCGTTGCTGAGGGCATAGCACATCCAGCCCGTGGGGCAGTCTGCGTTCGACTTGCAGGGGCCGAAGCAGAAGGTGCCGCCGCCGAGCGGGTAGCACTTCAGGTTGCCGCAGTCCTTGTCCGAAGCGCAGGACGTACAGGTGCTGCCCACCGGGACGACAGGCGTATCTTCGTCCGCGTCCGGGGTCGAAACGTCCATGTCCTCGACGTCGACGCCGGGCACGTCATCCGTGCCCTGCTTGGGTTCGCACTGCTTGTACTTGTTGCAGGCGAACCCGTCCCCGCAGTCGTCATCGGTCTTGCACTTGATCGGCGAGCAGAACTTCTTGTCCGGCTGGGCCGGGTCGACCCCCGCCGGAGCGCAGAACGGGTCGTCGCCCGGGCAGTCTGCATGGGCCACGCATTCCATCTGAGCACACTTCTGCTCGATGCAGGTGAAGCCCTGGTTGCACTCGTCCGCCGTCTGGCACTTGCCCGTCTCAGTCGAGCCGGAGCAGGACGCCAGCACACCCACCAGAACCATCAGACCGAACAACGGTGCGAACCTCATTGAGAACCTCCTGGGGAAAACGCCTCACAATGAACGACCGCAGCAATTGTACCCATCGGTCGGGCCAGTTCAAGGGAATTCTGGGAGGGGGCGGTGCGACGTGCGACGGGCTTCGTCCGGAGCGGTGGGGGAACCTACTCTCCGAGCAGCTTGGCGAGGTTGGAGAGGACGCCCTCGATGGCCTTGATCTGCTTTTCGAGCTCGGTCGGGATCTTGTTGAGCTTCTCAATCCCCTTGTTGCACTGATCGATGAGCTTCTTGTAGTCCGCGGCCTTGAGAGGGTCTTTGGCCGCCTGGGTTCCGAGGTCGGCAACGGCCTTGGTCGTGTCCGCGGTCAGCTTCGTGGCCCGCGTGACGAGCTCCGTATCCTGCTTGGGAACCGGCTTGAGGTTGGCGGCAATCGTCTTGAGCTGCTCGAGCTCGGGCGGCTGGAGCTTGCCCTTGAGGTCCGTTGCCTTGACCGGATCGTCCATGATGGCGTCGACGGCCTTCTTTCGTTCGTCCATCTCCTTGAAGTACTTCTCGGACAGCTCGAACGCCGCGGTCCGGGCGGCTTCGTCCTTGGCTTCCTTGATCATCTTGCGGATCTCGCCCCACGGCTTCTCCAGGATGGGGAACTCGCCGGCAGCGTAGGTCTTGATGATCTCCTGCATGGCCTCGGTTGCGGTCCACACCTTCTCGGTGGCGTCTTCATACTCGGCCACGACCTTGTCGATCTCGGCAAGCGTCTTCTTGACGGGCCCGGTATCGAACTTCGGCACCTTGAGCCCGAACTGCGCGTGGGCGAGCTGTGGAACCAGACAAAGCAACAATGCGACTACGGTAGACAGAATCAGCGAACGCATCTTCCTCCCTCCGGTTGTTGGTTGCCAGACATCGTAGGGGCGACTATGCAGCGCTCGGTCCGGGGAGTCAAGGGGGAAGTTGCGCTGCTGTGGGGGAAGTTGCGCTGCTACTTCTTCTTGCCGGGAAACGCCCACCAGGCGAGGAGCTCGACGACGCGGTCCTGGATGCGCTGCATCCGGTAGGCGGAGGCGTTGGGGCCGTCCATGAGGATGGCGAACGCGATGTATCGGCCGGGGCCGCGCTCGATATAGCCGGCAAGAGAGGAGATCCCGTCCAGGGTTCCGGTCTTGCCGCGTACGACCGCGTTGACGCGGCCCATGCGGTCGCGAAGCGTTCCGGACTTGCGTCCCTGCGCCAGTGCCTGGACAAAGGGGGCCGCATGGGGGGGACGGTTTGCGACCTCGACGAGGAGGCGGACGATTTGGGCCGCGGACATGCGGTTGGCATCGAAGAGCCCTGAGCCGTTCTCGAAACGGAGGCAGCCGGCCGGCAGGTGGAATCGTTGGAGGGTGCGCCTGAGCACCTTGAGGCCGCAGGTGAAGGTGAGGGGTGCGCACCGGCCGGTTCCGGCCAGCTTGACGAGCTGCTCGGCCACGAAGTTCTTGCTCCACACCTGCATGCGGCGGATGTCGGCCGACAGCGGGTTCGAGAGCACGGAGGCGACCTTCCTGGCGCCGGCCGGGCCCTTGCCCGCGGTCGGCTGTTCGGCCTTGACCTTGACACCGGCAGCGACCAGCGTGTCGCGGAAGCAGCGGGCCGAAAACATGTCGGAGTCGGGCATGGCCCGGCGCACGATGACCGGGTTCTTCAGGCCCAGCTTGACCTCCCCCTCGAGCCGGATGACCACGTTGTCCGGTCCCGTGTCCACCGAGGCGAGAAGCTCCTTGTCCTTGGTGGGGACCTCGACGGTGACCAGCCGGTTGTCCACAAGCAGCCCGGAGCAGGTGGGGATGGTCTCGACGCGGACCGCTGCGCCGACGTGGTCCCCCGGGCGCAGCACGAGGGTGACCGCACCGTCCTCGATCCCTGCGGCCCCTACGTGGGGGCGCCAGTGTGCGTCGCTGCTCTTCTCCTCGTAGTGGGGGGCCAGCGTCTGGCCGTCGAACAGCGACACGTCGTAGTGCAGGGCCGATGCGCAGGTGATGCCGACCTTGCGGACCTGGCGGGCCAGCCCTCGCAGGTCTTCGACCGTGAGTCCCGGATCGCCTCCACCGACCAGGAACAGGGGAGGGCAGTCGCCATCCCCCGCCACGACCCGGGTCTCGAAGGTCTTGTCCGGTCCGAGGTGCTGCAGTGCGGCCGCAGCGGTGAGCATCTTGGTCACGGAGGCCGGGTTGAGCAGCTCATCCGCATTCTGGCGGAACAACACGGTGCCTTCGGGGTATGCGACGGCGAGGACGGCAACCCTGGTTTCCGCGAGCTCCTTGTGGGCCAGCGCTTCCGCGATGCGGGCCGCAGGCTGTGGAGGGACCTCGCCGGTGAAGGGCTCCTTGCAGGGGAAGCGGCGCTTCGGAGGGGCCGCCGGGGAGCTGCCGGCCGTCCCGTCGCATTCCCCCTCGTCCCCGGAGCCCTGGCAGCCCCCCTCGTCGTCCTGTGCTCCAGGCTGCGGGACTTCCGATACCGGCTCGGGTTGCTCCTCGTCCTGGGGTCGGACCGGCTCGTCGCCGGTGGGCTGAGCCAGCTCGTCGCCGATGGGAAGGGGGGGAAGGGGGGCAGGTTCCTGGGCCTGTGCCGCGATTCCGGGAAGCAGGGCGAGAGCGAGGAGGAGGGCCAGGGCGAGACATGAGGGGACTGGGCCCGGGGCCCCTG
>VGRX01000392.1 GCA_016875215.1 Deltaproteobacteria bacterium
GAAACCGGGCAGTTGTCCGAGTCATCCGGGATTCCGTCGCCGTCGTCGTCGTCGGCACAGGCATCGCCCGTACCGTCCTCGTCCAGGTCCTCCTGCTCAGGGTTCGCAGCGAGCGGGCAGTTGTCGTCACCGTCGAGCACGCCGTCGCCGTCATCGTCGTCGTCGCACGCGTTTCCGAGGCCGTCCTCGTCGAGGTCCCCCTGCCCCGGGTTTGCGACGGCCGGGCAGTTGTCGTCACCGTCGAGCACGCCGTCGTTGTCGTCATCGTCGTCGCAGTCGTCGCCGAGGGCGTCCTGGTCCGCATCCTCCTGGCCCGGATTTGCCAGGACAGGGCAGTTGTCCACGTCGTCGTCGATCCCGTCGTCTTCGTCATCTGCGTCGCACTCGTCGCCGAGGCCATCCTGGTCGAGGTCCTTCTGTTGCGGATTGGGCAGCTCGACGCAGTTGTCGGCGGGATTGTAGATTCCGTCGCCGTCCAGGTCGTTGTCGCAGGCATCGCCTTGCAGGTCGCCGTCCAGATCTTCCTGGAGCGGATTGGGGTCGGCCGGGCAGTTGTCCTCGTCGTCCGGCACGTCGTCGCCGTCCTCGTCAGGGGGGCCGACTTCGATCTCCGCATCGAGCCCCGCGTCGAGGTCCGGGGGCACGACTTCGCCGTCTGCGAGGTCGACGAGGATCTCCGTCACGTCGGGCACGGTCTCGCCGGAAAGCTCCGGCCAGCCATCCACGGGGGCCAGCTCGGAGGTCGCGTCTGCGATGTCCGCAAGCTCGCTGACATTGAAGATCAGGTCGGTTCCCATCGTGGGCTCCGGGGTGTCGCCGCCGCTGCAAGACGCCAATGCGGGCAGCACGAGGATCGCAGCGATGCGGATGAGCTTCGTCATGACGGTCTCCTCTCCGACTGGGAAAGCCTCAGCGGAGTGTCTCCCCCGGGGACCGGGAACCAATCGGAAAGCAGGTTCGTCCTCCCCGAGGGGCGCGGTTTCGCGCACGTACCGAAGTCTAGCCCCATTGGAGCAGGCACGCAAACATCCTTGATCCCGGCGTGCCCGCAGGCTATGCTTCTATCCCAGGCTCGGAAGCGGACGTGCGGGGTGTCGGACTGATGCGCGGTGTGGGGGCGGTCATGAGTCACCTGAAACGCGTTGGGAAAATCCTCCTTTGCCAAGCGGTGCTCGCCTGCGGGTCGGATCCGTCGGGAAGCGGGCCTCCGGATCCCGGGGGAACCGCACCCGAAGTGGAAGCCGGAGGGATCGACGTACCGGCAGACCACGGGCCGGGCCCGGATCTTGCGGCCGACGTGCCCGCGGATGCGGTCCCGGAAGATGTCCTCTTTCCGGACGGCTTCTTCCTGGATGGCGACGCGGGACCGTACGGGGACTGGGGCAAACCGTGCGCGGGCAACGACGATTGTGCCAGCGGCGTCTGCATCGAGGTGGACGCGGAGACGTCGGTCTGCACCATCAACTGTGTCGAGGAATGCCCCAAGGACTGGATCTGCAAGGGGATAGCGACCGGCGGGCCGGACCTCACGTTCGTCTGCGTCCCCCCGAAAGCCAACCTGTGCAAGCCGTGCGGAGGGGAGCAGGATTGCCTCTACAAGGGGGATCTCTGCGTTCCGGTGGGGCTGTCCGGCAACTTCTGCCTCACCGATTGCTCGGGGGACCAGGGTTGCCCCCTGCACTACACCTGCACCGTCATGGAGCTGGAGGGCCTCCCGGAGCCCGTCTCCCTCTGCGCCCCGGAAACGGGAAGCTGCATCTGCACGTTCGAGCTGAACCAGACCACCCAGGAGTGCTCCGTTTCCAACGAGTTCGGCAAGTGCTTCGGCGAGAAGCTCTGCGACGGCCAGAAGGGATGGGGAGAATGCGACGCACTGACCCCGGCCGAGGAGACCTGCAACGGCAAGGACGATGATTGCGACGGCGCGGTCGACGAGGAGCAGGCCGGCCTCCCCTGCGTGAAGAAGAACCCGCATGGCGAGTGCAAGGGGGAGCAGCTGTGCCTCGGCCAGGAGGGGCTGGTCTGTGACGCGGACGAGCCTGGACCCGAGCTGTGCGACGGCCTCGACAACAACTGCAACAACGGGATCGACGAAGGATTCGACGATACCGACTCCGACGGGGCCGCAGACTGCATCGACCTCGATGATGACGGCGACGGAATCCTGGACTCGGTGGACAACTGCGACCTCGTGCCCAACCTCGGACAGGCCGACCAGGACCAGGATGGGATCGGCGACGCATGCGACGACGATGACGACGACGACGGCGTCCACGATGCCCAGGACAACTGCCCCTTCGTCGCCAACCCGGGGCAGACCGACCTGGACGGAGACAAGAACGGCGACCTGTGCGATGACGACATGGATGGCGACGGCAGCCCCAACGCCTGGGACTGCAACCCCAAGGACCCCGCCATCTATCCCAATGCCCCCGAGGTCTGCGACGGACTCGACAACAACTGCAACCTGGCTGCCGACGAGGGCTACCCCGATTCCGACGCAGACGGCCTTGCCGACTGCGCCGACCTCGACGACGACAACGACGGCGACCCGGACGTGACCGATTGCAAGCCGCTCGACCCGGAAGTGGGAAACGGCCTCCCCGAGGTGTGCGACGGCAAGGACAACGACTGCTCCGGTGTCGCTGACGAGGGGTTCCCGGACTCGGACAAGGATGGCTATGCCGACCGCGTCGACGTGGATTCCGACGGGGACGGCATCCAGAACTTCCAGGACAACTGCCCGCTCGTTCCCAATGTGGACCAGGTCAACACCGACGGCGATGCCCAGGGAGATGCCTGCGACCCGGACGACGACAACGACGGCATCCTGGACGACGGCAACGGCAGCGGCGTCATCGGTGACAAGCCCTGCACCGGCGGGCTGACCAAGGGGTGCGACGACAACTGCCGCACGATCCCGAACCAACTCCAGGAGGACCTGGACAAGGACCTCCTGGGCAACGTATGCGATCCGGACGCGGACGGAGACGGCTTCGTCAACGAGCAGGACTGCGGGCCATACAACCCGAACATCTACCCCGGTGCTCCGGAGGCCTGCAACAGCTTCGACGACAACTGCAACGGGCCGATCGACGAGGGATTCCCGGACGTGGACAAGGACGGCGTGGCCAACTGCGTCGACCCGGACGATGACAACGACCTCGATCCCGACGTGACCGACTGTGCTCCGCTCGACCCGGCGTTCCATCATGGAGCACAGGAGATCTGCGACGGCAAGGACAACGATTGCAGCGGAATTCCGGATGACGGGTGTCCTCCGGCCAAGCTCCGCTTCCACCAGCTGGAGGCCCGGATCATCGTGGTCCACGGCGACATGAAGGCCGAGGTCTTCTTCGGACGTCCGGCGAGCCGTCTGCTCATCGGAACCGAAGCTGGATTCAAGATTCGTTTGGGCTACACACACTAGGGCTGGGGGATGCCATGAAACTCGAGATGCGTGTCGTTTCCTTCCTGGTCGTACTTCTTGCGGTGCTGGCAGCGAGTTCCGGGGTGCGGGCCGAGTGGGGGCCACCCGAGGTCGCGGTCCAGGGAATCCTGACCAACCTGGCCGACGAGCCGGCCAAGGGCCCGGTCGACCTCACGTTCCTTCTCTATGACGGGGTCGATGGCGCCCAGCCCCTCTGGACCGAGACCCACAAGAAGGTCCCGCTGACCGCAGGCCGGTTCGACCTGCTGATGGGGTCGGTGAAGGCGCTCGACAACCCGCCCATGTTCGAGCAGTTCGACAACCTCTGGGTGGGCATTTCGGTCAACGGCGGACCGGAGCTGCCGCGGGCGCCGCTGGCCTCGGTGGGCTATGCCATGCAGGCCCGCCACGCGGTGTACTGCGACCAGCTCTCGTCGGTTCCGGGGGACCTGGACTGCACAGGTTGCGTCGGAACCAAGGAGATTGCGGACGGCTCGGTCACGCTGGCCGACCTCGGTCCCAACGGCTGCACGCCGGGCCAGGTCATGAAGCGCAACGCGATGGGGACCGCCTGGGAGGCGGGCACTGACAAGGATACGGGCTACGTTGCCGGCTTCGGCATCACGCTTGCCAACGGGCAGGTGGCCGTGGACAAGGCTGCGCTGGCCCCGCTCTATGTGGAGCCGGACGAGGAGAACTCGGTCTCCATGGAGATGATCCAGAAGAACGCGGTGACCAACGACAAGATAGCGAGCGTCTCGTGGAACAAGCTCACCGAGGTCCCGGGCGGGTTTGCGGATGGCGTGGACAACGAAGGGCTCCTGGTCGAGATGGACCCGACCGTCGGCAGCCTCGTGGCAGGCAAGTGGTGTGCGAGCGACGGCAACCTGGTGTCGTGTGACA
>VGRX01000393.1 GCA_016875215.1 Deltaproteobacteria bacterium
GCGCGAGGTCGGAGGGTTCCTCCCGGCCCCTGCCGTTTGGAAGAGCATGCACGAGGACTTCGGCTGCCGGGTCGTGCAGATCAACCACCCCCGTGACGGGCAGGGTTACTTCGACTTCGTCAAGTACGATCCCGCCGTCGGTCCCTCGTCCGCCAAAGCGGGCGAGCTCGATCTCACGTTCGATGCCATCGAGGTCTGGAATTCGGGCGACGACTGGGCCCACCTGGAGGGGAAGACCCTGGTGGACTGGTTCAGCTTCCTGAACCGGGGGGAGCGCACGAAAACGACCGGCAACTCGGACACGCACGACCTCGACCAGTGGGTGGGGCAGCCCAGGAACCTGGTCCCCGTGGACGGTCCGCTGACCGAGAAGGGGTACTTCGATTCGCTGCTGGCCTCCCGCAGCCAGGTCACCAGCGGACCGTTCGTCGAGCTCACCCTGGACGGACAGGGGCCGGGAGCGACGGTCACCCCTGCGGCTCCGGGCAGCGCTGTCACGGTTTCGATCCGGGTATCGGCCGTGTCGTGGGTCCCGCTGTCCACGGTGCGGCTGGTGGGCAACGGAGCAACGGTCGAAGAGTGGGACGTGTCGGGAGCGGAGGGCCTCGTGCGATTCGACGGGACGGTCGACGTGACCCCGGTTGCCGACACCTGGTACATCGTGGAGGCCTTCGACCCCGCCGGCAACCTGGCGCCAGTCTACCCCGGCCGGACGTCTGCCGCGTTAACCAACCCCGTCTGGGTGGACCTGGACGGCGACGGGTTTGACGCTCCGATCCAGGAGTAGCCTCCTGCCTCGGACTCGGCTCAGCCCGTTCCCCCCACTTCCGACGGCTTCATGCTCAGGCCGATGCGGCCCCGCTTGCGGTCCACCTCGACCACCTTGACGGTCACGACCATTCCGGGGCGGCACACCTCGAACGGGGACGACACGCGGCGATCCGCCATGCGGGACACGTGCACCAGCCCGTCCCGGTGCACGCCGATGTCGACGAACGCACCGAAGTCGGTCACGCTGTTGACGCGGCCGGGAAGCACCATGCCCACCTCGAGGTCCTCGAGCGCGTGCACGCGATCAGAGAACCGGAACTCTTTTCGTTCTCCTCGGGGATCCCGCCCCGGGCGCTCGAGCTCGGCCAGGATGTCGGACCAGGTCTCGACCCCGAGCCCGAGAGCCGTCGCCGTCACCTGCTGCTTCAGGCGCGAGAGGTGCGTGGGGTTGCCCAGGAGATCCGATGCCGCCAGCCCCACCGCCCGGGCGGCCCGGCCGACCGCTTCGTAGCGCTCGGGGTGGATCCCGGTCCGGTCCAGCACGTCCACACCCTCCGGAATGCGAAGGAACCCGGCACACTGAAGGAACCTCGCAGGCCCGATACCGGCCACCTTGAGCAGCGCGGCCCGATTCCTGAACGGCCCCTTGGAATCCCGGTGGGCCACGATGGCCCGGGCCGTGGTCGGGCCGATTCCTGCCACGTGGGAAAGCAGCGCAGGGGAGGCCGTGTTCAACTCCACGCCGACACGATTCACGCATTCCTCCACGACGGCCGACAGCCCGCTCTCCAGCAATCCCTGGTCCACGTCGTGCTGGTACTGCCCCACGCCGATCGACTTGGGCTCGATCTTCACCAGCTCGGCCAGCGGATCCTGGTAGCGACGCGCAATGGAGACCGCCCCCCGCAGCGTCACGTCCAGCTCCGGCAGCTCCGCCACAGCGACCTCCGACGCCGAGTACACCGAGGCACCGGCTTCCCTGACCGGAGTGACGGCAACCGGAGTCGGCCACGCGACCGTCGCCACGAACGCCATGGTCTCACGGTGCGCGGTTCCGTCACCCACTCCCGCCACATCGAATCGGTGCCGCAGGCACAGCTCGACCAGCCTGCGCTTCGCTTCGTCGGCGTTCTCCTGCGGGGGGTGCGGGTAGATCACACCGGCGCCCAGCACCTTGCCCGTGTCGTCCACGACGGCCAGCTTGCACCCGTTCCGGAATCCAGGGTCGATCCCCAGCACACGCTTCCCGCGGGCCGGCGGTTCCATCAGCAGCGAGCGCAGGTTCTCTTCGAACACGGCCACCGATGACCGGTCAGCCCGCTCCTTGAGCTGCCCAAGCAGCTCCCGCTCGACCGACGGCCACAACAGCCGCGTAAACCCGTCCTCCGTCGCTGCCTCGAAGTCCTGTGTGAAGAGCGAAGGAACCCTGCGGAAGAACGGGGACTGGATCAACGCCAGGGCCCGCCGCTCGGGAACCTCGACCTTCACGGAAAGCGCACCCGCGGTTTCGCCTCGCAGCATCGCCAGGATCCGGTGGGCCGGGATGTCCGCCACCCGCTCGCTCCGCTCGAAGTAGTCGGCAAACTGGGCAGCCTCCTCCTCCCCGGCCCCCCGCTTCCTCGCACTGCAGATCCGCCCGGTCGATCCGGCCAGATCCCGCACTGCCCTCCGCACCGGTGGATTCGTGGCCACCACCTCCGCCACGATGTCCCGTGCGCCTGCCAGGGCCGCTTCCGGAGAATCCGCCGAAGCTCCCTCCACGGCACGAACAAACCGCTGCGCAATCGCAAGTCGAGCGCCGGCTGGACACGGCTCGAGCCCCAGGATGATCCGGGCCAGCGGCTCCAGCCCCGCCTTGCGGGCCGCGTCCGCCCGGGTGCTCTTCTTCTGCTTGAACGGAAGGTAGAGGTCCTCCAGCTCCTGCCGGTCCTCGCACTCCTCGATCAGCCGGCGGAGCTCGTCCGTCAGCCTGCCCGCCTTCTCGATCGCGGCCAGCACGGTCTTCTTGCGATCGTCCAGGGCAGTGACGTACTCCAGGGCCTCCTGGACCCTGCGTATGGCGGTCTCGTCGAGCCCCCCGGTTGCCTCCTTCCGGTAACGGGCGATGAACGGGACCGTGTTGCCCTCAGACAACAGGCGGACGCAACCGTCCACACCTTTCTCGGGCAGCCCGCAGCGGGCGGCCACGCGTGCAGCGACACCCAGCTTCATGTCATTCCTCCCTGAGCTTCGCACCGCCCGACCTGAGAGGGCGTGTCCGCGGTTCGACCGAATCCTCACGCCCGCCGAACGAGCCGGGGCCCCCGACTATTCCGCAATTCGCTCCACCACCCACTCCTGAGCCGTTCCCGCTGAAACCAGGTCCCAATGATTGAGCAGGGGAAAGTGCTTGGTCTCGACAAGGCCCGGGAGCATGGAGGCATCCTCCGCACTCTTGCGGAAGACGAGGCCGTCGGATGGCCCGGTCGCCTCCCACGTCGCTCCGTTGACGATCGGATTGCCGCCTGAGGCCAGGTAGACCGGAATGGCAGCCGGCACATCGTGCGTCTTCAGGTTCGCCATGAAGTTGCCCCCGAGGTCGATGGCAGCGGCGATCCCCAGCGAGTGGCTCACGAACCCCTGCCCGCCGTAGTACGTCGTGTACCAGTCCTGCTCGATCATCGAGAGCGCATAGACCTCGTCCCACGCCGCCTGGAGCTGGAGCAGGCCGTCGAAGGCCCCGCCGTAGATGCTGTCCGCATACGTGTCTTTCCAGACCCCCCACTCCAGCACCTTGTCCCAAGACGAGGGCATCGAAAGCTGGAGATACTCGGCCGGGAAGTTGAACGCGGGGTGCCTGAACGAGAAGTCCATGCCGCCCAGCGGTGCCCCCAGCAGCAGCAGCCGGTCGATGTCCCCCTGGAACTCGAGCCCGACCTCTTCACCGAATCCGGAGGCCAGCGTCACCGCAACCATGCCCCCCTTGGAGTGGGCGACCACGTCGAGCCCGGCCAGACCGGACAACAGTCGCGCCTGCTCGAGGGCTGCGGCCAACTCGATGGCCTGGTTAAAGTTGTTCCCGAACGGGTGCGGAAACGTGACCGCAAACACGCAATGCCCGGCATCGGTCAAGGTCTTGTACAGACCGGTTCCGAGGAACGATGGTTCCACGAAGCTCTGCACGGCGTTGCTGCCAGCACCGTGGACCAGCATCACCGCGCCCGACGGCTGGCCGTCATTACCGCAGCCCGTCCCGACGTGCAGGACGAACCGGTCCGGGCCAGGCTTCGTCTGTCCGTCGAACAGAGAGGCTATCTTCGGATCCGACTGGGCGGTCTTTTCGACGAACTTCTCTGCGACGAGTCCTGGATGCTCGACACTCAGAAGCAGACACGCGGCAAACGGCGCACACGAAGACTCGGCCACCAGCTCGGTATCGAAGACGGGAGTCGGGGCGGACGTGTCGGACGTGTCGGACGCGTCGGACGTGTCGGACGTGTCGGACGTGTCAGACGTGTCGGCCGTGTCGGACGGGTCGGACGTGTCGGACGTGTCGGACGTGTCAGACGTGTCGGCCGTGTC
>VGRX01000394.1 GCA_016875215.1 Deltaproteobacteria bacterium
GGGGGCGAGTGCAAGGACGAAGGCGTCCTCGAGTGCAACCCCGCAGGTACCGACGTGCAGTGCACCGCACAGGCCGGACAGCCGAAGGACGAAGTCTGCGACCAGCTCGACAACGACTGCGACGGCAAGGTCGACGAGAACTGGAAGATGTCGCTTGCCGGCATCGCGTGCAAACAGGTGAAGGTCAAGAACGAAGGCGAGGCCACGCTGACCGGACTGGCGGTGAAGGTGGATGGAAACGCGGTGGCTGCGACGCTCCCCCAGGGCGGCATCGCTCCCGGCGCAACGGGCAGCATCGACCTGGCCTACATCCTGGACGGAACTCAGCAGGTGGAAGTGAGTGCCGCATGCACGGTGATCAAGCAGCCGGTCACGCAGCAGTGCGCGGTGCGGCTCGGATTCGCCAACTGGGGGGACATGGGGGGAGACCTGCTTGCCGTCCTGCGCTCGATCAACGGCTCGGGTCCGGAGTTCACTTCGCTGACCGGGCTCGAAGTGACCACGGAGAAGGAAGGGGCCGGCATGTGCGACCTCCCCTACAGCCAGCACTTCACCGACGTGGGCTCCGAGGACCTGAGCAAGATCGACCTGCTCTACTACCACAGCCACGGCGACTTCGTGATCCCCGCGGACCACCAGGCCAAGCTCAAGGCCTGGGTGGACAAGGGCGGCGTGCTGATCTTCGACGACTGCGGCGGCGCCAGCGTGGTCGACCTGAACCAGGCCTTCGGTATCAAGATCTCCTGGGGTGGAAACACCGGCGGCGGAGGGGCGGTTTCGCAGTTCCTCCTTCCTTCCGACATCTACGGCTACCCGTTCAAGTTCAGTGGGGCGGAGTTCAGCCAGACCGGACCCTGGGACTGGGGCGGCCAGCTCAACCTGACCGGCGGGGTCGTCCCCATCGTGCAGCGCGGCTCGTCCCCGTACCTGTCAGGCAAGAAGGTCGGCAACGGCTGGGTCGCATTCGTCGGCGGGGACTGGGGGTGCGTCATGAACTGCGGCTGCTCCGCCGGCTCCCCGCCCGGCTTCAAGCTCATGCTCAACTTCGCGTGGATCGCATCCGGAAGAGGGAAGCTGATCAAGTAGCCTACGGCTTCGAGCACCAGCCGTTGATGATGAACGTCACAGTTCTGGAACCCTCGTTCGCGACGACCAGGTCGAGACAACCGTCGCCGTTGAGCTCGGCGACATCCAGGTCGACGGGGCCTTTCCCTACCCCGTACGTGAACGGCCCGATCAGCTTGCGGTCGCCGGCGGAGTAGTACAGATAGATCATCGAGTCCTTGGCCGACAGCACCACGAGATCCTGCTTCCCGTCGAAGTTCAGGTCGGCAACGCTGACCTTGCTGGCCGCCAGGGGTCCCCCGCCGGGCCCCACGAGGTAGGCCGGAGTCAGGAAGCTCTTCCCGTCAACCCCCCACGAGACCGCGACCTTCCCGGCAAGCGCCACGACCAGGTCGGCCCATCCGTCGCCGTCGACGTCTCCGGCTTCGACATCCGTCGGAGCGGAACCCACGGCGACAAGCTGGCTGGCCTTGCCGGGAGGGTTCAGAACGTACTTCGAGTCCACGATGCCCCCGAACAGCACCGCAATGTTGTTGCTCTCCTGGTTGGCAACGACGACGTCGAGCACGCCGTCGTTGTCCATGTCCTCCGCCTCGATGGCCATGGGCTTCAGCCCCAGCTTCGGGTAGATCGCCTCCTGGCTCGGGCTGCAGCATTGGGCCGTCAAGAAGGACAGAGCCTGGCAGGTCCAGTCCACGGGTATTCCCTGTGCGCACTGCTCGAGGTACGTCATCAGCGGTAGCGAGCATTCCGGGGCCTCGTCCGTGCCGTATGCCATGTACACCCCGACCGCATCAGGCAAGTAGTTGGGGGTCCCCGGAGTGCCGCTGCCTCCCCTCAGGACTATGAGGTCCTGGCTGCCTGCCGGCAACCCTTCGAGCTGCGCGACCGCGACGTCGCGCGGCTCCCCCTCGATTTCAAAGCCGCCGCTCCCGCGGAACCCGCCCGGCGAGGGAAACACTTCACCATCCCAGGAACAGCCGCCCTGGGGGACACCCAGCACGCTCCACCCCACCCAGTGCCCGCCGGTCATCAGGTCGAAGTTGGCGTCGTCCGAACTCGACCCGTCGCAGATGGACCCCTTGTGCTTCGTCGCGACGACCAGATCGGGGAACGGGTCGCCATCCAGTCTGGCCGAAGCCAGCAGAGTGATCTCCTCCTTCCCCAGTTCCTCGACCTTGGAGGCGGAAAAGCCGAGCCCCCCAGCGATGGACTGTGCTCCGGAGACGAACAGCACCGACTTCACCCAGGCGGAGGGCTTCACGACGCCGTCGACGCAGTCCTCCATCTGCACGCTCTGGAGCGCAACGACCGCGTCCGTGATCCCGTCGAGGTCGAAGTCATCCAGTGCAACCCGCAACGGCTTGAGGCGACCGAGACCCGTGTTCGGATTGACAGGCATCGGGATCTCGCCGCTCGTCACCCAGAGCATTTCGGGAGGAGGAGGCGGAGGATCCTCCCACGCACATTGCCAGCCGCACTTCGACTTGCAGTCCCACTTGCAGGAGCTGTCGTTCCCTCCGAAGCCGCACATGCACTTGCACTTGCAGTCACAGTCGCAGCCGCACTTGCAGATGCACTGCTGCCCGGGCTTCCCCGAACCTGAGCAGCTGCCGACGCCGCTGCAGGTCTGCCCCGCACACTTCTTGCTGCCCTCGCACTCCTCCTCCCCTACGTATGGCCAGTAGTAGCCCCAGCCACACCACCCCGCACCGTCCACGGAACAGTAGCAACCGCACGAGGTTGCACACCCACAGTCGGGATCCAGGGCGATTCCCCCCATGTCACACGTGGGCGGCTGGCCCTGGCATTCGGGCTGCAGGACGTGGTGCTCGACTTCCCACTTGCAGTTCGCACTCCCCGAAAGTGTGCAGCTGCACTTGCACTTCGCGTCACAGCCGCAGAGGTCGTCCAGCGGCTCCTGCTCGCAGGGCGAAGGGTCCGGGCAGGCCGTCCCCGCTTCGATGACCCAGCCGCACTTCCACCAGCAGTTGCCGGGTGTCGGGCAGTGGCACATGCACTTGCACTGGCAGCCCCCGGAAGGCTCACCCACGCAGCCCGGAGCCTCCCCATCGCACCAGTCCTGGGGAACCCCCTCCAACAGCTTCTTGTAGTTGTAGATGAACCGGACGCCGCACTGGTTGCCGTTCAGGACCGCGAAGTCCGGCAGATCGTTGCCATCGAAATGTCCGGACACCAGCGAATGCGGGGACTGCCCCACATTGAGGAACAGTGACTCCGTGAACTCGCCCGTCCCGGTTCCGTGGAAGAACTGCACCAGCCCTGTGCTCTCCTGGCAGACTGCCAGATCCGCTGGACCGTCCAGGTTGAAATCCCCCGCAACCATCGAGTCGGAATCCGCCCCCACGTACGCCAACGCTCCCCCTTGCCCGATCTCCTGTCCCCCGGCCGGCGGAGTCAGAATCATCGATATGTTCTCCTTCATGAACTCCTCGAGCGTCTGCCCGGGCAGCAGCAGCGGCGGGTCGAAGTAGCCGTCGCCATGGCCCAGGAGACTGTACGCGGCCTGGACCTTCTCCACCAGCACCGCCACGTCTGGATACCCGTCCTGGTCGAAATCCGCCACGTCCAGGAACGGCACGTCCGACCCCACGAGCACGGTATCCACCGCCATCGGGAAGTTGCCCTTCCCGAGGTTCACGAACACCGATACCATCCCCTGGTCCTCCCGGGCCGTGACCAGCTCCGGAAGGCCGTCCAGCGTCACATCGACAACCGACAACCACGAGATCCCTCCGACCCCGGTCAGCACCTCCGGGGCCTGCAGCCAATACTGAGGCTGACTCTGCCCCGGCTTCTTGCCCGAATGCCGCAGCAGGGTCACGGACTGCGTCTCGAGCTTGTCCGCCACAACGACGTCCGGCCGCCCGTCCTCCTCCAGGTCCGCCACCTCCAGCGAGAACGGCTTCGTCCCCACTGCCCACTCCTCCTCCATCACGTACTTCCGCGTCCCGATCCCCTCCGAGGTCGCTACCTGCCGATAGAGCACGACCTTGCCCGGAACCGAGCCCTTCGCGTTGACAAGCACCAAGATGTCGGGGTGGGAATCCAGCGTAACGTCGGAAAACCGGGCGTCCACGATGTCGCCGGCAATGCCGACCTCCAACGGTGGCACATGCTTCCCCCCCGGCCCCCCCCATGAAACCAGCAACCCCTTGGAAGAGCACAGCAGCAGGTCCGGCAGCTTCCCGTCCTTGTCCCCCTCCCCGGCCCGCAACAGATCCGGGACGTAGCCCGCCAGCT
>VGRX01000395.1 GCA_016875215.1 Deltaproteobacteria bacterium
TTTTCGTCGGCGCAGTCGCACTGGACATCGTACCCCTTGCACTTCCCCCCGTTGCAGGCATCGGCCACCGTGCAGGGGTTCCCGTCGTCGCACGGGTCGTGATTGGGCTCGTTGGAGCATCCCCCCTTCCCGTCGCACGAATCATCGGTGCACGGATTGAAGTCGTTGCATGCAATGGGGAGCCCCTGGCACACTCCGTCCTCGCAATGGTCGCCGATGGTGCACGCATCGCCGTCCACGCACTCCCCCTCGGTGAGCGGGGCATGCTGGCATCCGGACCCGCCCTGGCAGAGGTCCTTGGTGCAGGCGTTTCCGTCGTCGCACAGGTTGATGTAGTCGCCCCCGACCTGCTTGGGCTCGTCCACGTCGCCGTCGCAGTCGTCATCCCCCCCGTTGCACGCCTCCTCCACGGCTTCAGCGGCGTCGCAGGCGGACAGCCCCTCTTCCTGGCAGACCCGCTTGCCCTCGCACGTGCCGAAGTCGTTGGTCGAGCTGCACCCCGTCCACAACCCCAACGCCACGGAACGTTGCGAGCAGGGACAGACCCCGCCTGATGCCACGCACTGCTTCGTGATCACGCCGTCCACCGACGTGACCTCTTTGCAGACGAACCCCCACGGACACTGCGAGGTATCTCCGCAAAGTCCCCCGCAGAAGCTCCCCTCGGCCCCGTAGCTCACGCACGCGTCCTCGATTCCCACCGCGTTGCGGCAATCCTCCTTGGAAGCGCACGGCTTGCAGAGGTTGCTGTAGTTGGACACGCACATCCAGACCGCGTCAGGCTGCCCGGTGGCCGCGACCTTGCAGGCCCACCCGGGCGGGCACTCGTCCACGCAGAACTGGCTGCACGCGCCGTCTCCCATGTGCTCCAGGCACAGGCCCGACTGGCAGTCGGAGTTCTGCGTGCAGCTGTCGCCGAAACATCCGTCGCCCGGTGCACAGCCGATCGGGCCGGCCTCGGCCTCGGTCGCGACTTCGGCAGGCCCGCGCCCATCCTCGCTGAGGTCTGGCGCGGTTGGAACGTCCGCTTCCGCGTCCTGTCCCCCGGCCGTCTCTTCGGCCTGCGGCAGATCCTTGATCACCGTCTGTCCACCACCGCTGCATCCCAACAGGCAAGGCAGCAGTGCAACGACTTCGAACGCCAGCACCATTCGAGCCATGGGAACCTCTTTCAGATGTCGTACCAGGGCGGCTTCGATGTCGCCCAGGTGGACCGGGTGGCCAGGTACGGATTCTCGCGGTGCCTGATCGAGTTGTACAGGATCTTCCCGGCCAGCAGCCAGAAATGACGCCGCGTGGAGCGCTGCCGTTCGTGCCTGGACAGCACCTTCGGCAGGTGGCGCAGTCGGAGCATGAGCTTCTTCTGGATGTCATTCCCTGCGAGGCAGATCTCGGTCGGAGTCATCCCTTCCACGGGGATCACGGGGTAGATCATGTTCACGTCGCGGAAGTCCACGTTCTTGCGCCACTCCTCGGGCATGCTGCGCCAGAGCTCGGTTCCCGGGAACGGCGTTATGGGATGCGGCGCCGCGACATCCACGTCGAGGTCGCTGGCCAGGTACTCCCCGAGCTGGCGCATGGTTTCCCGGGTCTCCCAGGGGAGCCCGATCATGCACAGTGCCATCCGGACGACCTGCGGGTAGCGTGTTCTCAGGATCCGGAAGGCCTCGATATCATGCTGGGCCGTCGTACTCTTGTCGAGCCACTTCATGTCCTCGTCGCTTGCCCGTTCCACGCCGACGAGGGTCATCCACAGGCCGGCGTCCACGAGGCGCTGCAAGAGCCCGAGTCTCTCGTCCCGCACGATCATGTCGGATCGCATGAAGGCGCTGAACTTCATCCGGATGCGGCGACGCTCGATCCCGTCCAGCAGCTCTTCCGTCCACTTCGGGTCCACTCCGAACGTCGGGTCGACCCAGAAGAACTCCTCCTTGCCGTAGTGGCGGTTCAGGAGCTCGAGCTGGTCCAGCACCTGGCCGACCGGTCGGATGCGGAGGCAGGGGTGTCGTTTCGCACCGGGCCCTTCACCGTCCGCCCGGCTCATGAACGACCAGAACGAGCAGAACTTGCAGTGACCGATGCAGCCGCGGGAGCCCTCCACGGTGGTCCCTCCCCACATGTACCGCGGCCTGTAGAGGTGCATGGGGAGGAGGTCATAGGCTTCCCGGGAAGGAGAGAACAAAGAGAGGTCCTCGATGAGCGGGCGGGGGGCGGTCCGCACGAACCGATCCCCTTCCCTGTACACGATCCCCTTCACCTTCGAGAAATCGCGTCGGCGCCGGCCGACCTGCTCGACCAGCTCGCAGATCGTCTCCTCCCCCTCCTGGAGCGCGACCACGTCGATCGGCCACCTCGTCATGGTGTCCTCGGGCAGCTCCGAGGCATGGATCCCGCCGGCAAGGACAACGACCGCGGGATCGATGGCACGGGCCAGCTCGGCCACCCTGCCGTGATCCGGTGCGTTGAACGTGTCGCGAAACGTCGTCACGACCACAGCGGGGCCAAACCCCCGCATCCTCTGCTCCAGCGTCCGCCAGCCGATGTGCTCGGCAGAGCAGTCGATGATGCGGACGTCCACGTCCCGCCCGAATCTCTGTTTCAGGGCCGATGCCAGGTAGACGAGCCCCAGCGGAGTCAGGAAGTTGTCCTCGGCAGCAGGGATGTAATTCCACAGGTACAACGGCGGAATCACGAAGAGGACTCTCATGACATCCCCCACTCGAACAGTTCCCCGGATTCCAGGGCCTTGACCAGATCGCCAAGCATCCGTACGGCCCCGACCCGTTCCTTCTCGTCCACGTGAACGGCCTCCTTCGCGTACCGCTCACAGTGAGCGCAAGCCGAGCACTCCACCGCACGGCAGAGAGACTTGTTCACGAACGGCTTCAGGAATCCGTCGAGCTTCGAGTTGTCGATGTGGATCACAGGGCATTCGTTCAATGCCTGGAATCGCCGCAGCTTGAGCGGATTGACCTTTCCCGGCCGCAGAAGGTAGCGCAGGCGCCTGGGGCGGTCGTCCCGTGCCCTTTCCGCAAGCATTGCGGGACCCCGCAGGCCGTGGATGATCTCGGCAAGGTCGCCGTCCCAGCGACGCTGAACATACGCCCGCACAGCCCGCAGGATGTCCTCCGAGGGCATCATCCGGTCCACCAGCTTCACTCCGTCCATCCCGGCCTCTTCGTAGAAGTGCAGATCCTCGGGACGAATCCAGGGCGACTTCAAGGCCTCGACCGGGTTCTCGAACATCCCGAGACGACACAGCAGGAAGCAATGGTCAAGGAAGAACCCTCCCGACTCGTGCTTCGACTGCGATGCATGGGACAGGTTGGCATCGTGGAAATGGCTGAACGGGCAATGCTGGAGGCACGCGTTGTTCGCGATGACGTAGAGAGGCAGCTTCGTGGCCTTGCGCAATGCCCGCAACGCCTCGAAGTCCCGGTTCACCTTGTGTTCGAACACCGTGACCCGGTCGGCCCCGAGGCGTTCCCAGAAGACGAGCATCTGCGGGGTATCCACCCGGGCAAACACGCTCAGGCTCACGGTCAGCCCCGGGAACTTCTCCTTCACGAGCCTGAGCAGGAACGGACTGGATACCGTCACGCCCGACGCCCCCCACGACACGGCCTCGCCAATGGTCCGCTCGATCGCCTTGTACCCGCCTCGCGAAACCTCGACGTTGTTCAGGCAGGTCGCGTTGAACAGGTAGTCGAACTCCATGCCGAGCGTCCGGACCTGTTCGATATGCCGTGCGGGGCGCCTCTTGCCGGCCCCCGTGGCCAGCGATGCCGCGCGCCCCCCTCCCACGAGGTCCTCGGCTGCACGGCCGTACACCTCCGCCACCCCGAGCCTGGCAAACTCGGGCAGCAACCCGTCATCCCAATTGGTCGGCGCCTTGATCTTCATCTTCACCCCGCCCCCGCTCGTGAGAGCGACCGTCCGGCCTTCCTGCGAGTGTCGCCCCGCAGGCCACCAAAGACCATCAATCGCTACATACATACCACATGGGTACCATCCTTGACTACAGGCAAGTCGGAGGTCGGACGCGCCAATCTTCCCGTCTCACTTCACTCCGGCGCCACGATCCCCGAGGCCAGCGCCAGCCGCGTCAGGCTGGCCACGTCGTGGACTCCCAGCTTCTCCATGATGTTGTGCCGGTGGTTCTCCACGGTCTTGGGACTGATCGACAGGATCGTCGCTATCTCCTTGCTGGTCTTGCCCTGTGCGACCAGCCGGAGCACCTCGGTCTCCCGGTCGGTCAGCCGGTCGGTCTGGAGCGCCCCGGCATCGGCCACGAGGTAGCGGGCGAGCCCGGG
>VGRX01000396.1 GCA_016875215.1 Deltaproteobacteria bacterium
CCCCGGCGGGACGTGCGGGGACTGCGTCGGCGACCAGATGGCCTGCCAGGAAGGTGCGTGCATCTGCCAACCGGACTGTGTGGGGAAGGCGTGCGGTCCGGACGGCTGCAACGGGGTGTGCGGGGCATGTCCCGGTGCACAGGACCAGTGCGAGGCGGGGGCGTGCGTGTGCAAGGCGGCCTGTGCGGGCAAGAACTGCGGCGCGGACGGATGCGGCGGGACGTGTGGGGAGTGCGCCGGAGCGCAGGACCAGTGCCTGGAAGGGGTGTGCACCTGCATCCCGGCCTGCGAGGGGAAGAAATGCGGCGAAGACGGCTGCGGGGCGGTCTGCGGCCTGTGCCCGGATGGGGACGCGTGCTTCGATGGCGCCTGCTGCACACCGCAGTGCGAAGGGAAGGAGTGCGGGGACGACCAGTGCGGTTCGGTGTGCGGGACCTGCCCGGGCAAGCAGGACGTGTGCGAGGCGGGGGTGTGCATCTGCATTCCCGCGTGCCAGGGGAAGGTCTGCGGGGACGACGGTTGCGGCGGGAGCTGCGGAAGCTGCGCCGACGACGACGTGTGTTACGTGGGGGCATGCTGCACCCCGGATTGCACGGGCAATGTGTGCGGGGATGACCTGTGCGGTGGCTACTGCGGGAACGGCGCTGCCGTGACCGAGGGATGCCCGGCGTTCCAGGAGTGCGTCGGGGATCCGTTGCTGTGCCAGCTCTACGCGGCCCCCGACCTGTGCGGACAGAAGCAGTGCGGAGCGAACGGGATTGGCGGGGTCTGCGGCATGTGCCCCTGTGCGGACTGCTCCCCTGCCGCCACGAAATGCGAGGGGTTCAAGTGCGTGGTCCCGGAGGGGCTCGAATGCTGGGAGATCTTCGATTGCTTCGGGGGCTGCCCTGCGGGCAACCAGGCATGCTTCTCAAGCTGCGTCAACGAGGGGACCGTGGCGGCGCAGATCCAGTACAACGCGTTCATCTCGTGCCTGGACCTGGTGGGCTACTTCGACTGCCCGGAAGGGGACGAACAGTGCCAGGAAACGCTCATCGCGAAGTGCATGGATCCCTACTACGAGTGCTTCCACGGTGACGAGCCGTGCTTCGTGCTCTACGTCTGCCTCACGGCGTGTCCGGGGGGGGACAGCAACTGCACCAACGCGTGCTTCACCAGCGCGACCATCGAGGCCCTCAAGACCTGGGATCAGTTCATCTCGTGCCTGGAGGGGGCAGGGTACTACGACTGCCCACCGGCCGATGCAACCTGCAAGGATGCGGCACTCGAACTGTGCGATCCCGAGCTGTCGGCGTGCCTCAACGGCCCGCTCGACTGCTACGAGGTGTTCGGCTGCATTCAGGCCTGCGAGTGGTGGGACAACGTGTGCCGCATCGGTTGCCGGGTCCTTGCCACATCGGCCGTGGACGAGGCCATCGATGCCATTGCCACCTGCGTGGAGCAGAACTGCGAGCCCGTCACCGGGCTGTGCGAGCAGGAAGTCCTGATCGACGAGTGCTCGGCCGAGTATGCGGCCTGCCTGGCCCTCTGACATTTCAGATCGGCTGTGACCAGAGGCAGAAGGGGCCCGCGTCCCGAACCCGACCAGGGGCGAGCAGGACGGTTCTTCTCAGCTCACTCAGTCCCGGCTGCCTCCTTCTCCAAAGCCAGGATGGTCCGGGCAGCCGTGGCACCGGAGATGAGCACCGCGGATTGACCGCCGCCGGGGAAGGTCCACGCACCGGCCAGGAACAGGTTGACGACGGGGGTCTGCTGCGGCAGCCGGCCCATCATGCTCTGTTCAACCGTGTTGTCCCAGCCGAAGATCGAGCCGCGGGGGTTCAGCGTGAAGGCCTGGACAGTCCGTGGAGTGGCCACCTCCATGACCTCGATATGCTTGGACAGCCCGGGGAGAAAGACCTCGGCCCGCTCGATGTAGTGGCGGGCGAGATCCTCCTTGAAAGCCCTGTAGTCCTCGTAGGACATCCCGGCTTTCCACTCGTCACCGCAGTCGTAGCCGAGCTGCGACACGATCACGATGGCGTTCTTGCCGGCAGGAGCATTGCCGGGGTCGGAGACCGTGTAGTTCGAAACGGCAAACGCGGTCCGCTCCGGAGCGCAATCGAGCACGGCCTCGAAGAAGTCGACCGTGTCGTACCCGTCGTTGATCATGATCCCGTGAGTACCGGGAAAATAGTCCGAGTAGTCCTTGGCCACGCCCAGGTACACCACGAAGGCCGACAGGCCGACCGTCATGGACTCGAGCTTGTCGACATAGTCGGCCGGCAGCTTCTCCTTGCCCACCATCTTGAGCAGGGTATCGGGCGCATTGGCATTGGAGACCACGTAGCGGGTGTCGAAGCAGCGCCCATCCTCGGTCTGCACCTGTGCGACCTTGTCTCCATCGAGGACGATCCGGCTTGCCCGGCTGCTGGTGAGGACCCGCCCTCCCTTCTCCCTGACGACCTCGGCGAGCGCGTTCGGGACGGACTGCGAGCCTCCCTCGAAGTAGTAGTAGCCGCCGATGTGGTAGCTGTTCCACATGGCGATGAAGAAGAGCCCGGCCACGTCGTCCGGGGAGCCGCCCGCAAACCCCGCAAGCTGCGTCCAGAGCGCGATGAGCCTGGGATCGGTCAGGAACTTTCCGAGGACATCGGTCAGCGTCAGGGTCATGTAGCCCTGGAGCTTGGTCAGATCGTCCACCGTCACGTCGTCCGGGATGGTCCTGCCCGCCGCCTGGGCAGCCAGAACCGCGCTCAGGATCCGGTTGAGATCAAGCATCTCGTCGAACAGCCCGTCGATTCCCTCCGCCTCGGCCGGAAATTCCTGTTTCAGGAGGTCGCGGTAGTCCTCCACGTCTGCCGGGATGTCGTACGAGAAGTCCGGGTAGACCGCCTGGTACATGGGATCGCAATGGACCGGCTTGACGCGGTCGAGGATGCCCAGCTCCTTCAGCAGGGAGACGTTCATCCCGACGTCGGGGTTGAGCCCGTCGAACCCGTGCAGCGATGCCTCGAAGCGATAGCCCGCCCGCTCGAACGTCGCCGCGCAGCCGCCCACCTTGTAGCTCTGCTCGAGCACCACTACGTCCAGGCCGCCCAGCGCCAGTGCGGCCGCGGCCGACAGCCCCCCACCCCCGGCACCGATCACCACGACGTCGACCTTCTCCGTGTTGCCGCATCCGTCCTCCGGAGCCTGGAAGCCGTGGCAGACCCGGCAGTCCCCTTCCGCAATCCCGGCAGCGGCGTGGGCCCCCGCATGACACCCCGCACACCCCTCGTTGGAAGCATGCTGGCCGCGCATCTTGCGGAACGGGGCACCGTTCGTTCCGTGGCAACCGACGCACGCAGCGATTCCGAATCCCGCAGCATGGACGTCCTGGTGACACGCGGCGCAGTCCGGATTGCCCCACCCGCCGTGCTTCTCGGTCAGCACCGCCTCAGCGACGTGCGGAGACGCTCCGGTGAGCGCCTGGACGACATCGTCCCCCAGGGGGCCGACATCGCCGGTTGCCGAGTCCGCGTCCGCAGGACGAGGCACGTCGGCCGGCTGGCCTCCACCGTTGCCCGAGCAGCCGGTCAGCAGCGAGAGTACAAGCAGGGAGCTCACGGCCATTGTGCGACAGGTCTTCATCGAATCTCCTCTCACGGCGCGGGGGTGCGCCTTCCGGAAAGCCGAACGACCACACTGGATAGCACGAATGCGAATCGACCGCAAGGCAGATTCTGTCGGCCTGCGGGCGATTCTGGTTGCAGGTGGAACGCAGTTGGGGTAGAAGGGTTATCGTCCGGGCGGTAGAATGCGGCAAGGGGCCGCTCTTTCCGCCCGGGGGAGGTAGGTGGACATGAGGCGCGCTGGTTGGATTCTGGGGGTTCTGCTCAATGCGCTGGTGATTGCGGCCTGTGACGGGGGTGACGGTGACAAGGGGCCGGTCGAGGGCAAGGACGTCTCGATGTCCGAGCCGGATGCCTCCGTGTCGGAGGATGTCGTTGCTTCGCCCGACGGGCTGTCGGGCCAGGAGGACTTGACCGCGCCGCGGGAGGACGTCGAGGGACCTTTTGAGGATCTGACGGTCCCGGAAGAGCTCGTGCCGGTTCCGGAGGAGGATGTCTCCGTTCCGGAAGAGGCTCGGGTCGTCCCGGAGGAGGACATCGTTGTGCCAAAGGAGGACGTGGTAGTGCCTGAGGAGGACGTGGTGGTGCCTGAGGAGGACGTGGTTGCGTCGAAGGGGGCGTGCG
The DNA here is from genome assembly GCA_016875215.1 of Deltaproteobacteria bacterium. Taxonomy (GTDB): domain Bacteria; phylum Myxococcota_A; class UBA9042; order CAIXZC01; family CAIXZC01; genus CAITUV01. The sequence goes on from VGRX01000396.1 coordinate 4,218, forward strand.
ACAATCCCGCGGACCTGCAGGTATTCGAAGCCACTCCGGACATGGGAAAGAAGGTCGGCGACTGCGTGATGGGGTGCATCGGCCCCC
>VGRX01000397.1 GCA_016875215.1 Deltaproteobacteria bacterium
ATCCAGCAGCTCCTCCAGCTCCCTTCGCTGCTCGTCCTTCTCCCCCTCCAGCGAGGCGACCTTCTTCCAGACCGTGGGCTCGAGCCACAGCCGGCTCACACCGGTGACCGGGTCGACGGGTCCCTCATTTCCGGAAAACAGGTTGCCGGGGAACCGGTTCGATTCCCTGAGTATGCCTTCGTCGGGCTGCGCCGCGTAGTAGTAGACCCCCAGGTATGCGTTGTTGACGTACAGGCGGAGCGGGAAGTACTCGGGGGTCATCAGGCCCTGCTCCCGCGCAATCCCCAGCACGATCTCCTCTCCGAACGGCATGGTTTCCGGGGTGTTGATCAGGCCGAACACGTTCTCGCCGTCGAGGAAACCTCCCCCCCGCAACCGGACCTTCCACGACTTCTGCGCGTAGTTCCAGTGCCAGTGCTTGTTCCCGCGGTAGCGAAGGTCGGCCTTGAACACCCGCTTCCCCCTGCGGAAGTAACCCGGGACGTACTTCCCCTTGCCGTCGGAGGGGGGGAGCTTCCTGTCCAGCTTGTCCAGCTCCTCGTTCCCCAGGTACAGGAAGTAGGCCGGAAGCTCCGAGTCGGACGGAAGCGTTGGAATGCGGGCCCTGCGCCAGTCCCGGCTGAGCTGGTCGTAGAGGTGAAGATGAAACAGCTCCAGCGTGAGCGGCTCGCTCTGCCCGAAAGCCCGGTTGTACGCGAGGTGGGCCCGCAGGGCGCCGTACCCGTACCAGAAGCACAGGAACAGGGCCGGTGCGGAAAGGAAGAGCGCGGCCGGAAGACGAAGGTGCCAGAGCCGCCCGAACAGGCCGACCGGGCCCACCAGCGGCCCCTCGTGCGGACGATGCGCAATCCCCAGCCGGGCCAGCGCTCTGACCCACAGGGACTTGGCTTCGCGCTCACGCGTCGTCTCGTCGATTCCGGGTTGCCCCACCCCGCGCCTCCCGTCAGATGTCCAGCGCGAACTGGAGGAGGAAGCGGTTCGAGTCGGCCCATTCCTTCACCGCCTCCTTGGCCTCCCACCCGGGCGGCACGTCGGACTCGCTCCGGGTGAATTCCCCGTTCGCCATCAACCGGAAATGATCCCCGATGTGCAGGTTCACCCCGGGAACAAGCTGCCAGAGGCCTGCCCCGTTCATCCCGGGAACGTACCGGCCCGGACCGGACCCGGTGACGTCGGCCTCGGGAACCAGGTACTCCCCCTTGAACACCGGGGCAATCGCCAACCCCCACGGGAGCTTCCACTTGTACGAGGCCATCAGGAGAAACCCCCACGCCAAGGGCTCGTGCATCTCCTTGCGGCAGTTCACATCGTATTGGGCGTAGCCGCAGCGATCCCAGTTCTCGGCCAGCAGCCACTCGGCATACACGGCCAATCCCTTGCGTTTGAACCGCACGTCCAGTCCTGCAGCCATGGCGGAATCTGCAGCAAACGGCTGCCCCGACGTGTCGAACCACTTCATGGATGCATTGGCGCCGACCTTGAGCCACTTGAGCGGATTGCCCTCGACCCGAAAGACCAGGTCCTTGCTCCCGTCGACGTCGGCCTCCTTTGCGTTGGCTCCCCCTCCATCGGCCCCCCCTCCGTTGAACGCCCCGACCATGTACTTGAGGTTCCGCTTCTTCCCCCCGACCTTCCCCTCGAGCATCGCACCGATGTCCCGGTCCCCGAACCCCAGGTCCTCGATCAGCAGCTCGTTGCCGATGCCTCTCCGGACGGCCTCCAGCTTCGCCCGGCTCCGCAGCTCGAGCCCGGAAAACGGACGCTTGAACTGGCCGAGCCGGATGGCCACGTACTTGATCGGCCGGACGCGGACGTACGCGTCCCTCAGGGACCCCTTGCCTTCTTCGAAGATCTGCTCCAGGTCCGCCGAGACCTTGCCGTCCACCCAGTCACCCGCCTCCCATCGCAGGGCGATGCGGGCCATCTCCACCAGGAACTCGTTGTCCGGCGTCCCGGCTTGGTCGGAGTACTGCCAGATCGTGTGCAGCCGCACGCCGGGCTCGAAGCGTATGGAGGAGTCGCTTTCCTTCGCCTCGGCAGCGACCACCTTCGCACGGAGCTGCGCTCCGTCGTCCGCCCGAAGTCCGCCCGGAGCCGAGAGCGCCGTTCCCGTGATCACGGCCGCAACAAGAAGCCATCCAGTCCATCGGTCCACTGCAATCCTCCGTCCCAACGCCAGGTATTGTAGTCCCAGAGCCGGCACTGGCAAAGAAGAACGACGGAATGGAAGTTGCCCGGGCTTGCCGATCCGGTCGGACTTCATTAAATTGCTCTGGGTGCAGGAGATTCCGCGCCGGAGGAGGAGGGCCCATGACCACCCGCAAGATCCCCGACAACCTGCTGACAGGATTCGTTCTGATCGATCGGCAGCACGAGGACATCTACACCCGGTTCGACGAGCTCGAGGCCCGCTGCCGGGCGGGCTGCAACAAGGACGAGGTCATCGAGGCGCTCCGCTTCCTGGAGCACCAGACCACGATCCACTTCGACTTCGAGGAGACCGCGATGAAGGCGGTCGACTACCCCGACGTGATCGAGCACATGGCCGCCCACCTCGTGCTGCGCGAGACGGTGAAGAGGCTCGCTGCGCAGATCCGGGACAAGGGACCGCTGCCCGAGCTGCTCGAACAGGTCCGCACCCTGCTCTACGATGCGCTCTTCCGTCACATCGCGGAGCACGACCTCCGGATGGCCCCCTTCCTCAAACAGAAGAACCCGGGAGGCTGGACCCTCTGACCCAGGAGTGATCCGACAACATGGCGCCGCTGCGAATGGCATCATTTGCCACGTTTGCCCTGCTGCTGCACGTGGGGGGCACCTTCTACCTGACCTGGCGCCTCGGCTGGCCCGTGGCGGGCCGCTGGCGCTTCCTGATGTCCGCAGCGGCGCTCTTCTACATCGCGGCGATCCCCGCAACCTTCTGGATCATGCGGGTCGAGGATCCGGGCATGCTGCAGAAGGCGCTGCAGCTTTGCGGCTACGTGCTGATGGGGCTCTGGTCCATCCTGCTGCTGGGCGTGCTCCTGTGGGACATCGGCCGCCTGCTGCTGTATGGTGCGGACCAGGTCGCGCTCCTGGCGGGCAAACCGGCACTCTCGTCGCTGCTGCTTCCTGCGGATGCGGCCCGCCGGGGTCAGCTCGCCCACATCGTCCGGCTGGTCCTGGTTTCGGGTTCGGTGCTCATCTGCGCCTGGGGCTATGTGCAGGCGGTGCTGCCGCCCCGTGTCCGGACCGTGGACATCCCCGTGCGCAACCTGCCCGAGGCGCTGCATGGGACGCGCATTGTACAACTCACCGATCTGCACCTGACTGCCCGTACCTCGGCGGACGAGACGCGCGGCCTGGTGGACCAGGTCAACTCGCTGGAACCGGACCTGGTCGTAGTCACCGGGGATCTGGCGGACGGAACCACGTCGGCTCTGCGGGATGCGGTGACCCCCCTCGGCGGGCTGTCCGCACCGCTCGGGACCTGGTTCGTCACCGGCAATCACGAGTACTACTCGGGCGTCGAGGGTTGGCTTGCCATGACCACCTCGCTCGGGTGGCGCAACCTGCTCAACGAGCACGTCCTGCTCGATCGGGGGGGGGCAACTGTCCTGCTGGCTGGCGTGACCGATACCTCGGTGTCCTTGCCGGCTGCGCCGCACCGTTCGGACCCGAAAGCTGCCATCCTGGGGGCGCCGGAAGCGGACGCCCGCATCCTGCTCGCGCACCAGCCCAAGTCCGCGGCGACCGCAGTCGAGCAGGACCTCGGCTTCGACCTGGTTCTTTCCGGGCACACCCACGGCGGCCAGTTCTTCCCCTGGTGCCTCGTCGTGCCGCTGGTCCAACCGTATGCGTCGGGCTACTTCCGGGAAGGACGGACCCACATCTACACGAGCCCCGGTACAGGCTACTGGGGTCCGCCGAACCGCGCCGGCGTCCCGGCCGAGATCACGCTGCTCCGACTCGTCCCCGGCACATGATCGACAGTTTGGAGCCGCTGCCCGGGGCGACCATCGCCTGCCCCATGCGGAGTCGAGGAGACCATTGACCGTTCCATGTTTGCCGCGTCTGCGATGCCCGCCTACTTCAGGGTCACGTACGCGGTCCCGGAAGCCTTGACCAGCAGCTCGACGCAGCCGTGCGCAAGCTGCACCGAGTCGACGGTCCTGCGGAAGACCAGCGCGATGGGGGCCCCGTAGACCCCCAGGTTGATCAGCTTGTCGGTCAGGGACTGCGGAATCGTGAATTCACCGGTATCGTCCAGCACGCACACCAGGTCGTGCGAGTTGGCCGCGTGCTGCATCAGG
>VGRX01000398.1 GCA_016875215.1 Deltaproteobacteria bacterium
TCAACCGTGGCGTCGTCTTCCGGCCTGGGTCGCAGTCCTCGGCCTGCTGGCATCGGGATGCAGCGGTGGAAGCACGAGCGTGACCGAGAAGGAAGTCAACGGTCAGGAACTGCGAACTGAGGTCGTGCTGCCGGACGAAGAGGTGCGGCTTGAGGAGCTGGGCGAGGAGCTGCCCGGCGACCTTGGGTTCGAGGCTGAAGGCCTTGAGCAGAGGGCTCCGGACGGGCTCAGCCCTGAGCCGGGGGCTCCCGGATACCCGTGCCAGTCGGCTGAGGACTGCAATTCAGGCTACTGCATCCTCACCCCCGACGGACACCGGTGCACGCTCGAATGCCTGGACGAGTGCCCGTTCGGCTGGAGCTGTGTCGTGTACAAGCCTGCGCTGCCGGACGAGCTGTACATCTGCGCTCCGAAGATCATGAACCTGTGCCGCCCGTGCCGCCAGAACAGCGAGTGCCTGGTCAACGGAGTGGAGATGGGAGACCGCTGCCTGCCGTACGGGCCGTCCGGCAGCTTCTGCGGGGCCTCCTGCGACCAGCCTGGCGACTGTCCGCCGGGGTACACATGCACCGCGGTCGAAGACGTGTCGGGTGCGACGACAAGCCAGTGTCGCCTGCTGGAAGGGGAATGCCCGTGCGCACAGTGGTTCGCTGACGAGATGGCCTCGACCGACTGCCAGACCGTGAACGAGAATGGTGCCTGTTCGGGCACTCGTTTCTGCACCACGTCCGGCCTCACGAAGTGCTCGGGAGCGGAACCTGCCCCGGAGTCCTGCAACGCCAAGGACGACGACTGTGACGGAGATACCGACGAGGGGACGTCGGGAGGGGCGTGCCTCAACTCCAACCCGTTCGGAATCTGCACGGGAGTGCTGGACTGTACTGCCGGGAAATCCACGTGCGAGGGTCCGGAAGCGGCCCCGGAGACGTGCGATGGAACGGACAACGATTGCGACGGCGCCACGGACGAGACGTTCACGGACACGGACAAGGACGGGGTCGCCGACTGCCTGGAGAACGACAAGGACGGCGACGGGATCGTGGACGGCAAGGACAACTGCGAAGGCGACTTCAACCCGCTGCAGCTCGACTCAGATCTCGACGGCATGGGGGATGTCTGCGACCTGGACGATGACAATGACAAGGTGGCGGATACCCTGGACTGTGCACCGGTCGATTCCCAGGCCTACCCCGGTGCAGACGAGCTGTGCAACGGCAAGGACGACGACTGCGACGGCATGGTGGACGAGGGCTACCCGGACTCGGATTCGGACGGTCTGCACAACTGCATCGACGACGATGACGACGACGACGGCTTCGCCGACCCGGGGGATTGCAAGCCGCAGGACCCGGCTATCTTCCCCGGGGCACCGGAGACGTGCGACGGCAAGGACAACGACTGCGACTTCGACGTGGACGAGTCCTACCCGGACGCGGATGCCGACGGCCAGGCAGACTGCGTGGATTCCGACCTGGACGGCGATGGTGTCGGCAACGACAAGGACAACTGCCTCAAGGTCTCCAACGCAAACCAGGCTGATTCCGACAAGGACGGGCACGGGGATGCGTGTGATTCGGACGGGGACGGCGACGGCATCCCCGATGCGCTCGACAACTGCCCTGGTCTGTTCAACCCTGCGCAGAAGGACCTCGACGCAGACGGCAAGGGGGATGCATGCGACGCCGACGTCGACGGCGACCAGGTGGCGGACGACGTGGACAACTGCAAGCTGGTGCCCAACCCGGGTCAGCAGGATTCCGACAAGGACGGTGGCGGTGATGCATGCGACGATGACACAGACGGAGAAAACGTGCTCAACCAGTGGGACTGTGCGCCTGAGGACCCGTATGTCAGCCCCTCTGCCAAGGAAACCTGTGACGGCCTGGACAACAACTGCAACGGCTCCGCGGACGAAGGCTTCCCGGACGCGGATCTGGACGGCCAGAAGAACTGCATCGACCTGGACGACGACGATGATGGCGACCCGGATGCCACCGACTGCCTCCCGCTGAACGCACTGGTGTTCAACGGTGCGGTGGAAACCTGCAACGGCGTGGACGACGACTGCGATGCGCAGGTCGACGAGGACATCGGGATGCTCGCATGCGGCAAGGGCGAGTGCTTCCACTCGGTACCGGTCTGCTCCGGCGGCCTGATGCAGATCTGCAATCCGTCGGAAGGTGCCAAGCCTGAGGTCTGCGACGGCAAGGACAACGACTGCGACGGCGTCGTCGATGACGAGCTGGGCTGGGCCACGTGCGGGCTGGGGGCCTGCCTGCACTCGACCCCGAAGTGCAGCGCCGGAAAGCCGTCCGACTGCGATCCGTTCGAGGGGGCCTCGCCCGAGAGCTGCGACGGTGCGGACAACGACTGCGACGGAGCGGTCGACGAAGGGGAGGCAAAGGGATGCCAGGTCTACTACCTCGACGCGGACAACGACGGGCATGGCATTGCCCAATCCAAGTGCCTGTGTGCCGCACAGGGGAACTACAAGGCCGTAGTGGCCGACGACTGCAACGATCTGAACCCTTGGATCTTCCCTGGGGCCACCGAGCTGTGCGACAAGGTGGACAACGACTGCGACGGCGTGGTGGACGAGGACGGTGCGACCGGCTGCTGGTGGTTCTTCGTGGATCCCGACGGTGACGGGTATGGCACCGGGGGCGCCGCCTGCGTCTGCAAGTCCCCGGGGGCGGGCTGGTCGGTGCTGTCCGGGGACTGCGACGAGAGCGACTCCGAGATCCACCCGGGGGCGCTCGAGCTGTGCGACGAGGTGGACAACGATTGCGACGGCGAGGTGGACGAGAGCTTCTCACTCGACGTGGACCCGAAGAATTGCGGCGGGTGCGGACAGCTCTGCCAACCCCTCAATGCGTTCGGGAAATGCCTCGAGGGCAAGTGCCACGTCGATAGCTGCAAAGCCGGATTCGGCGACTGCAACAACCAGGGAGGGGACGGGTGCGAGGTGAACCTGGAGCAGGACGCGGCCAACTGCGGCGGTTGCGGCAAGGTGTGCAAGCTGCCCAACGCAACCGCCAACTGTTCAGGTTCATCCTGTGCCATTTCCAAGTGCGATGCACACTTCGCGGACAAGGACGGAGTGGCGGAGAACGGCTGCGAGCTGGTCACCTACGGGCAGACGGCGGGCGAACCGGGCCTGCTCTGCAATGACATCAAGACCGTGGTCCCGGCTGCCACCAGCGGCGTCTACTGGATCGACCCGGACGGTCCGGGAGGAAAGGGCTCGTTCCAGGTCTACTGCGACATGACCACGGATGGCGGCGGGTGGACGTTCTTCATGCACCTCAACAACGACTTCGGGATGTCCGCCACCAACCCGCTCGGTTCTCCGGTCCCCACCTACAAGACGACCCGGGAGGACGACAACACCACCTACAGTCTGGGCTTCCTGCCCCAGATCGATGACGGGGAGCTGATGATCACGCTGGATACCCCCGACCCGGTGGCCGCGAACGCTGCCAGCAAGATCGTGTTCCACAAGTACGACCCCAAGAACCCGGGCGGCTTCAATGCGGGTCCGCTCCCGTGCGTTGGCGGTTTCGCGAATCACCAGTACAAGACCTCCATCACCGGCAACTGGGTCTCCGGCCAGCCGGGCTCCTGCAACGACGGTCACTGGTTCCCACAGTCCGCGGCCAACGCGACGCTGACCGCGTGCCACATCAACGGCACCTATGGGAACTACTGGGGTTCCGGCATGGGCGGCGACAACTCCTGGTACCACGATGGGTACTGGTACGCCCGCTAGAAGAGCAGCGGCCCCGCTTCACCGACTCCTCGGAGCCTGACCGGCGCCGAGCCAGGCTCTGGTGCGCCCCCACACTCCGATCGCCGTGAGCGACCTCAGGGAAGTGCGTTGCACTTGCCCGGGTCGTAATCGCTTCTCGATCTCATACCCGCCTCCCTTTGCCGGTCCCGAGCATGGTACGGGACAGCGTCGGTCCCTGCATGTACCGTGCCAGGAACGTGCGTCCTACGACCTGTCGGCACCTCGTTCTCGAAGAGATCGCTGCCGCGCCTGCGGACCGGCACGCTCCTTGCGTAATCCCGCTCGAAGTTCCGTGGAAGCACGGATTGCCGTGCATGTCGTTCACTTCGGTGTGTGCGGCGCTGATTTTTTTCACAGAGGGGACACGCCCTCGAGGGGGGGGTGCGCAGGTCCAACGGAGGGAGGACGATGAACCGTTCATTCTGGAAGGTGTGGTCGGGGAGTGTCGCGGGATGGGTGCTCTGCGGGATCGTGTCCTGCACGGTGCCGG
>VGRX01000399.1 GCA_016875215.1 Deltaproteobacteria bacterium
GGGGCGGGAGGGGCCGTGCAGATGGGCCGTGGGCAGCAGGCAGTGATACCCAGCCCCGACCACGCGGGAGGGGCCGTGCAGATGGGCCGTGGGCAGCAGGCAGTGTTACCCAGCCCCGACCACGCGGGAGGGGCCGTGCAGATGGGCCGTGGGCAACAGGCAGTGATACCCAGCCCCGACCACGCGGAAGGGGCCCTGCAGATGGGCCGTGGGCCTTGCGGACGGGGACGAACAGGGACGGGATGCGGAGTTGCCAATGAACAAGACAGATGGGGATTCTGGCAAGTTGCGCTGGCCCATACTGGCCATCCAGGTGGCAGCGGGGCTGCTGGCCACGGCCGTGGTCGTCGTCCTGATGTGGCCCGGGGCGCGGGAGCGGCTGTTCGGCAGCCGGGAGGTGGCGAAGCCCGAGATCCCGGAGGAGCTCACGCTGCACAACCTGGTCCTGAAAGTGAAGGGGGATCGTCCGAAGGCCCCGTTCTTCCTCCCGATCGTGGAGTGGGACGGAATCACCCGGATGATGGCGGAACGGCGCAGGCGGGGGACGGACGAGGACGCCTCCGGTACCCGGCCCGTCTTCGTGGACACGTATCCGGACTCGGGGGTTGCGTTCGCCAGCACGGCCAGGGCACGCGGCACGCTGATCCCGGAGCAGAAAGGGACCGGCTTTCTGCTGCTTGACTTCGACGGGGACGGATGGCTGGACCTGCTGTTCCTGGACTACTCGAAGCCGGAGGTGACCGGCCATGGAGAGCCGAGGACGCCGAGGCTGTACCGCAACCTGGGGGGGTGGAAGTTCGCTGAGGTCACCCAGGATGCAGGACTGGCGATCCCCATGTCGGGGTTTGGCGGCGCTTCGGCCGACTTCGACCGGGACGGCGACGCGGACCTGCTGCTGACCGGCTATGTCCGCCCGGTGTTCCTGCTCAACGACGGCAGGGGGAGGTTCATCCCGGGACCGGCGCTGCCCCTGGGGGACGAGCCGTGGACCTCCACTTCGGCTCCGCTCGACTATGACCGGGACGGCAACCTCGACCTCCTGGTGCTGCGCTACGGAATCCACTCGATTCCCAAGGCGATCGAGTGCATCAAGATGGTCGACAACCCGGCGTTCGACCGGACGCGGGGGACGGTACCCGGCCCCGCGGACGACGGGCTCGACGGCGTGCTTTTCGATTCGCAGGGGCAGCCGGAGGGGATTGCGGTCCCTGCCTGCCTCGAGGCGGGCCACTCGATCCTCCTGAAGGGGCATGGGGACGGGACGTTTCGAGACGTGACGGAGGTCGCAGGCCTGCTTCCGCACGGAACCCGGGGGCTGGCAATCTCGGTGATCGACCTCGAGCAGGACCTGTGGCCCGACTTCGTGGTGGGCAACGACATGACGGCGACGCACCTCTTCCACAATCGGAAGGACGGCACTTTCTCGGAGATCGCGGTACCTGCCGGAATCGCGCTGGATCCGGCCGGCAATCCGCGTGCCGGCATGGGGGTCGATGCCGCGTACCTGTTCGGAGACGAGCGGCTGTGCATGCCGTTCGCATTCTACGCCAACGAGGACGTGCCGCTGTACTGCCAGAAGCTGGAAGGCGGCCGGGTCGTGCCGGACCGGTTCGAGGACCTGGCGGTCCGCACCGGAATCGGGAGCGAGATGCGATACATGGTCAAGTTCGGTCTCCTCTTCGTGGACTATGACTCGGACGGCTGGCTGGACATGTTCATGGCCAACGGGCGGACCACGATCACGGACGGAATGGGAGACCGGGAGCCGGGGCAGCCGACCGCTGTCTACCAGAACCTGGCAGGCAGCCGTCTCCGGGAGTGGGTTCTGCCCGAGGACGACGCCCTCGGCAGGCTGATCATGGGGCGGGCCATCGCCCGGGGCGACCTGGACCACGACGGCGACGTGGACCTGGTGATCTCGCAGATCGCGGGACCGCCGCTCCTGCTGCGCAACGACACTCCGCGACAGGGGCGACACGGGCTCATCATCGACCTGGCCGGAACTCGAAGCAACATCGAGGGGCTGGGCGTCCACGTGCGCGTGAAATGCGGCGATCGCGTGGACCACCGCTTCACCGATTCGGGGGCCAGTTTCCTGGCCCGCTCGGACAAGGCCCAGCACTTCGGCCTGGGAAGCTGCCGGGGACCGGTCGACGTATCCCTGAAGTGGCCCTCCGGGACCGACCAGGCAGTGGCGGACGTCGGCCTGGACCGGGCCATCCGGATCATGGAAGGCGAGCCACGTCCGCAGCTTCTCTACGAGTTTCCGAAAACCCCTTGAATCCCCGGATCCGGGCATGCTAGAACCGTTCCAAGGGAGACCGCCCCGCGGATTCCGGTTCGAGCCAGCCAGACCGCGGGACCCGGTTTCGCGACGAGGAGACAACGGCCTGCCCGTCGGCCTCCACGGGGGTCGCGGCAGCCACATCCCGGAGGAAACGGATGCGCACAACGACACGATGGACCAGGCTGCTGCCCGCAGTCGCGCTGCTTGCGACTGCCTGCGGGAAGCCCGCTCCGGTGGAGGAGGGCAAGGCTGCACAGTCCGCGAAGGAGGGAGCACCGGAACAACCGGCAGCCGAAGGGACTGTGGGCCCGGCGGCCACGCCGTCAATCGGCGTGACCCTGGTCGACGTGACCGCGGCCAGCGGGATTGCCTGGAAACACAGCTATGGGGACGACCACCTCTCGAGCATCCTGGAGGATACCGGGTCGGGGCTGGCCTGGATCGACTTCGACCGGGACGGCTGGCTGGATCTCTACCTGCTGAGCGGAACGCACATCCCGGGGGTGACTGCGGTCGACCCCAAGAAGGAAAAGCCGGTTCCGGGCCGCTCCACGCTCTGGCGGAACAAGGGGGACGGAACCTTCGAGGACGTGACGAACCGGGCGCTGGCCGGGTTTGACGGGTATGCTTCGGGCGTAGCCGTGGCCGACTTCGACCTGGACGGGGACGAAGACCTCTTCCTGTGCAACTACGGCCCGAACGTGCTGCTTCGCAACCAGGGGGACGGTACCTTCGAGGATGCCACTGCGGCCACCGGGCTCGCCGGGCCCGAGCAGCTCAACGGATTCACCAAGTGGTCCGTGTCCGCTGCCTTCTTCGATGCGGACAGGGACGGTGATCTCGACCTGTTCGTGGGCAACTACATCGCGTTCGACCCCTCCTACCGCTCCTATTACCTTCCGGAGGGAATGCCCGGGCCGCAGTCCTACCTGGGGCAGATGGCGCTCTTCTACCGGAACAACGGCGACGGCACGTATGCCGAGGTGGGGGAGGAGGCAGGAATCCGCATCCCCAGCACGAAAGCCATGGGGGTGAGCCTGGCCGACTACGACAACGACGGCGACCTCGACGTCTACGTGTCCAACGACACCACCGCGAACTTCCTCCTGAAGAACGACGGCACGGGGCGCTTCCAGGACGTCGCACGGGAATCGGGCATCGCTTACACACAGGCGGGGGAGACGTCGGCCAGCATGCATGCCTCCTGGGGGGACGTGAACCACGATGGCCTCCTCGACGCGTTCATCCCCGACCTGACGTTCGGAGGGTTCTTCCTCGCCCTGGACAAGGCCCGGTTCGAAGACCGCACGCTGGCCTCGGGCATCGCGGCCTCGAGCGGTCAGTACAGCGGGTGGGGGGCCGACTTCGGCGATTTCGACCTGGACGGCCATCTCGACCTGTACGTGGCGAACGGCAAGTTCCACCATGAGTTCCCCGAGCAGGACCTGCTGTTCCTCGGAGACGGCAAGGGGAGCTTCAGGGACGTGACCGACCTCGCTGGCGAGTGGTTCCAGATCAAGCGGCTCGCACGAGGGGCAGCCCTGGCCGACTACGACAACGACGGTGACCTGGACGTGGCGATCAACCACAACGAGGTCGAGGCAGCCCCGGTCCTGTTGCGCAACGACCTCAAGGAGAAGCGGCACTGGATCGAGGTCCGGGTGCTCCTGGCCAACGGGTCTCCCGAGGCGATCGGCGCACGGGTCGTCCTCGAAGCCGGCGGAATCCGCCAGGTACGGGAAGTCCAGCGGATCCGCAGCTTCCTGTCGAGCTGCGACCCCAGAGTCCATTTCGGGCTGGGCAACCTCGCCACGGTGGACCGCCTGACCGTGACGTGGCTTTCAGGCGTCAAGACCGAGCTTACCGACGTGGCTGCCGATGCTCTCATCACCGTCAAGGAAGGAACCGGGAGGATGCCATGAGACGTCGAACTGCACGGAGCGCACTGCCTGGAAACACCCGTTTCGTCGGTCACGGTGAACAGAGGGG
>VGRX01000400.1 GCA_016875215.1 Deltaproteobacteria bacterium
GGAAAGGAGTGCGGCGACGACGGCTGTGGCGGATTCTGCGGCCTCTGCCCGCCCAAGACCAAGTGCGAGAAGGCGCTGGGCAAGTGCGTCATCTACTGCGTGCCGCAGTGCAACAACCTGGACGGCACGACCAAGATCTGCGGGGATGACGGCTGCGGCGGCAAGTGCGGCGATTGCCCGGCCGGCCTGGCCTGTGCGGACGGCTCGTGCAAAGCCCCCTGCTTCCCGATCTGCGAAGGCAAGCAGTGCGGGAACGACCACTGTGGCGGGACGTGCGGTACCTGTCCGGCAGGACAGGTGTGCAGCCAGGCCATGGGCTACCAGTGTGTTCCGACGGACCAGTGTGCACCGAGCTGCGCAGGAAAGGAGTGCGGCGATGACGGCTGTGCGGGAAGCTGCGGCAACTGCCCGGGCGAATGGTACTGCCAGAGCGGCATGTGCATCCCGCAGTGCCAACCCCAGCTCCTGGTTCCCGAAGCCTACGTGAACTACAAGCAGTGCGGGTGGGACGAATGCCCGGGCCAGAACGTCGTCGGCGCCTGCCCCCCCGGGTTCTACTGCGCCTTCCCTTACGTCTGCGTCGAGGACAAGTGCTCGTGCGACGGCAAGCAGTGCGGCGCTCCGGCCCCCGGGTGCATCAACCAGTGCGGCACCTGCCTGGAAGGGCTGACCTGCGACCTGGAGACGCTGATCGACCCGGAAACGCACATCTGCGAGGCATGCCTGCCCACCTGTGTCAAGGATGACGGGACCAACAAGGAATGCGGCAGCGACGGCTGCGGAGGCCCGTGCGGCAATCCCTGCCCGCCCGGTTTCTCCTGTGACGAGGACCCGGCCGACGGCGATGAGTACTACTTCCAGTGTGCGCCGTGCGTGCCCAACTGCAACAACCAGGACGGCCAGCCGAAGAGCTGCGGCAACGATGGCTGCGGAGGCCAGTGCGGTACCTGCCCGATCGGCATGCCGTGCGATGAGGCCACCGGCACCTGCGTCCCGTGCCAGGCGCAGTGCATGAAGCCGCCGGAGATGGTCGAGATCATGGACTGCGGGCCGAACAGTTGCCCGCCCGGCTGCATCGACATCGGCCTCAAGCCATGCAAGATCGACAAGGACTGCGATGTCGGACAGCAGTGCAATGCCATGACCGGCATGTGCGTGGCCTGCGGATCGTGCGGAGGTTGCCCCGCCGGATGGCGGTGCGACGTGTCGTTCGACGACGACCCGGCGATCTACGTCTGTGAGATCTGCCAGCCCAAGTGCATCGGCAAGGAATGCGGACCCAACGGCTGCGGTGGGATGTGCGGCCAGTGTCCGGTGGGCTATGACTGCACTCCGGAAGACAGCGTCGACGAGCCCCCGGGCATCTGTGTGAAGAAGTGCGACCCCACGGCCGGCTGCCTGAACAAGCAGTGCGGCCCCAACGGCTGCCCGCACGGTTGCCTCGAGAACGGCCAGGAGCAATGCGGCGACTGGGGAACCTGTGCCGAAGGGCTCATATGCGACCCGGGCAAGAACAAGTGCGTGCCGTGCAAGGGGACGTGCGGCGAATGCGGCGAGGGCGAGTACTGCGCTGCGGACTACAGCTGCCAGATCATCCCGGATCCCTGCTTCGGCAAGGAATGCGGCAGCGACGGCGGCGGCGGAAGCTGCGGTGAATGCCAGGAAGGCTTCGAGTGCAAGAGCGGCAAGTGCAAGGCGATCGCTCCGGTCGAAGAGGTCGTCGAGTCACTCCCCGACATCACAGAGGCCAAGGACGAGACCGAGCCGGAAGTGGTCCACGAAGTCGTGGATACCGGTTCCGGCAAGGAGACGGTCGACCCGGTCACCTGCCCGCCCGGGTACAGGCCCGTCTTCGGATGGTGCGTAAAGGACGAGGAAGAAGAAAAACCCAAGGACGATGGCGGCTGCTCCACCGCTCCGGCCGGCTCCCCGATGTCGGGCCTGATCCTCCTGGCCCTGCTTCTCTTGTTGCGCCGCTGGCGCACCGCACCCACGGGTCGGCCAGGCCTCTGAGTTCTACTTCGGCATATCCACCGAATCACCCTGCGTGCAGTCCGACAGCACGAAGCCGGGACCGAGGATGCAGTCCGTGCAGGTTGCGGGAACGGAGAGGACTGTGCCGGGAAGCACGAGGGAGCGGACGAGGCGGACCGGCACGTCGATGCGGGCGTCATCTCCCACGACGGAGTCCACCAGGGATGCTTCGGGGTGGACCCGAACGTTGCGGCCGACCAGGGCCGGGAGGTTCCGGCGTCGCAGCTCGATCAGGTTGCAGGTGAGGAGATCTCCCGGGAAGTTGATGTTGCGGTCCCACTCCACGGTGGGGGCGCCTCTCACGGACAGCCCCATGTGTACCAGGGTCTGGATGGAATCGGAGATCTCCACTTCCCCGCGCAGCGGGCTTGCGGGGGTACGGCGGATCGCGTCGAAGATCTCCGGGCCGAAGAAGTAGCAGCCACACGGCTTCAGGTCGTTGAACGGTTCGGAGGGCTTCTCACGGATCTCCACGAGACGGCCGGCAGGATCGAATCGGACGGTGCATTCCCGGCGGATCAAGTCCGGGTCGGCAACCGGGCGTACGGAGAGGACCGCAGCGGTCCCCGGCTCCGTGTTCGAGGAGAGCAGGGCCAGCCCCGCCGCGAGGTCACGGAAGATGAAGTGGGTGTCCCCCAGGAGCACGACCAGGTTCGCTCCGGCAGCAGCCTCCTCGACGAGGTGGAGGGCATGGGCGATCCCCAACCGCTTCGGCTGTTCCACGAAGGTGAGCGAGACCCCGTCCGGGCAACCGAGCGAAGCGGTCCGGACGACCTGGTTGCTGCCGTACCCGACCACGACGAGCACCCTTCGGATTCCGGCCGCGGCCAGTTGTCGCAGGTGGCCCACGACGAGGGGCTCGTTGCAGATCGGGAGCGCTGACTTGGCGAAATGCTTCGCCACCGGCCCCATGCGCTGCCCTTCTCCCGCGGCCAGGATGACTCCGACCGTCCGCTCCATGGCGAGGCCTCTCGGTTTCACTCCTCCAGGGCTGCCTTGCGGGCAGCCTCGAGGCCGGACAGCAGGGTCCGATCCATGTTGTAGAAGCGCCAGTGGCCGAAGCGGCCCGCGGTGACCACACCATGGGAATCCAGGTAGCGGGTGACGGCCTCCACCGCGGCCACCCTGGAATGATCATGGATCACGTACGCGGGCGAGAGCCGATACGTGGCAGAGTGCCGGATGTCGTCCTCGCTGCGCAGGATCCGTGACCGGACCAGCCCTTCGATGCAACGCCGGAGCAGGTCTTCGGCATCGAGCGGCGCGTCCGGAGCGAGCGAGCACTCGGCGATGAGCGACGAGCACCCGGGCGGCACGGTGCTGTCGGCCTTGTTGCCCGGGAAGCTGACCCGGTAGAAGGGATACTCGTGCTCGGGGTAGTACATCCAGTGCCACGGCACGATGCGCTCCCTTCCGATGCCCAGGTGGATTGCCGCGACGTCACGCCAGCGCAGCCGGGTCAGCGCTGCGGCAAGATCCTGGGGCAAGGGGGCCTCAACGAGCCGGGGGAGTGCGGGAAGCGGCAGGGTCCAGACCAGGCGGCGCCAGGCGATCTCGGCGCCGTCCCGGGTCGTGACGACCTTGCGGCCGAGGTCCACCCGGATGATCTCGCTTTCGAGCCGGAGGTTCTTCACGCGGGCAGCAATACCGTCGGAGAATGCCTGGATCCCCCCGTTGACCGGGTATCGGAACGTGGCATTGGGAAGCTTGTCGAAACGCCGGTCCTTCACAGCCCCTTCGACGACATCGGCAAGCTCGGTGGTGATCACCTTGCCGCCGACCCAGTCCGAGGAGAGCTCCGCCAGGTCGTTCACTCCCCACAGCTTCGTGTTGTACGGGACCATGAAGTGGCGGGCAATCCCGGGACCGAACGATGCCTCGACCCAGGCAGCGAAATCCCCGACCGTTCGGCCCGCCGACGTCCCTGCCCCTGCGAATCCGAGGAGGCACTCCACGAGCACGTCGGGGGGCAGCCCATGCAGCGAGCACTGGAACGGGAAACGGGTCAGCACGCCGTTCGAGAAGACGCGGGCATCGGCCTCCCGGACGTGGAAGCGGCCGTGTGAGACCATCTCCTCGAAGAAGCGCAGGGCCCGCTCATCGGGGGTGAAGAACACGTGTGGAACGAGGTCGATGGTGAAGCCGGCCGTCTGCGGGGAGCGGAGCAGCCCCCCCGGGATCGTCTCCTGCTCGAGCACCAGCGCCCGATCCCCCAGGGCCGACGCGGCAGACACAA
>VGRX01000401.1 GCA_016875215.1 Deltaproteobacteria bacterium
GGGGAGCCCCGAGCCTACGTGGCGGACCCGATGACCCGCGGCCTCATGGAATCCGGTAGGCACGTGGCTCTCGACGTCTGGCGGGGGCTGGTCGAGCGGGGCGCTGAAGCGGTCCCTCTGCTCAACGAGATCATGGACGACGTGGTGGTGCTGATCTCGGACGAAGGTCTGCCCGGTCTGGATGCGAAGAAGGCCGCATGGGGGCCGACGCGCGCTGCCTTCATCGCGGCCAGCATCGGGGACCCGTCGTCTGTCCCGTTCCTGTTGAAAGTCGCTGCCGTGGACGACGGCAACGAGATGGTCGCCGAGGGCATGGAAGGGTTCCCGATCCGCTTCGGCCAGGACGCGGTTTGGCAGTTCCTCGGCTTCTGCCTGGACGAGTCGGTCGGCACGTACCCCCGAGGGCTGTGCGTGAAAGGGGTGGTGCGGGCCGGCGGCAGGTGGCCGGAGCTCAAGGAGGGAATCGCGAACCGGCTGGCCGAGGCGATCGAGTCGGAGGAGCACGACGGCGAGATGGTCACCTGGCTTGCTCGTGCCGCAGTGCACACCGGGCATCCGAGGGTCACGGAAGCGGTGCTCCAGGCCGGGGAGCGGGATGGCATCGACCCGGGAATCGCCGGCGATGCCGAGGAGCTCGTGGAGGTGCCCGCCGACTGGTACGCCAAGGCAAGGCCAATGCCCTCATCAGCGGAGGAGCACTTCCGGGAGTGCCGGAGGACGGAGGGCGGGAGGGGGGTCTTCACGGAGCATCCCGCTGGCACGAAGTCCCGGAAGAAGAAGGCCAAGAAGTTCGGAAAGAGCAAGAAGAAGCGGCGGTAGAGGGCGGCAGCGGGTCCGCATGCCGGGTTTGGCCCCCGGTCACGCTGCCCGTTTCTACTCCTTCCCCTTCTGGTCGGGGCGGCGGGCCTGCTCCAGCGCAATCTGGTTGACCGACTGAAATGCCCGGTTGAGGGTGGCCCTTCTCGATGGTAGACTCACGCGTATCGGATGGGGAGGCATTGGATGGGACAGACGACTCGCACAATCGGGTTCCGCTCCGAGGAGTGGAGGGATCTGCCGGAGTCTGTGTCGGCTCGGCTGGCCGAGCTGGCCCGTGCTCGCTGGAATCACACCGGGCTGGACCTGTCGATGTCGCATTCGCTCCTGGCCGAGCACCTGGCAGGCACGGGGGCGCACCCATGGACCGTGCTCATCTACTGCGAGATCCTGGCCCCGGAGCATTGGACTCGCAAGGCGTTCGTCCGCATCACCCGGGAGCGTATCGTTTCGGAACTCGACGAGAAGGTATGGCGGTGCTTCTCCCGGGAGATTGAGGACGAAGTGCGACGGGCCATCGCGAACAAGGTGGAGCCGGACGATCGCTTCATTGAGGCGCTGGTGGAGAAGCGCCGCCCGCTGGCTGCGCGTATTCTCAAGGCCGAGTATCAGGAGTTCCACCCTCGTTCATGGAAGAAGAAGTGGGGGACGGGACGGCACCGGCACGAGCGGCTGCGGGTGCGGAGGGAGCGTCGGTTCGACCTGCCGCCTCCGTTCGATTGGTGGGATGCGCGCAATCCGTTCCAGCAGTATTTCTTCGTGCCGGAGGCCCAGTGGATGGCGGTCGGGGGCAGCGGAAGCTCGGGTCAGCGGGAGATGCACAGCCGGATGGGTTTCACGTTCGCAGCCTACCGCAAGGCAGGCCCTGTTCCGTCGCTGCTCCTTGCTTACGATCGCCACAATCGGCTCCGGTTCGTGGGGGAGTTCGGCGACCTCTGCCTGGAGGAGCTGACCCTGGGGATGAACTACCACGTGGACAGGGCCGAACAGGAGAGGCTTCTGCGGGGAGTGGGCCTCGTCCGCGCAGGCTGGCACCAGGATGACTGGAGCAAGGTCGACCTGGCGATCGAGTGGGCAGAGTAGCCGGACAGGGAGACATGCGGTCGCCCCCAGCGCTTCCCGGCGGTGCGGCCGGCCTACCGCACTGGGGACCGCTCGTGACATCGGCGATCGGGGCTCTGACGCAAGCTTGCTGCCCCGCAACAAATCTGCAAGTTGCCTCAGCAGGATCGCAGGCATCCGCCTGCTCGCATCTCGGCCCGCCCGCTCGACCATCCGCTCACGTCCGCCTGCGTCGAGCGGACGATCCGGCGCCCCCTGAACGCGTTGACAGGATTCGAGACGTCTGATATAGCCCCTTCCGATGGCTGCCGCACGGGGGCGGCGCCGTCGCTGCCTATCCATGAACCAGGAAGAAAGGGGTGAGAAATGAACCGACTGTCTTGGCTTTGTGCATTGGTCGTACTCGCCATGACGTCCACACTCGGCTGTGGTACGGAGAAGGAGGAGCCGGCCGGCATCTGCGCGGCAACGGCCCAGGCCGCCTGCGTGGCCTCGGACTCGGACAACGGCTATGGCAAGTGCGTCTGGGCCAACGGGGCTTGTGCGGTCCCAAGTGCAGAGAGCTCCTGCGCTACGTATCCGGACCAGGCCTCGTGCGAGGGTATCTGCACGTGGGCTGACGGGGCCTGCACCGGGACCGACGAGGGGGGGGCGGGACTCCCGTGCTCGAACTACACGACTCAGGCTGCCTGCGAGATTCCCTGCGCGTGGGCCGAGGAATCGTGCATCGTCGATCCGTGTGCCGGCAAGGCAGAGACGGATTGCGCAGCGACGGACTCGCTCAACGGCTACGGCAAATGCATCTGGGCAGAGGGAGCGTGTGCGGCTCCTGACGTGGCCTCCTCCTGTGCGACGTATCCGGATCAGGCCTCGTGTGAGGGCATCTGCACGTGGGCCGATGGTGCCTGCACGGGTACCGATGAAGGGGGACCGGGGCTGCCTTGTGCGAACTACACGACACAGATCGCCTGCGAGATTCCCTGCGGCTGGGTGGACAACGCCTGCGTGGGCGTAGAGTAGCTCGACGACGCGGGACCGGCATCCCTCATCCGTGCACAACGCCTGCGTGGGCGTAGAGTAGCTCCAAGTTGTCGCTCGCGAAGCGGGAGAGCTTCGACCTGGACCGTTGTCCAGGCTCCCGATGATAGAGTCCCGATGAGGTGGCCCTACTCCTTGTCCCACGCATACAGGCCCCACTCTTTCATGGCCGAGCCGATGACCTTGCTGTAGTAGGTGCCGCCGTTCTGGTTGTAGCCGCCGCCGCCGTAGACAACCTTGCCCTTGTCGTTCACGTGGGTCACGAGGTAGTACTCGTCGTTGCCGTTCGGGTCGTAGATGAGGCCCGGAGCCGGCGGGGCCGCGATCTCGAACAGGAATTGGATTGCGGCATCCTTGATGGTCCACCCTTCCTTGAGGCGCTGCTGGTACTGGAGCACGAAGGGGTAGAGGGTCTTGCCCATGAACCGGTCCACGACGAGGTATTCGACGCAGGCATCGTAGTTCGGGAACACGGGATAGCGGTTGTCGTAGCGGGGATCCTCGTCGAAGATCTTCTTGTCCGGACCGTAGCTGACCAGGACCTTGACCGAGCCGTCCCAAGCCTCGTCCGGCTGGCCACGGAGCTGGTAGAGCTCGATTCCGGTTCCGGCCCCCGACGGATTGCTCTGGTTCCAGTACTTGAGCCCGAACAGGTTGTTGGCCAGCCAACCGGTGCGGGTGAAACCGTATCCGGCCTCGACGATGGCCATGCCGCCGATGGCGCAGGCCGGGACGCCGTAGGTCTTTCGCATGGCCACGGCGATCGGGTGGATGGCCTCGACGAAACCGTCCTGCTCGTCGGGTGCAGGGTGGCCGATGGCTGACAAGTACACGTTGGAGTTGAGCCCCTTGTTCTTGTCCTCTTCGGGCGTGGGGAGGAACATCACCTCGATGGCTGGCGGCCATTGGGGGACGTCGGGCTGCGCATCCGGCACCGCGATGTCAGCGTCGTTCCCAACGTCCGCAGAGGCCGGGTCGTCCAACTGGTCCTGCATGTTGGCCGTGCCATCGGCTCCAGCCGCGCCGTCATTCTCCTGGTCCGCAGCCAGGAGGCCATCCGTGTGCCCATCCACGGGGTCGGCACCGTCGTGCAGCGCATCGGGGATGTCCATGCCTGCCACGTCGACTGCACCATCGGCAGCCTGATCGCCGGGACCCGCCCGGTCCTCGACAGGGGCTCCGTCGGGCGACCCGGGCGAATCGGCGCCGGATTCCGTTCGAGCATCCAGCCCGGGGTGTTCAACGTCCAGTCCGCACTTGTCTTTGCAGGGGCACGAGCAACCCCACGCAGCCAGGGCTGCAACGAGCCCGAGAGGGAGGCAGAACGAGCGGAACGTCATCGCATACCTCCGGA
>VGRX01000402.1 GCA_016875215.1 Deltaproteobacteria bacterium
CCCCCCAGCAGCGCCAGCCCGGAAGCGAACAGGCTGAAGGCCATCGTGGTTGCTGCCATGGCCCGTCCCCGGTCGACTTCGCCCCTTCCCAGCACGTAGGGCAGCTCACGGTTCATGCCGTTGGCCACGCCCAGAGTGAGGAAGGAGCAGTAGGTCTGCACGAGGACCATCGTCTGCCAGATCCCCATGTAGTACGGAGGGAGCCACCGGTAGACGAGGAACCCGGATGCCAGGCTGGCCAGGTTGAGCACCACCGACGAGGAGCTGAACAGCGCGGCCCCCTTCAGCTCCCGCAGGGCCACCAGGCGGGAGAGGCGCTCCCGCAAGCTGGTCGGGGTGGTCATTTCTCCCGGCCCTTGTCATCGAGCTCTCCCGCCAGGATGCGGAAGAACTTGTGCTGTTCGCCGGTCATGCGGCCGGGCCGGAGACGGAATCGCCCCGCGCTGTAGCCCCGCTCGTTGGCCTGGAGCGACAGGGTGCGGGTGAGGACCCTCTGGTACAGCTTGCCCAGGGCGATGGCCTCGGGGGACGGCCCCACCGGACTTTCGGCCAGCGACAGGAGCTCCTCGAAGTACCCCTCCCGGGTCTGTGCTTCGCGGACGATCCCCAGGCCGGAGTAGGCAGCGTTGGCCGCGATGACGACCGGGAGATCCCGCAATGCCATGTCGAGACCCACGTTGCTGACCCAGGCCAGTCCGCAGCGGACCCTTGCCATCAGGGCATACGAGCTGACATCGCTTTCCCCCGGGATCACGAACACGTTGTCCGCACCGCCTGCGGCCTGGGCCGCAACGTCACCCATGCGCCGTCGTGCCCGGATCGTTACCTCGTCGGGGTGCGCCCGGAACACGAGGTTCAGCTCCGGGTGCTCACGGAAGAACGCGACCACCTGTTGCACCCAGTCCTTCTGGCTCTTGAAGATCGTGGCGCGCCCCAGCGTGGCACTGTCCCCCACGACGTTGGTCCCCATCAGGAACGTGGCGCCGGGACGGGCCAGGAAGGTCTCGAGCTGAGCGGGGAACGGCGCTGCGGTGTTGCTGCGCTGCACGGGGCGGTAGTCCTTGAGCCACCCTTCGTTCTGGCTCATGTGCGCCCGCTCCTGGAAACGCATGTAGCGGTCGGCCTCCGCCTCGGCATCCGGGGCCAGCTTGCCGAGGTAGCTGAGCCACCCCCTGACGTCGTAGTCGAGAGCGGCCCGGTTGAAGTTCCAGACCATGTGCCCCGGTCGCATGCACCAGGCTTCGACAAAGGCCGCCCGCACGTTCCTGCGGTTGGCCACTTCGAGAATGGCGGTGGACAGGCCGATCTGGCCGTTGGGGGCCACGGCCCGGGCCGAAGGGAACTGGCCGAGCACGCGGTGCAACGCCGGCGTGTACCGCGTCAGCATCGCTTCCGCTTCCCGCACCTTCTCGTCGTACTGCGCAGCGAGATCCTCGGGCTCGAACTCCTCCACCTCCAGGTCATAGGCCGCGATCATGTGAGCGGCCCTGTTGGAGAAGGCCGCATACTCGGCCTCCAGGGACGGCTCGGCCCGCACGAAATCATCCAGATCGAGGAATCCGATCTGCGGGGTGGCGAGCGCATGCTTCCAGAACACTCCGCCGAACCGCTCCAGCCCCACGCCGAACCCGGCCGGCTCGTAGATGCGGCTCACGGTCTGTCCCGAGTACACCACGACCGGCCGATATCCCATGGACCGGAACACCGCGGCAGCCCACACCATCCATTCCACCCACGTCCGATTCTGGATGGCGAACAGCAGGATCTCCTGCCCGGTGGCAGGGGGCAGCTTCTCAAGCTCACGCTTCCACTGCTGCAACGACAGGAACGGAGTCCCGACGATCCCGGGGTCGTCCGTCACGGCCAGCCTGGCCAGCCCGATCGAATCGACCGCACACTCCCGGACCCAGCGCGAGAACCGGACGACTCGCCTCGCTGCCTGTCCGGGGGCAGTCCCCTTGAACCGCTCGATCATCCGGCGAGATAGACTCTGAGCCATGCCTGTCACCCCTTCAGGGCTTCCACCACCTTGTCCAGATCCGAGCCGCTGAGGCCCGCACTGCTCGGCAGGTTCAAGGTCCGCTGCCACAGCTCCACCGCCCGGCTCACGTTCCATGCACGGCAGCCCCGGTAGGGGGCCTGCTGGTGGTTCAGATGCCAGACGGGCCTCGATTCCACCCCCGACTTCCGGAGGTGCTCCATGGTTCTCTCCCGATCCCGGCCGTACCTCGATGCATCGATGCGAATCGCGGTCAGCCAGCAGTTGTTTTCCGCATAGGAAGGCACGCCTGCGACCTCGAGGCCCGGGACACCGGCCAGCAGCTCCGTGTAGCGCGCATGATGGCTCCGCCGCTGCGCGACGAACCGATCGAGCTGCTCGAGCTGCGCCACGCCGATGGCCGCCTGGACGTTGGTCAGGCGCCAGTTGTATCCGACCTCGTCGTGCACGTACCGGACCGGGTCATCCTTGGCCTGCGTGCTCAGGTACCTGGCTCGGGCTGCCGCACCGTCATCGGCCGTCAGCAGCATGCCGCCTCCCCCGGTCGTGATCACCTTGTTGCCGTTGAACGACAGCACCCCGAAATCACCGACGGCGCCCGTGTGCTTCCCGGCCAGATCCCCTTGCGCATAGCGGGTTCCGAGGCTCTCGGTGGCATCCTCGATGAGCGGGATTCCGTGCTGCCGGCAGAGGGGGAGCATCCGCTCCAGGTCGGCCGCATTGCCGAACACGTGGACCGCAATCACCGCGGCCACGCGGCGCCCGGAATCCTTCATGACGCACTCGTTGACGCGCGTCATGCACGCGTCATCGAGGAACCTCTCCAACGCTTCCGGAGCCAGGTTGTAGTAGTCGTCACAGTCCAGGAACACCGGCTCGGCACCTACATACCGGACCGCATTGATCGGTGCGATGAAGGTGAGCGACGGAACGAGCACGACGTCCCCCGGCTTCACGCCGGCCAGCAGCAGAGCAAGCTGGAGCCCGGCGGTTCCGTTCACCACGGCGACCCCATGTCCGGCCCCGGTGTAGCGGGCAATCTCCTGCTCGAACCGGTTCACGAACGGGCCTGCCGACGACACCCAGCCGGTATCGAGGCACTCCTTCACGTACTTCCACTCGTTTCCGGAAATCTCGGGGATCGACAATGGAATCATGGCTTCCTAGACGTTGTACAGGTCGGACCTGTAGAGGTCGATGTGCTCCCGCACCCAGCTCAGCGTCTTTTCCAGCCCCTGATCCAGCGTGTGCTGCGGCTTCCACCCGGTCCTGGCGGAAAGGAGCGAGGTATCGGCCAGCAGGCGCGTGACCTCGCTGGCATCCGGACGTACCCGTCGTGAGTCAGGCTCCAGGCGGGCTCCTGTCCCTGAAAGCTCGATGATCCGTGCTGCCAGTGTTCCCACGGAGATCTCCTGCCCGGTCCCGATGTTGACCGCCTGGCCGACCAGGGCATCGCATTCGGCAATGGCGAGGAAGCCGGATACCGTGTCCGCCACGTAGGTCAGATCGCGAGTCGGCGTGAGACTGCCGATGCGGACGACTCCGCTGCCCGAAATGGCCTGCGTCATGATCGTCGGGATGATTGCACGGGCCGACTGTCGCGGGCCGAACGTGTTGAACGGCCGGACCACCTTGACCGGCAACCCGAACGACTTGTGGTAACTCAGCGCAAGCTGGTCTGCGGCCACCTTGGTCGCCGCATAAGGGGATTGCCCCACCGCCGGGTGCCGCTCGTCGATGGGAACGTACTGAGCGGAACCGTACGTCTCCGAGGTCGAGGTCACCAGCACCTGGGAAAGCCCTTCCTCCCGAGCGGCCTGCAAGACATTGTACGTCCCCACCACGTTGGTCTGGATGTAGGCCAGCGGAGACACGTAGCTGTAAGGAATCCCGATCAGCGCGGCCAGGTGGAACACGACGTCCACCCCCTGCGTCGCCGCACGGACCGAATCGAAGTCCCGCACGTCTCCGGCCACCACCTCGACCGAGCTGCGCACCGGCGAGCCGTCCAGCCAGCCCCACGAACTGCGCGAGTTGTAGTGCACGAATGCCCGCACCTCCATCCCGTCCGCCAGGCACCGCTCGACGAGATGGGAGCCGATGAATCCCCCGGCCCCGGTCACCAGAACTCGCTTCATCTCCGCCCCTCGGACCGGCCCTACCGTTTGCGCGTGCTTGCGAACCCTGCGGCCGTGCCCTGTTTGCCGCCCGCAGGTATAGCAGGCAACCCCTCAACAATCAAGGATC
>VGRX01000403.1 GCA_016875215.1 Deltaproteobacteria bacterium
GGGGGGACGGACCTGGGGACGGGGGGGATGGACGGGGCCGCAGGGGGGATGGACGGGGCCGCAGAACGGCCCTGCCGTACTACCGCCTCAGCGCCAGTGACAGCGGGGACTCGAGCCTGTGTGCCCGGAGCAACGTCTCGTTGCCCAGCACTTCCGCTGTCGGTCCCTCGGCCACGATCCGCCCCTGGTCGAACAGGATGACCCGGCGGCAGAGCTCGAGGATCATCTCCAGGTCGTGGCTGGCGACCACACGGGTCACCGGGAGGCGCTTGAGCAGGTCGATGAGCGCTCGGCGGGAAGCGTGGTCGAGATCGTTGGTCGGCTCGTCCAGGAGCAGGATCTCGGGCCGCATGGACAGCACGGTGGCGATTGCGGCGGCTTTGCGCTCTCCTCCCGACAGGTGGCTCGGCGCCCGGTCCGCGAATCCGGAAAGGCCCACCTGCCGGAACGCATCCTCGACACGGCTCAGGACTTCCTCGCGAGCCAGCCCGAGGTTGAGCGGTCCGAACGCGACGTCCTCGAACAGGGTGGGCATGAAGAGCTGGTCGTTGCTGTCCTGGGCCATCCAGCCGACCTTGCGGCGGACCTCCTTCAGGTTCGCCTCGACCACCGGCAGCCCGTCCACCCGCACGGTGCCCGAGGTCGGCTTCAGGAGCCCGTTGAAGCACATCAGCAGCGTGGACTTCCCAGCCCCGTTCGGACCGATGAAGCCGACCGAGTCCTCATGGAGGATGGACAAGCTGATTCCGGTCAGCACGGGCTTGCCGTCGTGGTACGCGAAGCAGACGTCGGACGTCTCGATGATCGGCCTGTGCAAATCACACTCCGAAGAGCAGGACGACCAGGAGGCCGTGGAAGAGCGCCAGGAATGCGATCTCCGGGGGCCCGAACCGCTCCCGGGTCATGGTGCGGACCTCGCCGTCGAACCCGCGGGCCCGCATGGCCCTGTTCACCTGCTCGCTGCGCTCGACGCTGCGCACCAGGACCGCCCCGGCCATGGTCCCCAACCTGGGAACGGCCCGGACCGAGGTCATCCGGAAAGCACGGGCCAGCGCCGCCCGTCGGACCCGGGCCAGCTCGCCCGCGATCTCGAACAGGTAGCGGTATACCATGGACAGCACCAGGACGAAAGCCCGCGGCATGCCCAGCGAGGCCATCCCTTCGAAGAGTCGCGGGGGCTCGGTGGTACCGGACAGCACCAGCACGGCCAGGATGGAGGCACACCCGCGAAGCCCGGCGTCGGCGGCCAGCTCCAGCCCCTCGCGGGTGGCCGCCAGATGCAGCGGCCCCAGGTCCAGCGCAAACAACGCCTGTCCCTCGGCAGCAAAGGGGAGCGTGACCACCACGAACAGGACGAACGGCAGCAGGAAGAGCCCGCGGGACAGCACCGACAAGGCACCGTGACCACAGGAGAGCGCCAGCCCCAGGAACAGAGTCGCCGCCAGCGCCACCGGCACGAGCTCTCCCCGCCCCACGAGGTTCACCAGCACCAGCGCGGGCACGAAAGCCAGCAGCCGGGCCCTCGCATCAAGCTGCCCCAGCCACGAGGTGGCCAACGGGGCAGCGTGCACGTGGCCGCTACCCATGTCCGGGCCTCCGCCTCGGGCCACCTGCTGTGTTGCTCGGTCGCGGGCTCACTGCGACGTGGCTTGGGCCACGCCTCATTCGCCCCGCTCTGTCGCGCCTTGCATCTGGCTCCGACTCGGCGGCCCGGATGGACCTGCACCTACAGATTGAGGCCAGTATGGCAAAGGGCGATGGCGCGGCGGAGTTCCGCGAAAGGAGGGACAGCAGCAGGAGCAGCACGACGAATGTCCCTGCCGCGCCAAGGATCCCGGCCAGAGCTCCGCCCAGCCCCTCGTTTTCCACCCCCGGAACCGCATAGTCGGGGAACGGCGCATTCCACGTCCCGGTTGCCTCGGTCGTCTCTCCGGTCGGCGAGGGGCTCGGGTCGGAACCGGCGGGCATCCCGTCAGCAGCCCTGTGCTGTTCCAGGGAGTCTTCCAGCGCATCCGGGAACGGGTAGGCGAAGAACGAGAGGATCCCCGCCACGACCAGCACGGCGCACCCCAGGAGAGTAAGGCTCTGTCCGCGGGTCAGCTTCATCGGGCCACCTCGTTCTTCACTCGCGCCGGAGCCGGCTTCCGTAGGCAGCTTCGCTTCATCGGGCCACCTCCTTCGCCACGCCGGGAACGAGCCCGGCAGCTCGCAACGTCTTGACTACCGCCAGCGTGACCGCAGCTTCCACCATCCCGCTGACGAAGTGGGTCAGCACCATGGCCCCGAGGAACTTCGCACCGTACGGCTGCGAGAGCATCACCCAGGCCGCCGCTCCTCCCGCTCCGGCCAGAACTCCCAGGAGCGTAGCGGCCACCACCGCGACGTTGGGCAGCCTCTCCTTGAGCGCATGGTACACCGCCCAGGCCGTCAGCGTGGACAGCACCGCCATGTTCACGACGTTGGCCCCGAGCGCAGCAATTCCCCCGTCCCCGAACACCAGCGCCTGGATCGTGACGACTGCCGCCATGCAGAGCATCGCCACGCTCGGCCCGAAGATCACCGCCAGCAGCCCCGCGCCCACCACATGGTCGCTCACGCCCGCAGCGATGGGGAAATTCAGCATCTGGAGCGCAAACACGAAGGCCCCCATCAACCCGATGAGCGGAACGCTCTCCTCGGCCAGCCGCTTGCGGGCAGCCCGAGCGGCAAGGGCCACGGCTCCCACTCCGCCTGCCGCCAGTGGAACCCACACGTGCGTGCTCAGAATCCCGTCCGGTATGTGCATCGGCCCCCCCTTGCCGTGTCAGAAACCCAGGGTCACTCCAACGACCCCGGCCACTCCCTGGATGTCCTCGTCCCCCTCCACGCCGATCCCGACGTCGAGCGACACTGCGGAGTGCACGGCCACCGCAGCGCCCAACAGCCCCCGAACGGCCCACGACTCACCGGCTGATGAAGGCGCCAGCTCCGCGACCGCCTCGCAGACCAAGGCCAGACTCCCGGTAGCTTGCCACTCCAGCGCCATCGACCCCACGGCCAGGTCCATCTCGTCGAACTGGACCTGGTACAGGGCCGCCACCCTCGCAAGAAGGTCCAGCGGCAACGGCATCGAGAAAGCCGCCCCCCCCGCAAGCCCATAACCCCTCCCGTGGAGCCAGAGGTGCGGGGCGTGCGTCGGAAGCCCCCCCGACACGAACAGGGCCAACGCCGGCGACGTCCCCTCCTCGCCGAACAGACGCCACTTGGCGAACAGCGCCAGGGCCAGCACGTCCGGCTTCCATCCCTCCTGGTCGAGCGCCGTGCCACCCACGGACGCCGCCACTTCGACCGTCTCGAAGAGGCCGTACGCCAGGTTCAGTCCCAGGTCGGCCCCACCCCAATCGGACACGGCATGAGTCGCTTTGCCTCCCAGCTCCACCTCGAACGACCGGTGTTCCGTCGTCCCCGGATCTTCCGTCTCCAGCGGCCGGCCGGCCTGAGCCGGCTGGACATAGGACAGGTACCCGGCCACCACGGCCAGAACGGTCATGAGCCTGCGTCTACGATGAGGACCCGGATTCACTTCACCCCCCTCGCCACCCACCGCCACGGTGGCACGACGAAGCAATTCGTAGCACGCACGGTCGGCGCTGTCAACCCGGATTTGACCGGATTGCCCACCGTGCCGGATGCTCTCGAAAGGGGAGAGTTCATCCTGGACGGAGATCCCTGGTTGCTTCTTGTGTTGGTTGCTCCCCTGCACGCCCACCCGCAGCTTTCCATTTGAAGACGCCGCTTGCGTCCGAGGAGTCTGCGCGCCGGCCCGGACCGGGGAAAAGCCCGAGGTCTCGAGACCCGTCCTGCATGTTTCTGTGTACAAAACGCGGTCCCGTGACGATAACAGGGAGGGCGGAAGCACTGTCGCCCGGGAGGACAAAGGAGATGCCCCGCAGGAAGACCGTCGTCGAGCACAGCGTGGAGCCGCGGGCAGACCCCAGGCTGCTCGACCTGCTGAGAACCCGCTTCGGGTTCACCGGCTTCCGGCCGGGGCAGGAGGAGGTCTGTGCGGCTGTCACGGCGGGGAGCGATGCCGTCCTGGTCATGCCGACCGGAAGCGGCAAGTCGCTCTGCTACCAGGTGCCGGGGCTGGCGAGGGGCGGGACCACGCTGGTGGTAAGCCCGCTCATTGCGCTCATCGAGGACCAGGTGGCCAAGCTCCAGGCCGTAGGGGTGCGGG
>VGRX01000404.1 GCA_016875215.1 Deltaproteobacteria bacterium
TCTTCCGAGGCCATCTCGACGGATCCCTTGCCCACCCCGGGGCCTTCCGGCGTGCCGCTGGTGGCGTAGATGAGCGTGCCCGCGATCACGGCTGCCGCCAGTGCAGCGGCCACGCCGAGCGGAGCGGCAGGAGATACCAGCCCGAGTTGGTATCTCTCCAGCCACGCCATGACCCGCTGCCACCAGCCGGGCCGCTCGGCACGTATCCGCTCCATCACCCCCGGGAGAACCGCATCGAGGCTCACCCGCCTGACTTCCTCGAGATAGACCTCACGGATCAGCGCCCGAAGCTTCTGGAGTCGGTCGAACTGCTGGCGGCATTCCTGGCAGCGCGCCAGCTCACCCCGCACCCGGTCGTGCTCCTGCGGCGACAGCTCCCCGTCGAGGAACCGCTCCAGCATCTCCCTCACGTTCCGGCATTCGGCCTTGTTCGACATGACCCGCCTCCCCTCAGTTGACGTAGTGAGACAACCGGCTCTGCATCTTCTTCCGCGCGTGGAACAGCCGGCTCATCACCGTACCGATCGAGATGCCCACGACATCGGCGATCTCCTGGTACGAGAGCCCCTCGAGCTCCCGCAGGATCAGAACCTGCCGGTGCTTGGGGGGCAGCTTGTCCAACGCATCACGGATCTTTGCGGCCAGCTCCTCCCTCAGGAGCCTGCCCGTGGGGGTTTCCCGCGAGGCCGATGAGACCACTGGGAAGACCTCTTCCTGGAGTGCCGGCCCGTGCCTGAAGGAGTCGTCGTACTCGTAGCTCTGGAGCTTCCGCCTGCGGTAGTGGTCAATGCAGATGTTCACCGCAATCCGGTACATCCAGGTGTAGAACGACGACGTCCCCTCGAAGGAAGGCAGGTGACGATGGACACGGAGGAAGACCTCCTGTACCTTGTCCAGCGCCTCCTGATGATTGCTAATCATGGAATAGACAATCATGTAAACCTTCCTCTGATACCGAAGCACGAGCTCCTTGAAAGCGGCCTCGTCTCCCTCCTTGGCTCTCTGCACGAGAATCTTGTCTTCCGCTTCCAAAGGCACCCACCACAAGCCGGTCCAGAGACGTCAACCTGCCGACGCTATTCAACCGTCGGGGGAGTCTAGCCGGTTTCCTCCGGGATGGCAACTGAGTTGGTCGGAATGGGCGCAGGTCTCGATTGACAGTTCCGGGTCGGTTCTCTACAGTGTGCCCGTCTTTTTGAACCAGGAGGTCCTTTGATGAGAACGTTCGACAACATCCTGGAAGCCATCGGACGCACGCCCATGGTGCGGCTGAACAAGCTGGTGCCGGAGGGGGCAGCCGAGCTGTATGTGAAGTGCGAGTTCCTGAACCCGGGTGGCAGTATCAAGGACCGGATGGCGGTCCACATCGTGCGCGGGGCGCTGGAGAGCGGTGAGCTGCGGCAGGGGGGCCTCATCGTCGAGAACACTTCGGGGAACACGGGGGCCGGCCTTGCGCTGATCTCGGCGGTCTACGGCTGCAAGCTGATTCTGACCATGCCCGACAAGATGAGCCAGGAGAAGATCGACACGCTGCGTGCGTTCGGGGCCAAGGTGGTCGTGACTCCGACCAACGTACCTGCGGATCACCCGGACAGCTACTATGAGACGGCGAAGCGGATTGCGCGGGAGGCCCCGGGGTCGTTCTACGTGAACCAGTACCACAACAAGGCGAACATCGACGCGCACTACCGTTCGACCGGGCCGGAGATTGCCGCGGACATGGACGGGAACGTGGATGCCCTGGTGATGGGTGTCGGGACGGGCGGGACGATCAGCGGCGTCGGCCGCTACTTCAAGGAGAACCACCCGCAGACGAGGATAGTCGGCGTGGATCCGGTGGGCTCGATCTACTACGATCTGTTCAAGACGGGCCGAATGGTTCAGCCGCACGTGTACAAGGTGGAGGGGATCGGCGAGGACATGGTCTGCGGAGCGCTGGACATGTCGGTGATCGACGACATGTACCAGGTGAACGACCGGGAGTGCTTCGTGGCGGCGCGCCGACTGGCCCGTGAGGAAGGGCTCCTGGTGGGTGGATCGAGCGGTGCGGCCATCGCGGTGGCGCTCGAGGTCGCGCGCAAGCTGGGGCCCGGCAAGCGGGTGGTGGCGGTGCTGCCTGATCACGGGAACCGGTACCTGTCGAAGTTCTACAGCGACGAGTGGATGCGGGTGAACGGGTTCTTCGACGAGGTCTCGGAGGCTACAGCCGGGGACGTCGTGCGCTTGCGCGACCGGGCGATCATCTGGGTGATGCGGGACGACACGATCGGTGAAGCGGCGGACCACATGAAGACCAAGAACATCTCGCAGGCACCGGTGAAGGATCCGGCGGGAAGGCTTGTGGGGAGCGTGTCGGAGCGGGCGCTGCTGACCGCTCTCGTATCGGGGATCGGACCGCAGACCCCGGTACACAAGGTCATGGACCGGAAGATGCCCGTGCTGCGACCGGAGACCAGCCTGGCGAAGGTATCGGAGTACCTGCTCGGCGGGAGTGCGGTGCTGGTCGGATCGGGCGATTCGGAGGGTGAAATCAACGGGATTCTGACACGCATAGACCTGATCGAGCACCTCAACGCAGGCAAGTGAGGGGGTTGGCGAGATGAAGTTCAACACCAAGGCGATCCACTCGGGGCAGGCCCCGGAGAGTCGGACCGGGGCCGTGGTGGTCCCGGTCTTCCAGACCTCCACCTACGCGCAGGAGAGTCCCGGGAGGCACACCGGGTACGAGTACTCGCGGACGCAGAATCCAACTCGGGAGGCCCTGGAGGCGTGCGTCGCGGACCTGGAGATGGGCAAGCACGGGGTGGCCTTCGCATCGGGGCTGGCTGCCGAGGATGCGTTGATGCACCTGCTCTCGGCCGGAGACCGGGTGGTCTGCTCGGACGACGTCTACGGCGGGACGTACCGGCAGTTTGAGCGGGTCTTTCGCAAGCACGGGATCGACTTTCAGTGGGTGGACTCGTCGGACGTGGGGAACGTGGAGCGGGCCCTGGCGAAGGGAACCCGCATGCTGTGGCTGGAGACGCCCACGAACCCGATGCTGAAGCTGACGGACAAAAGCGCTGCAGCGGCCGCTGCCCGAAGCGTGGGAGCGCTGACCGTTGTCGACAACACGTTCTCGTCGCCGTATTTCCAGAACCCCCTGGAGCTTGGGGCGGACATCGTGGTTCACTCGAGCACCAAGTACCTGGGCGGGCACAGCGACGTGGTGGGGGGCATCGTAGTCTGCCGTGACGATGAGCTGGCGCAGCGTATCCGTTTCGTGCAGAACGCGGTGGGCGGCGTCCCGGGGCCATGGGATGCCTGGCTGGTGCTGCGGGGAGTCAAGACGCTGGGAGTCCGGATGCAGCGCCACTTCGAGAATGCGCTGCAGGTGGCGCGGTTCCTCGAGGCCCATCCCAAGGTGGAGCGCGTCATCTTCCCGTGGCTGGAATCCCACCCGCAGCATGCGCTGGCGCGTGCCCAGATGAAGGGTATGAGCGGGATGATCACAATGTACCTCGCCTCGGACCTCGAGGGTGCGAGGCGGTTCCTGGAGAAGGTTCGGGTGTTCACGCTGGCGGAGAGCCTGGGCGGAGTCGAATCGCTGATCGAGCACCCGGCCATCATGACGCATGCGAGCCTTCCTGCGGAGGTGCGCGCATCGCTCGGGATTGCGGACACGCTGGTTCGCCTGTCCGTGGGGATCGAGGACGTTTCGGACCTTCTTTCCGATCTGGACGCAGCGCTCGCCGTGGTGTAGTCTCGCAGCCGTTGCAGGTTGACAAGCCGGAGGATCGGGATGCCTGTCAGCAGGACCGCACTTGACTTTGGCGGGGATAATTTCTACTAATCCAGTAGGCTTCGTCCTATTTGGCAAGTTCGACCGTATGGTCGAGAGCTGGGACGGGTTGGACGAGGCCGGTAGCGTGCGGGCGGGGCAGTGGAAATGGGAATGATGCCGGCGGCATGTCGGCGGGGCAGTGGAAATGGGAATGATGCCGGCGGCATGTCGGCGGGGCTGTGGAAATGGGAATGATGCCGGCGGGACGCCGGCGCTCCTGAGAGGACGGAGGAGAACATGGAGACGGTGGTTGAGCGGAAGAAGCGGCCTTTGATTGCGGCGGACGTGACGGAGCTTGTGGGGAACACGCCTCTGGTCTACCTGGACCGGCTTGCGGCGGGTCTGCCCGGGAGGGTGGCGGCCAAGCTTGAGTTCTTCAATCCGGCGT
>VGRX01000405.1 GCA_016875215.1 Deltaproteobacteria bacterium
GGTGGGCACGGACGTGGATCCGGCCGCGGTGGAGGCTGCACGGGAGCGCTTGGGGCGGTTCGGGCCCCGCTTCACGGTGCAGTTGCGAAGCTACGCCGAGGTGGCCGAGGTGCTGGACGAGCTGGGCATCGACCGGCTGGTCGCGGCGGTGCTGGACTTGGGGATCTCGAGCGCGCTGCTCGACGGAGAGGGGGGATTCAGCTTCCGCCAGGATGGTCCTCTGGACATGCGGATGGACTCCGGCCTGGCGGTGACCGCCCGTGATCTGCTGAACGGGAGCACGGCCGGCGAGCTTGCGGAGATGTTCAGGGAGTACGGGGAGATCCGCGGGGCCGGCCCGCTGGCCCGTGCGATCGAGTCGGAATGCCGGCTGGGGCGGATGGAGCGGACCTCGGACCTGGTGCGCGTGGTCCAGGACGTCTTCCCCTCGTCCGGGGCCAGGCAGCTCTCGCGGGCGTTCCAGGCGGTCCGGATCGCGGTCAACTGCGAGCTCGACAATCTCTCGAGGTTCCTGGCCGCGGTTGCGGGGCGGCTGGAGATCGGCGGCCGGGTGGCGGTGCTGTCGTTCCACTCGCTGGAGGATCGGATCGTGAAGCACGCGTTCCAGGAATGGGAGCGGGCGGGGACGTACCGGCGCGGGACCCGCAGGCCGGTGCTTCCGGACGAAGCTGAGGTTCGGGCGAATCGAAGGGCCCGAAGTGCCAAGATGCGCTGGGCCGAGCGGGTGGCCGCATGAAGATCGGGAACGAATTCGGCCGGCAGGCGAGGTGGGTGCCATGACAGGCAGAGTGATGAAGACGTTCATCCTGGGGGTGCTGGTGGTCTGTCTGTTGACCCTGCTGGGCATCTACCATGTCTGGCGCCAGTTCCGGCTGGTGTGTGCGGGGGGGGAGTTGGCCAAGGCGAGCCTCGAGCTGGAGAACCTGACCGTGAACAACGAGCTGCTCAAGGCGGAATACCTGAGTCTGAGGACGAGCCAGCGATTCCGGCCCGAGCTCTTCCTGAGTGCGGGCATGAAGCAGCCCGCGAGCAACGAGGTGCTGGTGGTCAAGGCCAGCCCGGCGGAGGGGAGCCGATGATGCCGAGTGGGACGACCAGTGGCCGGTTCGGCCTCTTCGTGCTGGGGGCAGCGTGCGCGGTGCTTGCCGGATGCAGCGGCAGCGTACAGTCCCGGGCGGAAAAGGACGCCGAGTACTTCTATGGGCTGGCAGCGAACTCCTACCTGGACAAGAACTACCAGGCTGCGTTGCGGGAGCTGGAGGGGTGCTTTGCCGCGAACCCGAACCATGCCGAGGCGCACCACCTGGCCGGTCTGATCTACATGGGGCGGCTGGAGTACCCCGATGCGCTGCTGCACATGGAGAAGGCGGCGGAGTTGGACCCGAAGCTGCTCATCGCACGGGCCAACCTGGGGGCTCTGCACATCGCCATGCAGAGCTGGCAGAAGGCCCTGGACGTGCTGATGCCGTTGCTCAAGGACCCCATGTACGAGACCCCCTACCTGGCCGAGAACAACGTCGGATGGGCCTACTTCAACCTCAAGCAGTACTCGGAGGCCGAGCGGCACCTGAAGAGGGCCCTCTTTCTTAACGATGGGATGTGCCTGGCCTACAACAACCTGGGCATCGTCCTGGTCGCACAGGAGCGTGACGAGGAATCGCAGGACTACTTCGAGGCCGCGGTGAAGCGGTGCCCCGAATACGTGGAGGCCTACTTCCGGCTCGGAGGGGTGCTGGAGCGCCTCGGGCGGCTGGAAGAGGCGAGCCAGGAGTTCACCCGCTGCCAGAAGATTGGCGGCGATTCGTTCTACGGGCGGCGGTGCAAACGCAAGCTGCAGGTGATGCGATGAGGGCACGCAGCAGGCAGGAGAGCAAGGTGGCGGCGGTGCGCGTGATCCAGGGATTCGGCGGCCGGATCACGCTGGTCGGAGTGCTGCTCCTGGTGTTCCTGCTGGCCTGCCTCACCCGAGTCGGCTATCTCCAGTTCGTCCGCGGCAGCGAGCTGTCGGAGCGGGGCATCAGCCAGCAGAAGGATGCGCTGACGTTCTACGCCAAGCGGGGCAAGGTCGTGGACGCGGAAGGGACGCCGCTGGCGCTGACGCTCGAGACGAGGCAGATCGAGGTGGTCCCCAGCCAGGTGCAGGAACCCGGTTTCGTGATCGAGTACCTGTCCGGCGTGCTGGGATGGAGCACCGAGCGCGTTGAGCGGGCGGCCTTCTGCACCACGAAGAAGAACGTCGCGTGCTACGTGCACCGGGTGCTGGATCCCAAGGTCGTTGCCGCCCTGACGTCGGTCATGGACCCGGCGAACAAGGACGGAAGGGCCCGGTGGCTGCGGTCGCAGCTCCAGGGGGTCCGCCTGATTCCCGCCGCTGCCCGGGTCTATCCCGCGGGAGAGCGGGCCGGGCAGATCATCGGCGTTGCGCGGGTGCCTCAATGCACGAAAGAGAAGAAGGAGCGCGGCGAGTGCAAGGCCCCGGACCCGATGGAGATCGAGGGGCAGTATGGAATCGAGGCCGACTGCAACGACGTGCTGTCGGGCCGCGAGATCGTCCTGGACGGGTGGAAGCAGAATCAGTCCGGGGTTTCGCTGTCGGCCAACAACCCGGAGCTCGAGTTCTCCGCCAGCACCGTGAAGCTCAGCATCGTGCTGCCCATCCAGGCGATTGCGGAGGAGGAGCTGGCCCGCATGGTCATCGGCTCGTTCGCACGCCGGGGGACGGCCCTCGTGATGGACGTGGGGACTGGAGAGCTGCTGGCCGTCGCACACTACCCGCCGTTCAATCCCAACGGGACCGAGATGTACGCAGGCAACGAGATCTGGAAGTGGAACGACTCGGCGTTCATCGAGCAGTTCGAGCCGGGAAGTACACTGAAGCCTCTCGTCGCCGCGGCAATTCTGGAGGAGGGGCTTCGCTCGCTCGATGATACCGAGTTCTGCGAGAACGGCGCCTGGCGGGTGGACGCTCGCCACAAGCCGATCAAGGATCACGGCTCTTACGGCTGGCTCACGCTCTGGGACTGCATCAAGTTCTCCTCGAACATCTGCCTGGGCAAGCTGGGGCTGGAGCTGGGAGACGACAAGCTGTTCGACTACATGTGGAGGTTCGGCTTCGGGCAGAAGAGCGGGGTCAAGACGTCGAGCTACGAAGCCTCGGGAACGCTGAAGAAGGGGAAGCGGGGCTGGGCCGACATGCAGACCGCGAACGTGAGCTTCGGCCAGGGCATCGCCGTGACCGCGGTGCAGCTCGTGACCGCGGTCGCTGCCCTGGGGAACGGCGGCGTCCTGATGAAGCCGATCCTGGTCAAGGAGATCCGGGATGCCGGCGGCAAGCTGCTGATGGAGTACAAGCCGGAAATCGTTCGGCAGGTGGTGAGCCAGTCGGTGGCCCGCCAGGTCATCGAGGCCATGCGGCGTGTGCTCGAACCGGGGGGTACCGGGGAGAAGGCGGTGGTGTACGGCTTCGACGCGGCGGGAAAGACCGGGACGGCGCAGAAGGTGATGACCCTGGTGGATCCGTACTGGGTCAAGAGCAAGGAACGGCCTCGGCCCCGCCAGACGGGCCGGTATGTCGACCGGTGGATTGCGTCGTTCGTCGGGCTGGTCCCGTCCGACAAGCCGAAGCTGGCGATCCTGGTGTTGGTGGACGAGCCGTACTCGAACCACTACGGCGGCGTGGTGGCGGCCCCCGCGTTCTCGCGCATTGCGGAGCGGACGCTTGCCTATCTCAACGTGGTGCCCAGCGTCGAGCAGACCCACCGAATCGCACCCAAGGCCTCTCCGGTTGCGCCCGCGGCGCCGGTACCGGCCGAGGGGCCTGTGGAGGAGGCGGTTGCGGCTCCGACCGCGGTGGGTGCTGCGGTGGTGCCGGAATTCTCGGGCATGACGCCTGGGGAGGCGCTGCGCGTGGCCATGGCGGCACGCGTGGAGCTGGTGGCGGAAGGGTCCGGAGTTGCGGTGAGCCAGAAGCCTTCGGGCAAGACCGCCGTGGTTCCATGGCAGGAAGTCCGGGTCCGGTTCTCGCCGGCCGGCGGCGTGCAGGGGAGGTAGGGGATGGTGCTGCGGGAACTCCTTGACGGCGTGGAGTGCATCGACGTGCACGTCGACCTGGAGCTCGAGGTCTCGGCCGTGGTGTGCGACAGCCGGAAGGTTGTTCCCGGGGCGTTGTTCGTGGCGTTGAAAGGGGAAAAGAGCGATGGTCATCC
>VGRX01000406.1 GCA_016875215.1 Deltaproteobacteria bacterium
AGTTCGACGACGGCTGCGGAGGCAAGATCGGTTGTTACGCCGAGTGCCCCGACAAGGAGGAGGTGGACGTCTTCCTCGTGATCGGCCAGTCCAACGCACGAGGGCGGGGGCAGGGAGCGGCAGCCGTCACGGTGGAGCCGGGGACGGCGTTCGACTACGATCCCGTCGCCAACGTTCTCAGCGAGCTGAAATACCCCACCGGCCTTCCGGCCGGCGGCTACTGGACCAGCGACCAGACCAGCTTCGTCGTCGCGTTCGGGAAGACCTGGCAGGCACTTTCCGGGCGCAAGCCGGTCTTCGTCTGCCGGGCCAAGGGAGGGACTGCCCTGGTCGAGGCAGCGGACTTGGGCCAGGGGGACTGGACCGACGTCAACGACAGCGACGGCGTCTACGGCACAGCGGTCGCAGCGTATCTTGCGGCCTTGGAACACATCAACTCCCACCCCGACTTCATGGTCGGTCACAGGTACGTCATCTGGCACCAGGGAGAGACGGATGCGGATCAGGGCATCGTCTGGACCGAGTACCGGAACGCGCTCAAGGCCCTGTTCGAGAAGCTCGAGGCGGAAGTTGGATTCGATGCGTTCTTCGTCAGCGAGATCGGCTATCGGCTTCCATACAACTTCATTCTGACTGCCCAGTACCTCGAGGTCATCAAGGGGCAGCAGCACGTGCAACAGGCCCATCCCAAGGCCGTGCTGGTCAGCAAGCTCCCCCGCCAGCTCACCATGCCCTGCCTCGGGAACCAGGAGGACCCGGCGTGTGCTCTCTGGGACAACTACCACTACGAAACATGGGCCTATGAGAAGCTCGGAGCCGACATGGCCGAGAACGCCTGGTCGTTCGCGGATACGGGCAAGAAGCCGCTCGTTCCCGACCTGTAGGAAGCGCATCCTGCCGGACGCGTCCTGCAAGCTCGAGCGAGGAGGAGAAGAACATGAGCACAGAACGTGCCCAACGTCGGGCGCTTCGCCCCGGAGGAGGCCTTCCATGCTCGTCGTGAACGAACACCTCTCCATCCCGGAGGAGGAGCTCGACGTCTCTTTCGCCCGAAGCGGTGGCCCCGGCGGACAGAACGTGAACAAGGTGAGCAGCAAGGTCGTGCTCCGCTTCGACGTGACCCGTTCCCCCACCCTGAGCGAGGAACAGCGCAAGCGCATCCTTTTAAGGCTGGCCAACCGGATCGACGGCGACGGAATCCTGATGGTCACGGCCCAGGAGCATCGCTCGCAACCCCTCAACCGGGAAGCTGCCACGGCCCGCCTGGCCGTGCTCCTCGCACAGGCTCTGAAGGTGCAGCGCAAGCGCGTGAAGACCCGCGTCCCCAAGGCAGCCGTCGAGCGCCGCCTCGATGGGAAGCGGATCCAATCCAGGAAGAAGTCGGACCGCAGGTGGCGGGCCGATGAATAGGGACGGAAGCCGTCGACCGGCGCTCCAGATCCGGCGGGCCGTTGAATGCCGGCAAGAAGTTGCAGCATTCCGTCCCTGGCGCAGAATCAGTACCATGTCTTCCCGGGGGAGGGGACAGGGGCGCATTCCGGAGGTCGTCCATATGCTTCCGAGTCATCCGAGAGGTTGCTATCCCAACCACAGGGGCATGCTTGCGCGTGCGACGGTCTGCGCTCTGCTGGCTGCGGCGCTGGTCTTGCAGCGGCCGCTTCCTGCCCATGCCGATACTTGGACCACGCCGCACCCGGGCGTCAAGCACGTGTTCAAGAAGACCAACATGGGAGGGCCGCTCGAGGTGTTCGGGCTCGTGGTCGACCTGTGCGAGCCTGGCGTGACGCCGAGGGCGACGGCACCGGGCGAGAAGAAGAAGAAGACTTCGTCTTTCGGCAGTCTGGTCGGTGCCCAGGCCGCGATCAACGGTGATTTCTTCTCGTACGAGAACTACATGACCACCGGCTACTCCGTCGGGAACGGGGAGGTGTGGGCCGGCACCGGGGACAGCGGCTGGCAGTCGGTCGTGGCATTCGGCAAGTACCACGCGTACTTCTCCGACGAGCCCGAGGTGTTCAAGGCGCAGTGGTGGACCACCGAGGCGGTTTCCGGGTTCGCCCAGATCATGAAGGACGGAGAGGCCATTGCCAGCTATAGTTGCGCCGGGCACTTCTGCCAGAAGCACCCCCGCACCGCGGTCGGGCTTTCGAAGGACAGGCGTACGCTGTACCTCCTGGTCGTCGACGGTCGCACCGACATCAGCGTTGGCGTGACCCTCAAGGAGCTCGCCGTGATCATTAAGGATCTGGGGGCACATGACGCGGTGAACCTCGACGGAGGCGGCTCCAGCACCATGTGGGTCCAGAACGGCGGCATCCTGAACAACCCGTCGGACGGCCCGGAGCGGGTGGTCGCGAACCACCTGGCGGTCCATGCCTCCGGGAGCGGTCAGCCGGGAGCCTGCGGCGAGTGGCCGCCGGAGCAGGTCATGATCGATTCCGCACTGTTCGATGCGGCCGGCTCGACGGACGTGGATGGCGACGGACTGGCGGACTTCTGCGCTCGGGCCGCTGCCGGCCTGCTTTGCGCTCTGAGTGGTCAGAACGGGTTGTCCAAGCAGCTCCAGGGACCTCATCCTGAGCTGTCCGACGACCTGGGATGGAACCATCCGTCCCACTACGGGACCATCCACATGGGGGACATCGACGGGGACACGCTTGCCGACGTGTGTGCGAGGGGGAACTCGGGAATCCGGTGCTGGCGATCGACCGGAGACGGCTTTGACGATACCGCCATCCTTGGTCCCGCATGGTCCGATGCCGCGGGGTGGGAGAACGAGAAGCACTTCTCGACGATCCGGATGCTCGACGTGGACGGGGACGGGCTGGCCGACCTGTGCGGTCGGGGGCCGGGAGGAATCGAGTGCTACCGTTCGCTGGGCAACGGGTTCGAGGACGGATTCGCAGGCCCCCAGCTTTCGGACGACCAGGGATGGGGCAAGCCGGAGTACTTCGGCACCATCCGGAGCGGAGACATCGACGGTGACGGGAAGCACGATCTCTGCGCCCGAGGTGCAGCAGGCTTCATGTGCTGGCTGTCTACCGGAGTCGGTTACGGAGAGGCAATCGGCGGCCCGACCTGGAACGATGCGGGCGGCTGGAGCGAGATGCGCTACTGGGAGACGATCCGGCTGGCCGACATCAACGGGGACGGCCGCGACGATCTGTGTGCGCGGGGACCGGCGGGAATCGAATGCTACGCTTCGATCGGGAACGGCTTCTCTCCGGCGGTTCCGGGGCCGACCCTGTCCGATGATTCGGGGTGGCATGATCAGACGAACTACCTGCCCATCCGGTTGGGGGACATCAACGGTGACGGGATGGCGGACGTCTGCGCCCGTGCCAATGCGGGAATCCGCTGCTGGCATTCGCTCGGTGACGGTTTCGGGCCCCAGCTCAACGGGCCGGAGCTTTCGGACGGCAACCAGTGGTTCCGGTCCCGCTACTACAATTCGTTGCGGCTGGCCGACCTGGATGGCGACGGTCTTTCGGACCTGTGCGCTCGGACTCCGGACGGCGTGAGCTGCTGGCTCTCCGACGGGGACGGATTCCCCACGCACTGGACAGGACCCGGCTGGGGCGATGGCTCGGGTTGGGGGAGCATCGAGTACTGGAGCACGGTGCGTCTAGCTGATCCGAGGCCGCACGACCCATGCAAGGCTGCAGGAGCCTGCGCTCCTGGCGGGACCGAAGTGCAGCCGTGCGGCGAGTGCGGGACGTCGACCCGTTCGTGCGACGAATGGTGCGGTTGGGGAGATTGGACCGAGTGCCTCGGGGGGGCGGCCGCAGGGGACGCTGCTGTGTGCGACGACGGCAATGTCTGTACCGACGACATCTGCGGTCCGTCAGGCGAATGCACGTCGTCGCCCAACTCGGCCCCGTGCGACGGAAGAGACCTCTGTGCGGATGCGGTCTGCGTGGACGGCGCCTGCGTGACCCAGGAGCCCCGGGAGGGGTGTTGTACCGGACACGAGGACTGCGACGTGCCGTTCGAGAAGTGTGCGCCGGAATTCCACGTCTGCCTTTCGGTCATCTGCACCGGCTGCAAGACGAACGATGACTGCGGTCCTCCCGGCAACCTGTGTCTGGCGTTCGGTCCGGACACTCTGGCCTGCGGAGCGTGGTGCGACGAGGCAGCTCCGGTCTGTCCGGCCG
>VGRX01000407.1 GCA_016875215.1 Deltaproteobacteria bacterium
ATCGCTCTGGCCTGTCTTGCGGGACAGGTGCAACGGAATTGTCGGGGCGCTCAGCCGACGTTGACCGCCGGGGTTGCAGTCGGCTATGGTGGTCGCAGGCGGCAACGGGAACGCTCGTGGCCGCAAACGAGGGAAACGCCATGAAGGCATGGAAGGGAATCGGGATGGTCGTAGTGTGGCTGGCTCTCGGCTGCTCCTCGCAGGAGCCGGTGGGAGCGACAGCCCCCCGGCCGGGAGGGGGTGCAGCCGGCCCCCAGACGGTCTTCCACCCGCTGGTCGGCGGCGAGCCGGACGAGGGACATCAGTCCGTGGGAACAGTGGTCGGCGAGTTCGGTGCGTGCACGGGGACGCTGATCTCTCCGCAGATGGTGCTGACCGCGGCGCACTGCGTGAACGGGGAGAAGCCGCCGGCCGAGTTCCGGCTGGGAGGGGACGGATGGGCCCCGGTGAGCGTGCACCCGATCACCCAGTCGTTCGTGCATCCGGACTACGGGAAGCCGTTCTCGGATCCGGAGCTCGGGCAGCCCCACGACCTGGCGCTGCTGCTTCTCGCGGAGCCTGCCGCAGCCATGCCCATGGCCATGCGGCTGAGCTCGTTGGACTGCATGGACGGCGCGCCGGTCGAGTACGTGGGCTACGGGAAGACCTCCGGCGTCGACCCCGGCTCGAGCGGGAAGAAGAACCACCTCGAGCTGAGCATCGGCAAGGTCGTGGAAAGCGGCTTCTGGAGCTTCACCTTCCCCGGTGCGCCGAAGAACGCTTGTCCGGGAGACTCGGGAGGACCGGCGTTCGTCCGCAACGGGCTGCGGGAGGAGGTTGCGGGCGTGCTGTCGCTGGCCGACAAGTGGTGCGAGTGGGAGACGTTCGCGGTGCGGCTGGACATCCACGCATCCTGGCTCATGGCCATCGTGACCGAGCACGATCCCGCCGGGTTGCCGGCGGTTTGCGGGGACGGCTACTGCGACTACCTGGAGAAGGCGGACCTGTGCCCTGCGGACTGCCCGGCGGGCAGTGCGGGCCTTGGGGAGTCCTGTGCGGATTCGACCGAATGTGCGCCGGACCTGCTCTGTTTCGCTGCGAGTCCGGAGGGGAACCGATGCACGCACTGGTGTGCCGGGCCGCTCGATGGGACGGGTTGCCCCTGCGGGTATGTGTGTGCTGTTCCGGGGGCCTTGCTGCCTCCCGCTCCGGACACGGGAGTCTGCATCGGACTGCTTCCCGGAACGAACAACTGCGGCGACAAGAGCTGCTCCGGGGGGGAGGATGCTGCCAACTGCGCTGCGGACTGCACGAAGCCCGTCTGCAACCAGGTGACCGAGGGGGGATGCTGCCAGGGAGACGTGGTGACCTGGTGCGAGGACGGCACGCTCCTGATGGCGGATTGCCTGGGGCTCGGCGGGTGCGGCTGGAGCGAGGAGCTTGGGCGGTACGCCTGCGGGAACGACGGAATCGAAGACCCTGCGGCCGCGTTCCCGATCGGCTGCCCTCCGCCCGGCCCGCAGTGCGAGAACGGCCTGTGCGAGGAAGGGGAGACGCAGGAAAGCTGCCCGGTCGACTGCCTGTATCCGGGCTATTGCGGGGACGAGGTATGCAACGGCACCGAGGACTTCCAGCGCTGCCCGCAGGACTGCTTCAAGGAGCAGTGCGACTTCCTGCCGGACCTTGGCTGCTGCACCGGCGACATCCTGGTCTACTGCTTCATGGGGGACCAGCAGATGGTGAGCTGCCAGCACCACATGGGATGCGGCTGGAGCCTGGACGACGGGACGTACGCCTGCGGAACGGACGGCGGAGAGGATCCGGAGGGGCTCTGGCCCCGGTCGTGCGAGGCGTACAACGCATCGGAGTGCGGGGACGGACACTGCGATCCGGGCGAGACCTTCGAGAACTGCCCCGAGGACTGCGAGGCTCCGCCGGAGGGCTGCGGCGACGGGGAGTGCGGAGAGGGCGAAGACTACACGATCTGTCCGGCGGACTGCTTCTCCACGGGCTGCGGCAACGTCCCTGAGGAAGGGTGCTGCGCCGGCGATCTGCTCCGGTGGTGCATCGGCAAGTCGCTCTTCATGGACCATTGCGGGGACGAGCCGTCGTGCGGGTGGTCGGCCGAGGACGGATTCCACTACTGCGGA
The DNA here is from genome assembly GCA_016875215.1 of Deltaproteobacteria bacterium. Lineage (GTDB taxonomy): Bacteria > Myxococcota_A > UBA9042 > CAIXZC01 > CAIXZC01 > CAITUV01. Next base: position 2,130 of record VGRX01000407.1, read on the forward strand.
ACTGACGGAGGGGCCGACCCGACGGGGAAGTTCCTGTTCGACTGTGCGGACGTGGAGGCAGCGTTCTGCGGGGACGGGGAATGCCACGGGACGGAGACCAAGGCCAACTGCCCGAAGGACTGCAAGCCGCCGGTCGAGGACAAATGCGGCGACGGGACCTGTGCCGGGAAGGAGACTCTGTATAGCTGCCCGCAGGATTGTGCGGTCACGCCGGCCGAGCCTTCTCCGGAGCCGGAACCCGAGATCGTAGCGCAGGAGGATGCGACACCGAAGGATTCCGCCGGGACCACGGATGCTGTGGATACTGCACCGGCGGCGAAGAAGGGCGGCGGCGGGGGATGCTCCGCAGCTCCCGGAACCACCGGTGGCGGCCGGGGGCTTGCGCTGACGCTGCTGGGGTTGGCCTGGGCTGTGGCAAGGCGGCGGGGCGGCGGGGCGGCGGAAAGGCAATAGGACACATAGGACGAATAGGACAAATAGGACGAATAGGACCCGCCGCCACAATAGGACGAAAGGCCGCTATCGCAGGATTGGTTTCCTAGTATGATCAGCCGAGTAGCCCCCTCGGCCGCCAGTCAAAAGCCCCCCCGCATTCCCCCGGTGCTGTCCTATGCCTTCCATTCGTCCTATTCGTCCTATTCGTCCTATTCGTCCTATTTGTCTTGCCTGTCCCCTATCCCTGCACCTCCGCGTTTGCCTCCCACCCTGGCCCAGGGTATTCTTCTTCCCGTCACTGCCTGGACGAGGTGAACGAATGACGACCCGACGACTGATTGTTTCCGTAGTCACGGTGCTGCTGGCCTGTGCGTGCAGTGGAACGGGCAAGAACGAGGTGACGGGCGACTGCTGTCCGCCGGGAGATGCGGGCGGTGACGTCGCGGTCGACACTGTCGTGCCGCCCGATGGGGTGGAACCGGGAGACCTGTCGCCCCCGGACGGCGACGCACGGTCACCCTCTGAGGTGGAGGACCAGGCGGTTCCGCCCGAGATCATCATGGAGTGTCCGCCCGGCTCCCCGCCCCTGGAGCCCGGGACGTGTGAGGGGGATCTGCACTGCGAATACGGCGAGGAGTGCTGCTGCGGAGAGTGCGAGCCATCCCTGGTCTGCAACTGCATGAGCGGGACCTGGGGTTGCTACTACACCGATGCCTGCCTGGGTCCCTGGTGCCAGGTACCGCCTTGCTGCGAGCCGGACCTGGATGGGAGCTGCAACGGCGGAGAGGCGGGGGAATGCAAGGTCCAGCCGGGCGAAGCGGTGGGCAAGTGCCTGCCGCCGGTCGCCGCCCCCAAGTGCTGGGTGGATTCGGACTGCGAGGCCGGGGGGAAATGCATCGGCGCCTCCATGTGCCCGTGCGACGCGGACTGTGACGGGATCGACACGCCGGGGATGTGCGAGGGGCAGGAGCTCCCGCCCGGCTGCTGCTTCACGGCCGAGGAGTGCGACCTGGGAGGGGACATGGCGTTCTCGTGCGGCTTCCTCACGCCGGCCAGCGACATGGGGGTCTGCCTGCCGCTTCCGCAGCCGGGGGAGTGCTGGGACAAGGGCGACTGCCAGCCGGGCCAGGAGTGTCAGGGGGCCACGTTCTGCGAGTGCGGGACGGAGTGCGGCCAGATCCAGGCGCCGGGCAAGTGCGTGGAGCAGCCGGTTCCGGAGGTCTGCAAGGCCGATTCGCAGTGCCCCGAAGGGAGCCGATGCGTTGGCGTCGCGTACTGCGAGTTCCCCGGCGACTGCCCCGAGTCGTTCGGTGCGTGCCTGCCGGTCACGCCGGGCCTGTGCTGGGGCGACATCGACTGTGTGCCGGGGCAGGTGTGCGTGAACGCCGTGTACTGCCCTGGGGGCAAGGTGTGCCTCGTCGAGACGCACCCCGGCGTGTGCCTCGATGCCGCGCTCAACGGCTGCTGGGCCGACGGGGACTGTGCGCCTCCGATAAACGGGTTCGTGTTCAAGTGCACGGGGCAGTGGGTGGTCCCATGGTGGACCGGCAACGACTACGACGCGGCTCCGGACCATGTGGGGGGG
>VGRX01000408.1 GCA_016875215.1 Deltaproteobacteria bacterium
GCCTCGTCGCACTCGGCGTTCTGGCCGCACATCTGGTCCGCGCAGGTCTTGACATCCGGCTCCGGAGTCTCGTCCGGCGCTACCTGGACATCCGGCTCCGGAGTCTCGTCGGGCGCCACCTGGACATCCGGCTCCGGAGTCTCGTCCGGCGCCACCTGGACATCCGACTCCGGAGTCTCGTCCGGCGCCACGGACTGATCCGGAGCGGTTTCGACATCCCCGGTCCCAGCATCCTCGCCTGCGACGTCCCTGCCCTCCTCCTCCCCTCCGCCGCAGCCGATGCCGGCCAGGAAGAGTGCCCCCGCTGACGCGATCATGGCCAGTCTCACGAACGTCTTCATCCTCAGACCTCCCCGTTTTCGAGGCCACATCCGGGCCCCTGGTTCCGCGGGCTGCCGACTCCGCCGCCCCGGCTCGGGAACAGCGATCGTCCGCCCGCACGTTCGACGGCCACCGCGGCCGCCTGCCCCGGGTCTTCTTCTCTGTCGCATTTCGGTGAAGACGGCGATACGCCGTTCCTCCCTCCACGGAGAGAAAAAGGCCCAGGAGCGGGTACGTCAGGTTTTCCGGCTCGCGAATCGTCCTACTCCCGGCAACCTTCCCGGGGTGCCCCCCAGTGGTCATCCTGCCGGTTTCGTCCTCGCTTACGGCGGCGGGACCGCGTCGGCCTTGCACCGATCTTCCCTTTCCGCACCCGAGGCCTACCCTTACCGCCGGCCACGGGGACTGTCAAGGACTTGATCCCGCCCCCTCACCTGTGTATGCTCCGCCCGAATTCGCCCATCGAGGGCTGACAACCGTCACAATGGAGAGGTGATCCGATGACGAGAATCGCCGTTTTGCTGACTGTCCTGGCCGTCCTGGCCACCGCGTGCGGGGGCGGGGAAACCAAGGAACCGCTCAACCTGGAGACCCAGAAGGCGGCCCTGACCGCTTCCGCCAACGTGAAGACCAACCTCGTCGACCTGGGGCTTGTGCTCAAGATCCTCGAGGACGTCACCGTCCTTGAGAAGGTATTCGACCTGCTCCCCGAGGGTGAAGAGACCTGCGCCCGAACGGTCTTCCCCCAGGACGGCAGCGAACCCTACGAAGAGGAGATGCCCTGCCCCGACGACGAGGGGGACGACGAGCTGGACATCGACGGCGGCATGAAGGAGGCCGCTGAGGACATCGCCAAGATGCTCACCGACTACGTCTTCAACGATGCCCAGGTCGAAACCGACGACGGCAAGACCATCGTTTACGTGCTCAAAGGAGATGTCTTCTGCGACGTCGGGGGTGAAGGAGAGGGCCGGAAGCCGGATCCGGCCGGCCCGCCCGAGAAGCCTGCCGAGCCCGGCCGGCCCGCGGACGACATCGCCCGGGAAGAGGGCGGCGAGGGTGTGGACTGCGCCGAGATGCTCGACAAAGTCTCCGTCCGGGTCAAGGTCGAGTCCTACTCGGAGGGGGACCTGGACGTCTGGATCCTCTTCGGGGCCGAGATGGTCGATCCGATCCACGTCCAGCTCTACAAGGGTCTGCTGGCCGTCGAGGTCGATCTGGCCAAGACCAAGGATGTCGTCCAGATGTACATCGATGCCTTTGGCGAGGAAGGGGAAGAGGACTTCCTTCCCGACGTGTTCGAAGGGATCGTCCGCCTCGAGCTCAAGAAGATCGATGCCGGGCGTTTCGAGCTGAAATACGCGGTGAAGGAGACGGTGAAGGTCGGCGTCACCCAGGGCAAAGACCTGTTCTCTGTGGAAGTGGCGCCGGGCTCGGTATCCGTTCAGGCGGACAAGGGCGCGTCCACGCTGAGCTGGACCGCGGATGTCGGCGCCGTGACCGTGAAGCTCCCCTACCAGACCTGGATCGACATGACCTGGGGTGGGGACGAACCCGGTGAGGAGGACGGACCGATTCCGGACGGTGCCAAGAAACCGTCCCCGGTTCCGGCCGACGACATCGCGGACGGTTCCCAGCCCCCGCAGGTCAGCGGCGAGCTCACCATCTTCGTGGCCGGCCTGACGGGCGAGATGGTGCTCGATACCAAGGCCGAGACCATCGGCTTCACCGGCCTCGGGCTGGGCAATGCCGCCTCCACCATCAAGCTCAACACGAAGACGCTGCTGGCGATCGACCTGAACAAGGACAATGGGCGGGAATTCGACATGACGTTCGCTATGGACGGCAACGACCTGCTGCTGGGCACCAAGCCGCTGTTCGACCTGGTCCTGACCTGGGGCATGGCCGCTGTGGCCAAAGAATTCGACGACATGCCGGCGTTCATGCTGGACGAGACGTTCACGGTGCGCCTCGATTCCGCAACCGAGCCGACGGTGAAGTTCTTCGCCGAGGACGAAAACGGGGAGGACCCGGCCTCGTTCCTCCAGGTGGTCAAGGGCAAGCTCACGCTGGAGAGCTCCGCTGCCGCTGACCAGACCGTCGTGGTCGAGGAAGGGCAGTGCCTCGCCGGTGCGGAGGAGCCTCCGGTGGACGAGGAAGCGCTTCCCGAGGCCAAGCCCGAGCTTCATGACATCCTCGGCGAGCTTGCCGCCGGGGAGTGCGAGTAGCCTCCGTTGCAGCGCCGGCCGCTGCTCTCGCCCTCTCGATCCCCATTCCCGTTCGAACGCTCTGGGTCCTAACTCCCCCTTGCCTTGGCGTGTCGGGAAAGTAGAATAGTCGGAGGTGGTTCTGGAGGAGGAGCGCATGCACACATCTGCACGTTGGTGGCTGGCCGGATTGGTTTGGAGGCTGCCCGGAATTACTTCGATCAGCCTCCTTTGCGTGGGGTTGGGAGCCGGGTGCGGGGGGGCTACCATCAGCGTGGGGACCGGCGACGCAGACGGCAGCGGAGCAGACGTCAAGGACACCAAGGTCTCGTTCCCCGAGGCAAAGGCGGAGTTGGAGCTCTTCCTTGAGCTGTTCCCGTCTGAGGTCCCGACCTCCGATTCGTCGTGCGGCGCATCCACCGGCTGCTTCCTCGACCGGTGCGAGAACAACTCTGACTGCCTGTCCGGGTTCTGTGTCGAGCACATGGGCGAGTCCGTGTGCACCCAGATCTGCGAGGAGGAATGTCCCACCGGCTGGAGCTGCAAGCAGGTGTTTGGCCTGGGCCCCGACGTGGTGTTCATCTGCGTGTCCGACCACGCCAACCTGTGCAAGCCGTGCAAGGCCAGCTCGGACTGCAAGAGCATCGAGGGGAGCGACGATGTGTGCATCGAGTATGGAGATCTCGGGGCCTTCTGCGGCGGCTTCTGCGACGGCAAGAGCCCCTGCCCCGCGGGCTTCACCTGCAAGGCAGCGCTCACCGTGGACGGCGCCGCATCGGACCAGTGCGTGTTCGATGCCGGCGAGTGCGAGTGCACCGAGAAGTCGTCGAAGCTCGGGCTGGCGACGAGCTGCTTCCTCACGAACGACCTCGGCACCTGTCCGGGAACTCGGACGTGCACGCTCGACGGGCTGACCGCCTGCGATGCCCCTGCCGCGGCAGAGGAGGAGTGCAACGGCCTCGATGACGACTGTGACGGGGACGTGGACGAGGACCTCGGTACCACCGAATGCGGCCTGGGCGAGTGCCAGCACACCGCGGACAACTGCATCGACGGCACGCTGGTATCGTGCGATCCGCTGAAAGGGGCCAAGCCCGAGACCTGCAACGGCCAGGATGACGACTGCGACGGCCAGACCGACGAGGAGTTCGTGGATTCCGACAAGGACGGCATCGCAGATTGCATGACCGATGACGACGACGGCGACGGGATCCCGGACGGCCTGGACAACTGCCCCGGCGTGGCCAACCCCGGGCAGGAGAACTTCGACAAGGACAACATCGGCGACGCGTGCGACGATGACGATGACAACGACCTCGTCTCCGACGGCGAGGACTGCGCACCCTTCGATCAGACGGTCTACCCCGGCGCCGAAGAAGTCTGCAACGGCAAGGACGACGACTGCAACGGACAGGTCGACGAAGGATTCCTCGACATCGACGTTGACGGCAAGGCCGACTGCATCGACGACGACGACGACAATGACGGCTTCGAGGACGAGGAGGACAACTGCCCGACGTACCCCAACCCGGACCAGCTCGACACGGACAAGGACGGCCTGGGCAACACCTGCGACAACGACGACGACGGCGACGGAATCCCGGATGACAAGGAC